>NZ_JBIAHP010000005.1:153519-391588 GCF_042870715.1 Streptomyces sp. NPDC006463 | reverse complement strand
CGCCCCCGGCTTCATGGACGGCTTCGCCGCGGGCGTGGGCATCGCCGGTGGCATCGCCGGCGCCATCGCGCTGACCTGACCTGACCTCCCCGACCGGCATCACGCCGGCCTGGTCAGACCCGTTCCATCCCCGGTCCGGTCCCATCCGGCCGGACGGTTTCCGCCGGGCGTGAGCCCGCCGTTGAGAAGGAGTGACCATGCACGACGACATGGACCAGCAGCCGACCACCGCGGCTTGCGCCGACTTCGCCGTGGAGCACGTGGAGGAGCTTTCCGCCCCCGGCTTCATGGACGGCTTCGCCGCGGGCGTGGGCATCGCCGGTGGCATCGCCGGCGCCATCGCGCTGACCTGACCTGACCTCCCCGACCAGCATCACACCACTGAGAAAGAGAAGACACATGAACCACGAGTCCGTCGAAGTACCGCAGGAGTCCGCTGACTTCGCCGTAGAGGAGCTCGACTCGCTCGACGCCCCCAGCTGGAACGACGTCGTCCAGGTGACCACGGCCGGCGGCGCCGCGTTCGTCATCGGTCTGAGCATCACCTGACCGGCGAATACGGCGGGGCCGGGAGCGAGGAAGACCTCGCTCCCGGCCCCGGCCGGGTCGCTTCAAAGGCCACGGAGATCCCCTCGTAGACTCCACGAGAAGTTCAGTGTCTTCTCGACTTTTGGATTGTTCAATGAATAGCCGTAATTCTTATGTCCTCTTGTTCGCCGCCGCACTGCTGGCCACAGCATCAATGGCCGGAGGCAGCGACGGAGCCCTGCGCATTGGCCTGTACGTGCTGGCCGCTGTAGAAATCGCAGCCATCTGGGCCCTCCTGGCGCGCAGGAGCTAACCCCTCCCCTTTCCCCTGTCCTGAAAGTCAACAGCGTGGATCCAATGATTGTTTGCAGAGACCTGGCCAAGGACTATGGCACGGGCAGAGTCGTGGACGGGGTGTCCTTCCACGTGCCGGCCGGCTCGGTCACAGCCCTGCTGGGACGCAATGGCTCAGGCAAAACGACCACTCTCAGAATGCTGTTGGGACTCACCACCCCCACGGCAGGAACCGCGCTGGTCGACGGGGTCCCCTACCGGGAACTTGTTTCACCGGCTCGGGTCGTCGGCGCTGCCATCACCGACGTACCCGGGCACCCCGCGCTTTCCGTCCGCGCCCAACTGCGCCTGGTCGCCAGGTCCCTGGGCATGCCGGGGACGGCCGTGGACGAAGTGCTCGACACCGTGGGCCTCGCCGACGCGCGCAACAAGAAGATCGGCGCCCTGTCGCTGGGCATGCGCCAGCGGCTCTCCCTGGGGTGCGCGCTCGTCGGGTCCCCACGCGTACTCGTCCTCGACGAACCCGCCAACGGACTCGACCCGGACGGCATCCGCTGGCTGCGGTCCTTCCTGCGGTCCTTCGCGGACGACGGCGGCGCGGTTCTCGTATCGAGTCACAGCCTCGACGAGATCGAACGGACCGCTGACAACGCCGTGGTCCTCAACCGCAGCGTCCGCTACTCGGGCACGATCAGCAGCCTGGTGGCGGGAGAACACCGGGAGTCCCTGGAAGAAGCATTCCACAGCGTTCTCGACCGGGAGGCAGCGTGAGCAACGAACTGGCCGCCGAATTCCGTAAACTGTGGGCCGGGCGCGGCCTCCTGTACACCGTGGGCATCGGCCTCGGCCTCATCGTCATGGCCGGAGTCGGGACGCTGCAGACCGTAGCCGATCAGGGCAAGACCGGAGCCGAGGCCGCCGAGGCCATCGTCCGCCAAGGGTTCGCCGGCCTGCTCTTCGCCACGATCGCCGGCTCCCTCCTGGTGACCAACGAGTACCGCCACCGCACGTGGACCCGCACCTACCTCACCACACCGCGCCGCGATCGGGTCCTTGCCGCAAAGGCCCTGGTCGCCCTCCTGGCGGGCATCCCCGTCGGGCTGCTGTCGGTACTGGCCAGCACCCTGGTGGCCGTGTTCGGTGGACACACCCCCACCTACTCGGCCGACATGGTCCGCCTCACCGTGATGATCGTGGCCATCAGCGCGCTCGCCGGACCGTGGGGGGTGGCACTGGGATATCTGATACGGAACCAGGTGGCCACCGTCATGGCCGTCGTCGCCTACACCACCGGCATCGAAGCCGTCTTGATCGTCGTGGCGCCCTCGTTCGGACGCTTCCTGCCCGGAGGTGCCCAACTGTCCCTGCTGCACGATCCCGAACTGACCATGCCGCTGCAGGCATGGGCCGCCGCGGCCATGCTGCTCGGCTACATCCTGGTGGCGCTCACCGGTGCGCTCCGGCGGGAGAAGACAGCGGAGGCGCACTGAGATGGCCGTCAAAGCACCTGAGCGCGAGATCCCGGGCCGTCCCCAGCTGAGACCGGACCTCGAATTCCTCCCCCCGGAGGAAGGCGGGCGTGCCTGGACGGTCGCGGACGAGCAGCAGCGACGCTTCACCCGGCTGGGCGGCAGCGCAACCGAGCTGCTGCGCAGCCTGGACGGGACCCGGGACGTGCAGCAGGTGCGGCGCGACCTGGGAACGGTCATCGACGAGCGGCAATTCGATCTGGTGATACGCAAGTTCACCGACCTCGGCTTGCTCGTCGGCACCGACTCCCCGCCCGCCACGCAGAGCAGATTCCGGTTCCAGCCGCCCGCTTCCCTCCAGTTCACCGTCCTGGACCGGCCCGCACTCCTGTCTCCGGGGCGCCTGTTGCCCCGCCTCATGGCGAACCGGGCTACGGCAGCGGGCTGCTTCCTGGCGATACTGGCCGGGCTCGTATCGGTCAGCCTCGGTACCACCGAGGCTGCCAAGGCTGCCTGGCAGCCCGTGCCCTGGCACTACTGGCTGATCGCCGTGGTGGCCGTCATCGCCGTCAACGGCGTCCATGAGTTCGCGCACGGAGCCGTGCTGGCGCGGTTCGGCGGCCGCCCCCACCGCATCGGGGCCATGCTGTTCTACGGCGCGCCGGCGATGTTCTGCGACGTGACCGACCTGTGGCGGCTGAGAAGCCGCCGACAGCGTGTCCTGGTCGCCCTGGCAGGAGTGATCTGCCAGCTGGCCGCCGCCGGCCTGTTCGCGGTCGGCTCGGCGATCTGGGGCGGCGAACCCGGACGTGTCCTGGGACTGTGTGCGCTCATGACCGCATTCACCGGGATTCTCAACCTGCTGCCCTTCATCCGGCTCGATGGATACATCGCGCTCATGGCATGGACGAACATCCCCAACCTGCGCGACAAGAGCATGGCGGACTGCCGATCCGTCATCAGCTGGCTGCTCTTCGGCGGGCCGCATCCCAGGCGGCAACTCGCCGACGGATGGGCTGTGTTCGGCGCAGTGTGCATGATCTACCCCTGGGTGCTCATCGCCAACCTCCTTGTCGTCGCCCGGGCCACGCTGCTCGGATACGGGCCGATGGGAGCCCTCACCTGGCTGTCCCTGCTGGCCTTCGTCGCCGGATGGGTGCTGCACCGCCTCATACGGATGTACGGTTCCGCCAACGCGCACACCCCCCTGCGAGCCCTGGCCACCCTAGGACTGCTCGCTGCCGGAGCCATCGCCCTGGCGCAGTCACAGCCCTACACGGAGAAGGCCTACGGCGCGTACGTGACTTCGGGGAGCCGCACCGACGTCATGTTCCCCGACGCACCCGGCGTGCTCCAGCCGGTCGGGGGCGGATCCGTCCAGCTCATGGCAGGAGGCATCCTCGGCAACCGGCTGGTGGGATCGGCCACCACGGGCTCGGGCGGCGGCCGAGGCAAGGCGGACCTGGAACTCTTCCTGCCGCTCGAAGGAGTTCCAGGCATGCTGGACGTCCGCACCTACCGCCTCGACTCCGTCACTCTGCGGGGAGGTGCACCGGCCCGCGGCGTCGCGGTGGCCCCGGCAGGAGACACGACGTGGCTGGGGCACATCACCAGGACGGCGATCGGCGACCCCTGCCACATGATTTCCCCATGGTTCCGCCAGGCCGCTTCTTTCGGATCAGGCCGGTAGGGCCCGCGTCGTCCGGTGCCGTGCATCTCGCCGGCCACCAACGGGAGGCGCCCCCGGGCGGAGGGGCGCCCCTGTACCGGACCGACTCGGGCACCCCGACGACGCCGCGTCCCGTCCCAACCTGGCGGCCGGCCCCGTGGCGTACGGCGCCTTGCCGGGCGATGTCGGGCGGGCGGCGACGGTTTCACAGGTGAGCCCAGCACCACACGACACCGCAAGAATTGCGAAACCCCTGGAGACTCGCGGTGAGTAATTCCCAAGGGCCCAAGATTCGCGTCCTTGTCGCAGACGCGGACCAGGTCTTCCGAGAGACGCTGACCGCGATACTCGGCCTCGAGGACGACCTGCAGATCGTGGGCACCGCGGCGCTTGCCGGCCAGGCCCTTTCGGCGACACTGTCCTTGCGGCCGGACGTGGCCGTCCTGGCATCCCCGCTCCGCGGCCTGGCCACCTTGCCCTTGACGATCGCCTTGCGGCATCAGCTGCCCACCTGCGCGGTGGTGGTCATCGCAACCCACCCCGGCGAGTCACTCAACGAGCTTCTTTCCAAAGGGGTCCGCGCCGTCCTGCGCAAGGAGGCACAAGGCCAAGAAGTCGCCGCCTGCATTCGAGCTGTTCACGGTGGTGGCCGCTACGTGGATCCGGAATCCATCACTGAAGCCATCCGTCACCGAAACCGGACGTGACGTCCGTACGCCTGCCGATTTGCGAAGGCCGATGCGAAGGCCCAGGTCAGCGTCCTGGGCCTTCGTCCGTTGTCCGGACCGCCCCGGCGCGGGCGGGATCGAGCGGGGGCTTCGGCGAGCGGCACCGGGGACGGGGCAGGCCGTCAGCGCGCCGAGGGGAGTGCACGCTCCAGTGCGTCGAACGCACCGTGCACACGCGAGCGGTGATCGTCGGCCACATCGTCCGCGCGCTCGCCCGCGAGCAGGCGTTGGGCCGTGGTGACGTAGACGGCTCGATACGCGGCGACGGTCAGCGCTGCCGCGAGGCGGGAGTCGGGGCCGTCGCCCCCGGGGGTGGTCTCGGCCATCGCGTCCGCCAGCGCGTTCTCCACCTCCTCGACGCCTTCGCGCGCCCGCGCCCGCAGGGTGGACGAGTCCAGCACGATGCGCCAGAAGTACGGGAAGTCGTCGCTCACCGCCGCCAGTGGATGGCGCTGGTCCAGGAGTTGGAGCAGCAGAGCGCGCAGAGCGGCCAGTGGAGACTCGCCGACCGGACGGTTTCGCACCGCAGCGGTGAAGAGCTCGACCGCTTCGGGGATCCGGTCGAGGAAGAGGTCTTCCTTGCGGGGGAAGTGGTTGAAGACCGTCATCGTGGAGACATGAGCGGCCTTGGCCACCTCCGCCACGGTCACCTCGTCGAAGCCGCGCGCCGCGAACAGCATCGTCGCCTCGTCCGAGATCCGCTGCCGCGTCTCGCGCTTCTTGCGCTCGCGCAATGTCAACGCCTGGTCGGCCGCACGCTCTCCGGAGCCGCGCCTCTCACTTCCTTGGGTCACGAAAACACTATAGCGACTCTAAAGTTTTAGTGACTATAGTCAACGCTATGAACTCGGACTTTGACGTAGCGGTGGCCGGAGCCGGCCCGGTCGGACTGATGCTGGCCTGCGAGCTCCGGCTCGGTGGCGCGAGCGTGGTGGTCGTCGAGCGGCGCACGGAAGTGGATCAGACCATCAAGGCGGGGGCGATCAACACACCGACCGCCGAGGCCTTCTACCGGCGCGGCATGCTGCCCGCACTGGCCGAGGTGCAGCAGCGCTCCGTCGAGCGGTTCCAGGCGTTCGTACGCGAACGACAGGGGACGCAGGCGAACGGACAGCCTCCTCACACGCCCGCCAAGTTCATCGGGCACTTCGGCGGAATCATGCTGCGCGGGGAGTTGCTGGACGCGACCGACCCGGACTTCATGAACGCCGGTCCCGCCGGAGAAGTCAGCCTCGTACCGCAGCAGGAGGTCGAGCGGGTGCTCACCGAGCGCGCCCTCCAGCTCGGTGTCGAGGTGCGCAGCGGCACGGAGTTGACGGGGTTCGACGAGGAAGACGGCGGGATCGAGATCCGTACGGCCCGGGTGGCCGACGGGACGGGCGAGGCCATACGCGTCGGCTGGCTCGTGGGCTGCGACGGCGGCCGCAGCACCGTCCGCAAGCTCGCCGGGTTCGCCTTCCCCGGTACGGATCCGCAGATCACCGGTCACCAGGCGCTCGTCGAGATGACCGGGGCCGAAGCCCTCCGCCCCGGCTGGCATCACACGGACGCCGGGACGTACGTGCACGGGCCGATGCCCGGACGCATCCTCACGGTCGAGTTCGACGGGCCGCCGGCCGACCGGGAAGCACCGGTCACCGCAGAGGAGTTGCAGGCGAGTCTGCGGCGCGTCTCCGGGGCGGAGGTCACGATCACCGGGGTGCGCACCGCCACCCGCTTCACCGACAACGCGCGCCAGGTGCCCGACTACCGCGCGGGCCGGGTCCTCCTGGCGGGCGACGCCGCTCACGTCCACTCCCCGTTCGGCGGCCAGGGGCTCAACCTCGGCATCGGGGACGCGATGAACCTCGGGTGGAAACTTGCCGCAGTCGTCCGCGGTCGGGCACCGGAGGAGCTGCTGGACACGTACACGGCCGAACGGCATCCGATCGGGGCATGGGTGCTCGAATGGACCCGGGCGCAGATCGCGTTGATGCGGCCGCAGCCGCAGGCCCGGGCCCTGCGCGACGTCGTCGCCGAGCTGACCGAGTCCGTCGCCGGCACCACGTACTTCGCCAAGAAGATCTCCGGCGTCTCGCACCGGTACGACCTGCCCGGCAGCCATCCACTGGTCGGCCGCAGCGCCCCGGACCTCGAACTCACCGACGGGACGCGCCTCGGGGACCTGCTCCACGACGGGCGGGCACTGCTGCTCGATCTCGCCGACGACGCGGGACTCAGGGCGGACGCCGAGGGGTACGGCGACCGGGTCCGACTCGTCACCACCGACTGCCCCGGCGGACCGGCGCCGGCCGGGCTGCTCGTACGCCCGGACGGAATCGTTGCCTGGGCAGCCGACGCTGGGGACGTGGGGGACACGGGGGACGCGTCCGGCACGTGGGATACGGAGGACAGGCTCGCCGGCGCCCTGTCGCGGTGGTTCGGAGCGCCAGGCCCTGCTGCGCGGATGAGCGAATCGGCCGCGGCCTGTTGATGCCGGGAATCGGGTAGTGGCCGGCCCGGGTCGCACGATCGCCGGCTCGAAGCCGGTCACAGGGCCGGCGAGGCGGTCAACCCGTTCACGAGTCGGGCGAATTCGGTGCGTTGCCGATCGGTCAGCGTGGCGTAGAGAGGTGCCTGGAGCTCGTCGGTGAGTCGCTGCCTCATCGAGGACTTCACCAGCCGCCCGGGCCCCGTCCCCGGGGGGGTGGAACGGGAGCGCGACCGGAGTCGTGTCGGCCTCGGACGGCGGCCTGGGATCGTGTCCTTGCCCTTCAGAGCGGTGAGCACCGGTTAACAAGGGGGCACGGCCCGACCCTCTCGGTTGCCGTCAGAATCGGATGACGCCGAGGTCTCGCACCGTGTCGGCCAGAGCGCGGATGAGGTCGTTCTCGGCTTCGGTCCGCCAGACCAGGGCGAAGCGCAAGGTCCCCATCTCGGGGATGGGCAACCACCGGATGTGGGACATGCCCCAGTACCTGGTGACATGGCTGGGGAAGGTGTGGATGATCTCGCCCATGCCGACCATGCTGATCAGCTCGTCGCTGTTGTCCGCCACCGATATGCGCTCGATCGGTCGGCCTCGTGGGGTGTGGAAGGGCAGGTAACTGTCCTCCCAGTAGTCCGGCAGGTCGAGGGCAGTGGCGTGCGGAAACTCGGCGAGCAGCTCCAACGGCACGGAGTCCCTTTGCGCGAACCGGTGGTCGTCGGACACGGCAAGGATCCGGGAGTCGGTGCACAAGGTCGGACCGACGGTGAAGTCCGGCTCTTCCACCGGCAGCCAGGCGACAAGGACGTCCATGGCGCCGGAACGGAGCAGGCCGAACACGTCGTTGAAGGTTGCCAGGCGGATCTGGAGTTCCCATTGCGGGTACCGCGAGCGGAACGTCTTCCAGTAGGGGTGCAGATCGACGAGGTTGAAGGGCATCAGGCTGACGCGGAGCTGTGCGGTGATGCCACGGGCGGCCAGCCGGGCGCGCTCCAGGGAGTCGTGCAGGCCCGCGTAGACCGGTCGCAGATCGTCGCGGAACTGTCGGCCGACCTCGGTCAGGCACACCGTGCGGCTGGTGCGGGTGAACAGCTCGGCACCGATGCGCCGCTCCTGCTTCTTGATGGCCTGGCTGACGCGCGCCTGGGAGACGTGCAGCCGCTGTGCGGTACGGCCGAAATGCAGCTCCTCGGCCAGCACCAGGAAGATCTCGATGTCCCGCAGCTCCACCGGCTCCCCAGCCCCCCGTAGATAACCCTGCGGTTATCGAACCGCGCGGAAGTTTACATTGATCATTGTTGCGGCCCGCAAGAAGGTTGAGGGCATGCAAGCACGCACGAAGAACCCTGCGCTCGTACTGCCGGACTCGATGACGGGCACCGGCAACCTCTTCCTGGAGGAGCGTCTGTCCCCGCACTTAGCCGAGCGGCCTGTCGATGCCGTGGTCCGGGCGCCGACCGGCACGTCCCGGCCCTGACCATGAGTGACCGTATCGACCCGACCGCGATGTACGCGATGCACGACGCCCTGCGCCGGGAACTGGCCCATCTGGACCGAGTTAGCACCCGGGGGGACAGTGACGCGCGGCACGTACTGGCCACCGCCGCCGGATGGCAGCTGTTCAAAAAGGCTCTACGCGCCCACCACGCGGCCGAAGACGAAGCGCTGTTGCCGGCGCTGCGCCGAAGTCTGGCCGGCAACCCGGAGGTGCTCGCTCTTCTGGAGGTGATGGAGGCCGAACACGCCGCTCTCGACACGGTGATCGACGCCATCGACGCGGCGCTGGCCGACCCGCAGGTGGATCCGCTGCGGTTGGGCGACCTGACCGACGCGCTGACCACCGGTCTGGCCGGGCACCTCAGACACGAGGAGGAAACGGTTCTGCCGCTGCTCCAGGGCGCGTTGACTGCCGAGCAGTGGGACCATTTCGGCCAGGTCCACGCCCAGCGGCTCGGCCCGGACGGGGCCGTGCTGTTGCCGTGGCTGCTGGACGGCGCCGACGAACCGACGGTGGAGAAACTCCTCGCTCCGCTGCCCGCACCCACCCGCGCCGCCTGCACCGACCAGTGGGTGCCGACGTACACCGCCCTGAACCGCTGGGCTCCAGGCACTGCGTTCTGACGCACTGCCACCGACTGCCGCGACCCGCAGACCGTAAGTACAACCAACTCGACCGCAGGAGACATCGCCTTGTCCGAGCACGTCCACCTCACTCCGCTGGACCGCATTTCGATCAACGACGCCGCCGCGTGGCACCAGGTCGTCGCCGCCTCGATGGCCCACGACCTGCCGGGCGTACCGCCTCCCGACCCCGGGCAGATCCATGCCCAGCTCACCAATCCGACGCTGGACAGCCATCGGCTGACCTGGCTGGCCACCGGGGCGGACGGCGTCCCGGTCGGCATCGCGGGCCTGCGCCTGTTCGCCTCCCCGGGGAGAGATCACCTGGCCGAGATGGAACTCCACGTCGACCCCGCGCACCGGCGCCGGGGAGCCGGCTCCCGCCTGCTGTCGGCGGTCGTGGCGGCCTGCCGCACCGAGAACCGGCGCAGCCTGGTCGTCACGGCTCCCGCCGAAAGCCCGGGCGAAGCCTTCTGCGACCGGTGGAACTTCCGCCGAGCACTGGCCCTGGACCACCTGATCCTGCGCCTGGACCAGATGGACGAGACGGACGCGGACAGGATGCGCCGGCTCGCCGATGCCGAGCACCCCGGCTACCGGGTGACCGGCTGGACCGGGACGGTCCCCGACGACCTCGCCGCCGCCTTCGCGACGGCCAAGAACGCGATGAACGACATGCCCGTCGGAGACCTGGACTACGGCAGCGTGGACTGGGACGCCGACCGCGTACGGGCCATGGCCAAGGTGATCGCCGACCGCGGGGACACGCTGCTGACCGTCGCCGCCGTCCACGACGACGGAGCCATGGCGGGCTACACCGAGATCCTGGTCCCCCGGGGAACGCCGACCCGGGTGCAGCAGTACGACACCGCGGTCGTACCCGCGCACCGCGGCCTGGGTCTGGGGCTGTGGCTCAAGGCGGCCATGGTGCGCCGGCTGCGCGCCGAACACCCCGGCGTCGTCGAGATCGAGACCGACAACGCCGAGGACAACGTCCACATGCTCGCAGTCAACCGGGAGTTGGGCTTCCGCTCCTACCGGCGCACCTGCGAGTTCCAGCTCGACGTGCCCACGACCTGATCCGTACCCGTACCCGTGCCCGTGCCCGTACCCCCGCCGCCATCCGTCCCGAAGATGCGAGAGCCCGTGCGCAAGCTGATCTATTACATCGCCGCCACCCTCGACGGCTACATCGCCGGTCCCGACGACCAGTACGACTTCTTCCCCTTCGGCGGCGAGGAATCCGCCGCGATCCTGGCGGACTTCCCCGAGACCATGCCCACGCCCGCACGTGAGCCGCTGGGCATCGCCGACCGGGCCGCCCGGCGGTTCGACACGGTCATCATGGGAAGCGCGACCTACGCCCCGGGCCTGAAACTGGGGTGGACCAGCCCGTACGACATCTGGCTGTGTGGCGGGCGGCAAGCTGGCGGCGGCCCTGCGCGACGAGATCGACGAATTGATCATCAAGCGGCACCCCATCGTCATCGGGTCCGGCATCCCCCTGTTCGATGGTCCCTTCACCCCGACGAGCTTCGTCCCGGGCACCACGCGAACCTTCGACTCCGGCTTCACCATCACCACCTTCTCGAAGGTGCCGCCCTCGGCGGCCGAGGGGAGCTGAGGGACCTGCGGTTCGGCCACGTTCAGACACTACGGAAACGAGAGTTGTGAAAATGCGTGTGTTGCTGATGGCCTACGGGTCGCGCGGAGACATCGAGCCGATGGCAGGACTCGGGGTGCAGCTGCGGGCGCTCGGCGCGGAGGTGCGGGTGTGTGCGCCGCCGGACTTCGTGGACTTCCTCGACGGTGTCGGCCTGCCCCTGGCGCCCATCGGCGAGTCGCTGCGTGCGACGGTCACGGCGGCGGTGACGGGGACGGCGCCGCCGCCGTCGGCGACGACCCTGCCCCAGCGTGCGGCCGCACTGTTCGGCTCGACGTACGACGTGGTCGCCGCAGTGGCCGAGGGCTGTGACGCGGTGGTGGCGACCGGCTCGCTCCCGGCCGCGGCCGCCGCGCGGGCGGCGGCCGAGAAACTGGGCATCCCCTACACGTTCGTCGCCTACTTCCCGACCTACCTGCCGTCGCCGCACCACCCGCCGCTCGCATGGCCGGGCCGGCCGCTCCCGCCGGAGGTGACCGACAACCGGGTGCTGTGGGACCTGAACACCGAGAGCCTCAACGAGCTGTTCGGCGAGGCGATCAACTCTCACCGGGCACCGCTCGGCCTGCCGCTGGTGGACAACGTCCGCGACCACGTCCTCACCGAACGGCCGTGGCTGGCGACGGACCCGGCCCTGAGCCCGTGGCTGGAGCCTGCGGACCTCGACGTGGTGCAGACCGGCGCGTGGATCCGGCCGGACGAACGCCGGCTGCCGACCGCGCTGGAGGAGTTCCTGGACGCCGGCACACCGCCGGTGTACGTGGGCTTCGGCAGCATTCCCGTGCGTGACGCGGAGGGCGTCGCCCGGGCGGCCATCGAGGCGATTCGCGCGCAGGGCCGCCGCGTACTCATCGGGCGCGGCTGGGCCGGCCTGGGTCTGATCGACGACCAGGACGACTGCTTCACCGTCGGCGAGGTCAACCAGCAGGCGCTGTTCCGCCGGGTGGCCGTCGTCGTACACCACGGCGGCGCGGGCACGACGACGACGGCCGCCCGGGCCGGCACGCCCCAGGTGGTGGTCCCCCAGATGGCGGACCAGCCGTACTGGGCCGGCCGGGTGGCCGACCTTGGCATCGGTGCGGCACACGACGGCCCGACCCCGACCTTCGAGTCCCTGTCGGTCGCGCTCAAGACGGCCCTGGCCCCCGAGACCCGCGTACGGGCGACCGCCGTGGCCGACACGGTCCGCACGGACGGGGCGACGGTGGCCGCGAAGCTGCTGCTCGACGCCACCGGCCGAGACGGGCGGCCCGTGTCCGCGTGAACCACGCGGGGATGGCATGCCCCGCATCACGTGGCGACCGGCCCGGGGACCAGGGGCGGCGGCTGGATCCCGCCCCTGACGACCGCCCGCGCCAGACCGACGTTGTTATGGTCGACGGGATGGGCCGGCCAAAGGGGGATGGTTCAGTGATCCGGGTCCTGATCGTCGACGACGAACGGCTGCTGCGCACCTGTATGCAGCAGATCTTGGAGTCTGAACCGGACATCCAGGTGCCCGCGACCTGTGACGGTCCCGAAGCCGTTTCGGCCGTCGCGCTCCACCGCCCCGACGTGGTGCTGCTCGACCTGCGGATGCCGGGCACCGACGGCCTGACGGTGCTGGAGGCCCTGCGGGCCGGGCAGGCGCCGCCCGCCGTCGCTGTGCTGACCACCTTTTCCGGCGAGGAAGACGTCGCACGTGCGCTGAGTGCCGGAGCCTCGGGGTTCCTGCTCAAGGACACCGCGCCCGACGAACTCATCCACTCGGTGCGGCTGATCGCGGCCGGGGGGACCGTGCTGTCGGCGCCGGTCGCGCGGTCCGTCGTACAGGGCTACCTCGCGCAGGGCTCGGCGAGTCCCGGGCACGTACTGCCGGACTCCCTGACGGCACGCGAGCGTGAGGTCCTGGCGTTGCTCGCGGACGGTCTGGCCAATGCCGAGATCGGGCGACGGCTGGGGCTGAGCTCGGCCACGGCGAAGGACCACGTCAGTGCGATCCTCGGCAAGCTCGGGCTGGAGAACCGGGTCCAGGCCGCCGTCTTCGCCCACCGGGCCGGACTGGCCCGGACGGATCCCCGGACGGCCGCGTGAGGTTTCCGCCGGTCGCGCAGACGGCCGTCGTCCTCGCGGTCTCGGGCGCGGAAGTGGTCACGGTGTGGGGCGAGAGCAGTCCGCCGGACCTGGCGCTGTACGGCTTCACCCTCGCCGCGGTCGCGGTCTGCACCCGTTATCCGGTCCCGGCGCTGCTGGCCACGCTGCCCGTCGCGTACACCGGCTACCTCGTGCTCGCGCCCCTGTTCGCGATGTACCAGGTGGCGGTCGCGGCGCGGTCCCGAGCGGTGACACTGGCCTGCGCCGGTCTCCTCTTCCTGGCCACCCTTGCCTACTGGCACCCGGCGGAGCTTCCGGAGGAGTGGACGCCCGAGTACGGCCTGATGGGGCTGGTCTCCGCTCTGCTGGCCAGCGCGGGCCCCACCGCACTGGGTTCGCTCGCGCGGGCGAGGCAGGAACTGTCCCAGCACATCAACGGGCTCGTCGCGGCGCAGGAACGCGAACGGGTGCTCCATGCGCGTACCGCGGCGGCCGAGGAACGGGCCCGGCTGGCCCGGGACATGCACGACTCGGTCTCGTACCACGTCAGCCTCATCGTGGTGCGGGCCGGGGCGCTGGAGCGGACCGCCGGCGAACGGGATAGCCGGGAGGCGGCCGCGTCGATCCGGCAGCTGGGCGCTGCGACGATGACCGAACTGCGGCGCGTGGTGGGCCTGCTGAAGGACGGCCCGGGCGGCGACGGGCCGGAGCTGCGGCAGGTGCCCGCGCTGATCGAGGAAAGCGGTCTGGACGTCTCGGCGGACCTGGAGGACGCACTGGCGCGCCCGTGGCCCGCGGCCGTGCAGGAGGCGGCGTTCCGGATCGTGCAAGAGGCGCTGACCAACGTACGCAAGCACGCGTCCGGGGCGGCCACGGCGGTGCTGGCCGCCCCCTCGCCGGGGCCCGGCCCGGAGGGCCTGCTCGTCGAGATCCGCAGCCGGGTGCCGACGCGCGCCGCCCGGCCGCAGCCGAAGCCGACGCCGTTGAAGGGCGGGGGGCACGGGCTGACCGGGCTGCGCGAGCGGGCCCAGGCCCTCGGCGGCAGCCTGGAGGCCGGCCCTACGCCGGACGGCGGCTTCCTGGTCCGCGCGTACCTGCCCGCCCCGGTGCTCGCAACGGAGCCGGAGCGGCTCCGGTAGGGCGGCGGGAAACCCTAGAGGGCGTCCCGCCTCCGGTAGGCCCAGGCGCCGGCGGCAGCCAGGACCAGGGTGAACAGGACGTACACCAGCAGACCGGTTCCGGGGCCGAGGTCGCTGCCGAGCATCGCCTGCGCGAAGGCGGCGTCCCCGGCGTCCGGCGCGTGGTCCGGGGCCCCCGACATGGCGGCCCGCGCAGCCGCGAAGGGCAGCCATCCGCCGAGCCCGTCGACGCCGAGGAGCCGACCGAGGAGCAGGCCTGTCAGCCGCTCGGCGATCAGCGGCCACACCACGAGGACCAGTACGGTTCCCGCCCGGTTGCGCACGATCGCCGCCACCGAGCCGGCCACCGCAGGCCAGCAGGCCAGTACCAGCACGAAGCGCAGCAGCGCGGGCAGCGCCTGCCCCCAAGCGGGCTGGGGCAGCCCGGACGCGGCGAGGGCCACTGCCCCGGCAGCCCCGGCGAGCAGCGCGGACGCGGCGGCGACGGCGGCGGCCGACGCCGCCGCGACGCCGAGCTTCGCGGCGAACGCCGTCCCCCGGGAGGCGGCGGTCAGCCATGTCGTACGAGCCGCTCCGCGCGCGAGGTCGGTGCTGACGGAGCCGGTGCCGAGCGCGATGAGCAGCAGGGCCAGCATCGGTACCTGGGTGGCGGCCGGAGACCATTGCAAGGCGTCGGCGACGGCCGCGGGCGTGGGGGCCGCGTTCGCGTCGGCCACCAGCAGCAGGCTCACCCCGTTGCCGATGGCCAGGAGGGCCACCACGGAAAGCAGGATCCAGGTGGAGCGCAGGCCGTACAGGTGGTGCCATTCGTAGGCGGCGGCCCGGCGCAGGGCGGTGGCGGCAGACGGCGTCTGCGGCCGGGGGCGCGCTGGGACGGCGTGCGCCGCCATCTCCGTCTGCGTCTGCGTCTCTGGAGGGTCCGTCATCGGGGTGCTCATCGGATGTGGAACTCCTCGTGCGCGACGGAGAGGTAGAAGTCCTCCAGGGAAGGCGGTCGTTCGTCCAGCCAGCTGAGTGCCAGCGAATCGGCAGCCGCCAGTGCCCCGACCTGGAAGCGGTCCAGTCCGCTGATCGCGACCATGTCTCCCTCGATCGGCCGCGTCGTGCCGCCTGCCTTCGATACGAGCTCCGTCAGCCGATCGGGGTGCGGACTCTGCGCGGTGACGGTCCCGGTCCGGGCGGCGATCTCCCGCACCGTGGTCTGCGCGACCACCCGCCCCCGTGCGAGAACGATCACCCCGTCGGCGAGCTGCTCCATCTCCCCCAGGAGGTGGCTGGAGACGAGGATGGCCCGTCCCTCCGCGGCGAGGCCGCGCAGGAACGTACGCAACCAGCGCAGGGAGTGTGGATCGAGGCCGTTCCCCGGTTCGTCGAGGATGAGCACGGGCGGATCTCCGAGCATCGCTTGGGCGATGCCGACCCGCTGGGCCATGCCCAGGGAGAGGGCCCCCAGCCGCAGCGCGGCGGCCTCCCGCAAGCCGACCAGGTCGAGGACCTCGTCGACCCGTTGCCCCGGCAGACCCATCCCGGCGGCGACCATCCCCAGGTGAGTGCGGACCCGGTGGCGGGGGTGGCCGGCGACGCCACCGAGAACGGCCCCGACCACATGGCCCGGGGAGCTCCAGGACGAAAGGGGCCGGCCGAGGAAGAGGCTCTGTCCCTCGCCCCTGAGCAGGCCGAGCACGATCCGGATGGCGGTGCTCTTTCCGGCTCCATTGGCTCCCAGAAATCCGGTCACAGAGCCGGGGGGAACGCGCAACGACACATCGTGCAAAACGGTTTTCGAGCCGAACGCGCGGCTCAGGGAATACGCGGTCAGACCACTTTCGGAGAGGGGTCCCGAGGAATTCACCAGGGCCACCCGTGGATGTTCCAGGCGATCAGGCCGATGACGGCTGCGCCGACGACGCAGCTCGCGCCGCCCCAGCTCGGGCTCTTCCGGGAAAGGCCGCAATAGAGCAAACCGCCGAGGGTCAGAAGTATCCCTGCCCCGTAAAGCAGCCATCCGGCGGTCCGTCCGGTGTCTCCCAGGAAGAAGAAGACCGGGAAGGTGAGGGCGAGCAGAACCATGGGTGCCGCGAAGAATGAGTCCACCGGAGTGGATCCGGACTTTCGTGTGGTCATGCCGCGCCTTCCGTTCGTCGAAGAGGGGCCGCCCCCTGAGGGTGCCCAGGGGGCGGCCCGGAGTTTTAGCCGATCCAGTTCAGCAGCTGCTCGAACACCCAGGTCTGGGTGCCGCCGCTGAGCGCCCACCAGGCGGCGCGGACGGTCCAGTGCTGGTCACCCATCCAATTGTTGAACGCGGCCCGGCCTTCCTTGGCCTTGGCGACGGCCTTCGAGAACAGGCCGCCCGTCCGCTTGAGCAGCTCCATGAAAGCCTTGCCCTTGCCGCTCGCGGCGGCTTCCTGCACAGCGGCCACGTCGGCTGCGCTGGCGGCCGGCGCCTGCGCGCTGCCGCCGAGCTGCCCGGCGGCGGTCACCGCGCCGGAGGGCGAGTGGGAGGCAACGGAGACGACCGGGGTGGCGGTCTGGGCGGCGCTGGCAACAGGAGCCGCGACACCGATCGCAAGGGCCGCGACGATCGAAGCGGCGGCTATGCGGGCTGACTTCGTCATGCTGTTCTCTCTTTCAGCGACACGATCACTTGACGAAGACAACTTTCGCCACCCCAAAGCGCTTGCCTCTACTGGCTCTTAGGGAGGTTCAGGATTCCGTGGACCTCGGCATGACGGAGTATCGACAAGGCCGTCGCATCGCCGCGCGAGCGCAATTCGAGCTTCGCGATGATGCTGGACACATGGGCCTTGACGGTGCGTTCGGCGATTCCCATCCGCCTGGCCAGCAGGCGGTTGCTTTCGCCCAGCCCGATCACGTGCAGCACTTCCAACTCGCGGCGGGTGAGCCGGGAAATGTCGGGAGCAGCAACGTTCATGACGTGCGATGCCCCCAAGTCGCAGTCGTGGAAGGGATCGAGCACGTCGTGGGAGGTACAGGGACCAGAACTGCGGGCAGCCTCGAGCATCAGGAATCCCCCGATTCGTTCGTGTACAAGACGCTGGTGCAGCCCTCTCGTGGTCAGCGGGAGGACCTTGTTGGCCATGCTCCCATCGCGCCGATCATGAAATGTCATCCATGGGAAGGACCGCCGATCCGGCGTTGCCGCCGTCCGGTGGGGTCCTGCCCCCGCCGAACGGCGGGGGGCTCGCCCGGCTGATCGCGGGTACGGCGGGTCTGCCGGCCCTCGGGCAACCGCCGACCGGCCGGAAGGCCGGGAGCCGCGGCGCGAGTTCGTAGAGCGGGGCCCAGGTCAGCGAGCCGGGTCTGCTTCGTCGTCCGGGTCCCCGCTCTCGGCAGTGGCGAAGATCCGGTCCAGGTGGTGATGGAGTACCGCGATGGCCGACTCGGGGCCGCGCTGGCCCACGAGGATGCTGGTGCCCATGGTCGCGGTCATCGCGAGCAGGCTGATCGCCTCCGTGCGCGCGTCGATGCCGGGATCGGCCAGGCCTGACGCCTGGGCCCGTTCGAGCAGGCCGGTCAGGGCGTTCTCGGCGGCGTCGGGGTTGTCGATGAAGGGCTGGGCGGCCAGCGCCTCGTCGGTCACGGACAGGATCGAGTAGGAGCTGTAGAGGAGGTGGAAGGTGCGGCTCTCCTCATCCGTCGGGAGGGACGCCAGCAGCAGCGCCTCGATGGTCGCGCGGGGGCCCGGGTTCGGACCGGCGGCACCGAGGCGGGCGCCCACCCGCGCGGTGAAGCGGTCGGTCAGGTGCTGGAGCCCGTAGAAGAGCAGCTTCTCCTTGGTCTCGAAGTAGTACTGCACCAGCCGGAGTGACACGCCGGCCTCGGCGGCCACGTCCCGCATGCCGACGGCGTGCAGCCCGCGCCGTCCGGCGACACGGATGAGCGCCTCGGCGATCTGGGCGCGCCGTTCCTCGTGGTCCACGCGCTTTGGCATGTGCCGGTCTCTCCGCACGTCGGTGGTGGGTTCGCGGTCCGGCTCACGCCGGACCTCTTTATGGTACCGCCGTACCATCATCATGGTACGCTCGTATCACGAAGAACGGATCCTTCCGGAGGTGCCCCGTGCCCGAGAACACGACCCGTGTGCGCCGCGACATCGGCCGCTACGTGAACGACGAACTGCGCGACCGCTACTTCGCCGCATGCGACGCGCTCTACGCGATGGGTGCGCCCGCCCGCTCCGAGACGGACGTGGAGACCAGCTTCGGCACCACGCACGTGTACCGGTACGGGCCCACGGACCCGGCGGCCGAGTCCCGTACGCCGGTCGTCCTGATCCACGGTTCCGGCGGCTGCTCCGCCCAGTGGTACCCCAACACCCGCGCACTCAGCGCCGAACGCCCCGTCTACGCCCTCGACACCCCCGGAGACCCCGGCCGCAGCGTGCATCGCGAGCCCATGTGGCAGCCCGAGCGTGCCGCCCAGTGGATGGACGAGACGCTCGACGCGCTCGGGCTGGACCGGGTCCACCTCGTCGGCTCCTCCTACGGAGGCTGGCTGGTCATCAACCAGGTGCACCTGCGGCCCGGCCGGCTCGCCTCGGTCACCGCCCTCGACCCGGGCGGCCTGGAAAAGGTGGGCCTGCGCTTCTTCGTCTGGATCTTCGCCAGCCTCTTCGCCACCTTCGCCCCCAAGGCACTGCGCCCGCGCCTCGCCTCCTGGCTCGAACAGCCGGTCCTCGTCGTCCCGGAACTGCGCAGGTTTGTCCAGGCCGGGGTGAGGGCCTTCCGGATCCGCCGCCCCGCCCCGCTGCCGCTGTCCGACGAAGAGCTGGGCTCCATCCGGACGCCGTTCTACCTGATCATGGGCAAGCGCAGCCTGCTCGTACACCCCAAGCGCCAGCTGGAACGGGTGCCGCGCCTGATACCCGGCGCCCGCGCCGAGATCGTCGCCGCGACGGGACACGGCCCGCAGATCGACCACCCCGACCTGGTCAACGCCCGGATGCTCAGCTTCATGGAAGACGTCGACTCCCTCGACCCGGCCGCGGTCGACGCGTAGGACCTACACCTGGGTGTGAATTCGCCCTGCCGGAGCAGCGGTTGGCGCTCCGCCCGCGCTCGCGTACCGCGGCGCGGGGGTCACCGGGATGCCCATGCCCGCTGCGACGCCCTCGCGCCGCGCCGATCCTGGTGGCATGACGCCCAGCCGGCCACAGGTCATCGTGCACGCACCCGACGGCCGGGGGCTGCGCGAGGTCGGCGTCGCCGGGCAGATCGTGGGCCGGGCGTGGTCCCCGCGGGACTCCGCCGGGTGCTGCGGCGGGCCGGGGTGCCCGCGGACATCGACCTCGGCCATCCGGGGCAGGTCCGGTGGCGGGCCGACCCTGGCCTGTGGCCGGACCGTCCCTGGCGCAGGCGCGCCCAAGGCGGCTTCATGATGCTCGGGCTCCTGGTGTCCGCCGCCGTGCTCTTCCGGGTGGGGCTCTCGGACGCCCTGAGGGCACTGACCTTCGCCGGCCGGGTCATGGAGGTGGTGTTCCTCGCCGGGGCGCTGGTGGAGACGGTCGCGGCGGCAGCGGTCGTCGACCACTGGGGCAAGCGGGCCACCCGGTACTCGGGGCAGTGCGTGCTGCTGGGCGTCGTCATCGTGACCGTCACGAGCCTGATGTTCCTGATCCTGCAGTGGGAGGGGGGATATCGCGCCGGGCTGTTCTGGCTCTGGACCGCCCTGGTGGCGTGGTCCGCCTGGGCGCTGTGGGAAGTGGGCCGGCAGAGGGTCTGGCGGGGGATTCCGCACCCCAGGAGCTTCGCGACCGGAGTCGCCCTGTCGGCTCTCATCGGTTCCGCGAGCGTGGCGTACTCCGCCATGTACACCCCGTACGTCGCCCCGCCCAGAGTCCCGTTCATGGAGTTCAGTGGGCGACCACCGGCCCGGGACGCCCACGGCTGGGCACCGGCTTCCCGAAGGACCCCTGCCCGCCGGGATTTCAGCGCAGGGTGAGCGGGATCCCGGACTGGACGTGGGAGAGCTTCTCCGGGTTGCGGACGTAGTAGAGGCCGGTGATGCGGGCGTCCTCGACGCGGACCGCCATGATGCCGTCCAGCTCCCCGTCCAGGTGTACGACCAGTGCCGGGCTGCCGTTGACGACGGTGATGCCGACGGCGATCGGGAGCTGGTTCTTGCCCAGCCCGCCGACCATGAAGCGGGACACCTTGTCGGAGCCGACGATCGGCCGCACCGCGGCCTGCTTGATGCCTCCGCCGTCGCTCATCAGGACGACCTCGGGCGCGAGGACATCGAGCAGGCCCTGCAGGTCCCCGCCGTCGAGGGCGCGCCGGAACGACTCCAGGGCCGCCCGGGTCTCGCTCTGGGAGACCACCTCGCGCGGGCGGCGGGCATCGACGTGCCGGCGGGCGCGGTGGGCGATCTGGCGGACTGCCGCGGGGCTCTTGTCGACGGCGGCCGCGATCTCGTCGTAGCCGACGTCGAAGACCTCGCGCAGCACGAACACGGCCCGCTCGGTCGGAGACAGCGTTTCCAGGACGAGCATGACCGCCATCGACACGCTCTCGGCGAGCTCGGCGTCCTGGGCCACGTCCGGCGCGGTGAGCAGCGGCTCCGGCAGCCACGGGCCGACGTACGACTCCTTCCGGCGCGACATGGTGCGCAGCCGGTTGAGCGCCTGCCGGGTCGTGATCCGGACCAGGTAGGCGCGCTGGTCGCGCACCTGCTCCAGGTCGACCTGGACCCACCGCAGCCAGGTCTCCTGGAGGACGTCCTCGGCGTCGGCGGCCGAGCCGAGCATCTCGTAGGCGACGGTGAAGAGCAGATTGCGGTGGGCGACGAACGTCTCGGTCGCCGGGTCGGTGGCGTGGTCGCTCATATCGCGAACCCCCTTCCTCGCGGCCGGTCCTGGCGGCCGACGACGGCCGATCGTGCATCCACGGTTGGGTCCCCTCTTCGCGTACGGCGATGGTGGTGCCGGTGGTAGCCCAGCCTGCCCGTTCCCGTTCAGGAAATGGCCAACGCCCCGTTCAGGAAATGGCCAACGCCTCGCCGCGCCCGGCCTCCAGCAGCTGCTGGCGCGTGCCCCCTCCCGAGGCGCGGTGCAGGCTGTACCCACCGGGCTTGTGTGCCTCGTCCGCCAGGTGCTTGACGACGCCCTTGCACACGAACTCCTTGAGCTTCGCGCCAGGGCGGCCGTCGATGTGGAACCACAGCGCGGTGTCGTTCTTGTGCGCGAACTGGAAGATGCCGGCGCGTCGGCCCAGGCTGATGCACTGGCCGGCGAACACCTGGTTGAGGGTCGCAGGCTGCTCACCCGCGATCCGGCTGAGCACCGTGTCGGCGGCCCGCGCGCCCAGCGGCATCGCGGCCTGGCAGCTCATCCGCAGCGGCAGGTTCGACGGCGCCGCCGAGTCCCCGGCCGCCACGATGCGCTCGTCGTCCACGCTGGTCAGCGTCTCGTCCGTGAGCAGGCGGCCCAGGACGTCCGTGCTCAGCCCGCTGCGCGCGGCCAGGTCCGGCACGCCGAAGCCGGCGGTCCAGATGGTCACCGCGCTCGGCAGCTCGCGGCCTGACCCGAGCAGCACGGCGTCACGGGTCACCGCCGTCACCTCGGTGCCGGGGCCGTCGACCACGGTCACCCCGAGCGCCTTCAGCCGCCCGGCCACCGAGCGCCGGCCGCGCGGGTGCAGGTACGGGCCCAGCACCCCGCCGCACACCAGGGTCACCGCGCGCCCCTGCTCCGCCAGCTCGGCGGCGGTCTCGATGCCGGTCGGACCGGCTCCGACAACGGTCACCGCGGCCGAGGCGGGCGCGGCGTCGAGAACCGGCCGCAGCCGCTGCGCCTCCTCCAGGTCGGCGATCGGGTAGGCGAACTCGGCCGCCCCGGGCACGCGCGGGTCGGCGCTGCCGCTGCCCACCGCGTAGACCAGGTAGTCGTAGCCCAGCGTTCGGCCCGACGACAGCGTCACGCTGCGCCCGGCCGCGTCGATCCGGGTCACGGCGTCGACCACCAGCCGCGCGCCCTCGGCCAGGACCTCTCGGTAGTCGACGACCGCGTCGTCGGACCCGCCCACCAGCTGGTGCAGACGGATGCGGTGCACGAAGGTCCCGCGCGGGTTGATCAGCGTCACGGTCACGTCGTCGCGCTGCGTCAGGCGATTGGCGGCCATGACGCCCGCGTACCCGCCGCCGATCACGACCACATCGGTGTGCCCAGTCATGGTGTCTCCTCCGTCTTCAGGGGTTCGACCACAAGACACCGCGCGGCCGATCCCTGTGACAGCACGTGACCCGGATCACTCCGCGGGCGGGGCGGGCGCCGGCACCGGGCCCGGTCAGGTGAAGTCGAGCGCTCCCGTCCGCGTCCGCTTGAGTTCGAAGAACTTCGGGTAGCCGGCCAGGAGCCGGACGCCGTCGAAGACGCGGACCGCGTCCTGGCCGCGCGGTATCGAGGTGAGGACCGGGCCGAAGAAGGCGGTGCCGTCGATGTGGATGGTGGGGGTGCCGACCTCCTCGCCGACGGGGTCCATGCCCTCGTGGTGGCTCTTGCGCAACGCGTCGTCGTACTCGGTGCCGTCCGCCGCGTCGGCCAGGTCCTCGGGGAGGCCGGCCTCGGCCAGGGCCTCCCTGATGACGGTGGCGTCGGCGGCCCGGTCCTCGTTGTGGAGGCGGGTGCCGAGTGCCGTGTAGAGGCCGCGCAGAACCTCCTCGCCGTGCTCCTGCGCCGCGGCGGTGCAGACGCGTACGGGCCCCCAGCTCGTGGCGAGGAGCCTTCGGTAGCGCTCGGGAAGGTCTTCGCGGCCCTCGTTGAGAACGGACAGGCTCATGACGCGGAAGGTGAGGTCGAGGTCGCGGTGGCGCTCGACTTCCAGCATCCAGCGGGAAGTGATCCAGGCGAACGGGCAGATGGGATCGAAGAAGAAATCGACTCTGTTGGTCACCGGCTCAGGCTAGGAGCGGGGCAGCCCGGTCCGTAGCGCCATTTCCCCGCGGGAATCCTGGGCCAATCCGCGCCCGGGACGCCCCGGGAGGCCCCGGGGGCGGCTACGGCTGGAGGCGGCTGAAGGCCACCTCGAAGTGCTCGACCGAGACGATCCGCTGGCCTTCGCGCTGCGCCGTCTCCTCACGGATCCGGGCGGCCCGGTCCTCGCTCGCCCGCATGGTCTGCTCGTCCTCCCACAAGGTCAGCGACTTGGCCTTTCCCGAGGCCCGGTCGACGAGGTAGTACACGCCCCGGAAGCCCGGAACGTCCTGGACCTGCTGGACGATCGCCTCCGAATGCGCGCTCAGGTCTCCCGTCGCGGGAACCGGTGATCCCTGGTAGGTGCTCAGCCTCGCGAACATCTCGAGCAGTCCTTTCCTCGGGCCCCACGACCAGCGTGCTCCGGCCGGTCGCACACCGCATGCCGAGCGGCGGCACAGCCGAGCAGCGTGACAATGGGAGGGGAGTGCTGCGTCTGCCGTTGCGGAGAGGCGGGTCGTCGTGGTGGCGTACATAGCTGTGACCGCCCTGAGCCATGTCGGGCTGATCCGTGACCACAACGAGGACAGCCTGGCCGTCGGCCCGTGGACACTGTGCGGGACCGTGACCCTGAGCCCCCAGACGCTGTTGTTCCCCCTCGGCAGACCGCTCGTCGTCGCCGTCGCCGACGGGCTCGGCGGGCAGCCGGCCGGCGAGGTCGCCAGCGAGCTGGTCGTCCGCGAGCTCGCCTCGCTCGGCCCGGCGCTGGACAGCGCGGAGGCGATCAGTGACGCGCTGAACCGCTGCAACGACGCGGTGTACTCGGCCACCGACGGCCGTCCGGATCTGGCCGCCATGGGAACCACGGTCGCCGGGGCCCTCGTACTGGCGGAGTCCCTGCTGGCGTTCAACGTCGGCGACAGCAAGGTGTTCCACGCGACCGAGGACGGGCTGCACCAGGTCAGCGTGGACGACAGTCCGCCGCCCGCGCCCGGCCATCGCACCACGTCGGCCGTCACCCAGACGCTCGGCGGCAGCCCCGGGCTCAGCCCCATCACCCCCCACGTGGCGGCTTTCCCGCTGTCCACGGGCGATCGCTACCTGGTGTGCAGCGACGGGCTGACCGACCCGCTGCCCGACGACGTGATCGACGACCTGCTGCGCGTGCACGACGACGGCAAGGCCGCCTTCGAGCTGTGGAAGGCGGCCATCGAAGCCGGAGGTCCGGACAACATCACGCTCGCCCTGGTGCGCATCGGCGCGTGAGGGGCCGGGTCCCGAGAGCGGCTGCAGGCCCCGCCCGGAAGGGCGGGGCCTGCAGCCGTCGAAGTGGCGCTGACGCGACCGCTCACGCCAGGAGCTTCGCCTTGGCGCGGTCGTACTCCTCCTGGGTGATGTCGCCCTTGTTCTTGAGCGCGGCGAGCTTGCTCAGCTCCTCCGCCGAACCGCCCCCGGGTCCCGCCGCCTCCTGGACGTAGCTGCGGAAGGCCTGCTCGTTCTCCTTGTACTGCTTCAAGTCCCGCTGGCCCATGCCGGATCCGCGGGCGATGAGGTAGACGAACACGCCGAGGAACGGCAGCAGGATCACGAAGATGAGCCATCCCGCCTTCCCCCAGCCACCGAGGCTGTGGTCACGGAAGATATCCGTGATGACCTTGAAGAGGAGGAAGAACCACAGGACCCACAGGAAGAGCCACAGCATCGTCCAGAAGATGTTGAGAAGCGGATAGTCGTCCATGCTCGCTCCGATCATGCATGCGGGTACTTCATTGATACAGCCGGTACTCAGCGTCCGCATTTCGGAGCACATTTCATATCTTTTGCAACCGGCCGCAGGGTCGGACGACCATGGACACCATGCTGCTTGACCTACTCGTCATCGGCCTCGTCATCACCATCTACCCGCTGCCCGTCATGGCGTTCGTGCTGGTGCTGTCGGCGCCCAAGGGCCTGTGGAAAGGTCTCGCGTTCATCCTCGCCTGGCTCGCGTGCCTCGTCGCCGTGATCGCCATCGTGCTCCTCCTCACCGGCGGCGAGCCGCCCGCGCCCAGGTCGCCCCCCTCCACCGCCGGGCTGGCGGCGAAACTGGCCATCGGCATCGGGCTCGTCGTCTACAGCGAACGCAGACGTCGCCGCCGGAGCCGCGGTGGACCGGACACCGCACCGGACGCCGCACCCGACACCGCATCCGGCTCCGCCCCGGGTTCCGCCCCGGATCCCGGATCCGACTCCTCCCAGAACTCGCACACGTCCCGGATGGACCAGGTCACCGCGTGGTCGGCGGCCGGGCTCGCGGTGCTCCTGCAGCCCTGGGGCATGGTCGGTGCGGCAGCCGCCACCGTCGTGGACGCGAACCTCAGCCACAGCGAGTCGTTCCTGGCGCTCCTGGCCTTCTGCCTCCTCGCCACCTCCAGCCTCCTGGCCATGGAGCTGTACATGGTGTTCGCGCCCGAGAAGGCCGGGCGGGCGCTGACGGGCTTGCGGACGTGGCTGTCGGACCACAAGGACCCCGCCATCGTGGTCACTTGCCTCGTCCTCGGACTGTGGCTGGTGGGCAGGAGCCTGTACGAGCTCACGCGCTGAGGCACGGACGCGGGCCGCTCCGGTCGCGCGATGTGCTCCGCCCCCTTCTCCTGAAGCCATGGAACGCAAGGCACCCGGGCGACATGGCCCCGCCGACGCGTCGTACCGGCGGCGCCGTCGCGTGACGGCAGGTCACCTGATCCGCTCACTGGGCTCGGCCTGCCTGCTCACGGCGCTGTACTACCTGAGCCCGCTGGACGGCGGGCTCGACGTCTCCATCGTCGTCACGCTCGCGCTCGGTCTGGCGACCTTCGGAGGGCTCGTCACCTGGCAGATCATCACCATCACCCGTTCGGAGTATCCGCGGTTGCGCGCCATCGAAGCGCTCTCCACCGCGGTGCCGCTGTTCCTGCTGCTCTTCTCCGCGGCGTACTACCTGCTCGAAGAGCAGGCGCCGCATTCCTTCTCGGAGCCCCTGGACCGCACGGACGCGCTGTACTTCACCGTCACGGTGTTCGCGACCGTCGGCTTCGGTGACATCACGCCCACCACCCAGACCTCCCGCATCATGACCACCGCCCAGATGACCCTCGACCTGATCCTGGTGGGCGTGATCGCCAAGGTCCTCTTCAGCGCCGTCCGGATCGGAATCGCGCGGCGGGACACGGCCGCCCCGGCCCCCGGCGGCGAAGGGGACCCCCCGGGTGGACCATCGAGAGGGAAAGGAAGTGACCCATGACGGAGCAGCGACCCCGATCCGACCCGCCCGTCAGCGGCACCCAGCCTCAAGAGGCGGACGTCCTGCGCCACATGCTCCGCAGCGCCGGGTACCTGAAGACACTCGCCTTCTCCGCCCTCGTCGGCGTCCTGGTGTCCCTCGCCTCCTTCTGGTTCCTCGCCGCGCTGCACGAACTGGAGCACGTGCTGTGGGCGGACCTGCCGCAGGCCATGGGCCGGGACACCCCGCCCTGGTGGTGGCCGCTCCCCCTGCTCCTCTTCGCCGGGATCGCGGTGGGCCTGATCGCCACGCACCTGCCCGGCGCGGGCGGCCACGTACCCGCGGCCGGACTCCACACGGTGGGCGCCGTGCCCGCGGCGCTGCCCGGGGTCGTGCTCGCGGCGGCCGCCAGCCTGCCGTTCGGCGCCGTGCTGGGGCCGGAGGCCCCGCTGATCGCCCTGGGCGGCGGACTGGCCCTGGTGTTCCGGGACCTCGCACAGGCGCCCGCGACCCCGCAGAGCAACGCGCTGCTGGGCGCGGCCGGCGCCGCCGCGGCCGTCTCCGCCATCTTCGGCAACCCGCTGATCGCGGCGGTGCTGCTGATGGAGTTGGCGGGCGTGGGCGGGCCGCGGCTGTTCGCGGTCATGCTGCCCGTCATGCTGTCCAGCGGAATCGGGGCCCTCGTGTTCACGGGACTCGGACGCTGGACGGGGCTGGAGACGGGGGACCTGACCCTGAAGCTGTTCGCCCCGGCCCCCCGTCTGGACCTGGCGGACGTGGCCTGGACGCTGGTCATCGCCGTCGCCCTCGCCGCCGCGATCCATCCCCTGCTGGCCGGGGCCCGGCGGCTCGCCGCGTACGTCACGTCGGAGCGACGCCTCGTACGGACCGTCCAGTGCGCCCTGGGCGCCGCGGTCTGCGCCTGCCTCTACGCACTGATCACCGGCCGCTCCCCCGCCGAGGTCGCCTCGTCCGGCCAGGCGGGCCTCGCCGCGCTGGCCGCCGACCCGCACGCCTGGGGTATCGGCGCCCTGTTCGCCGTCGTGCTGTTCAAGGGCGCCGCCTACGCGTTCTGCCTCGGCAGCCTGCGCGGCGGCCCCGTGTTCCCCGCGCTCTTCATCGGAGCCGCGGTGGGCGTCCTGCTCTCGCCCCTGCCCGGCCTGGGGGTCGTACCCGGGATGGCGGTGGGCATGGCGGCGGCCGCGGCCGCCACGCTGCGGCTGCCGGTGGGCAGCGCGGTCCTGGTGATCCTGCTGCTCGGCAGTTACGCGATGATGCCGGTGGTGATCCTGGCGGCCGTGGCCGCCTTCGTCGTCACCGAACTACTGCCTCCCGGGCGTGAGGTCCTGCCCTAGGCGGGGTTCAGCCGGTTCAGCGGCACCGGAGGCCGGTGGAGGCATTCGTCGTGGCCTGGTCCAGCTTCTCGATCTGCGGCTGCAGCTGGGTGCGCGCGTCCTTGCCGGTCGTGTCTCCCGGCAGGTCCTCGTACGCCTTCTTGAGGTTCTCGGCGGCGTCCTGGACAGCGGCCCGCTCCGCCTCCTTCAGCTGCTGGGCGTTCTCCTTGACGTTGGACCAGTCCTCTTTGACGGCGTCGACGGCGTCCTTGATCTGGTCCTTGGTCGCGGTGGCGGGACTCAGGGCCTTCAGCTTGGCGTTGTCCGCCTTCAGCGAGGTCAGGTCGGTGCAGAGGTCGGCCGCGGCCTTGGTCGCCTCCTCTTCGGGCGAGGTGTCGTCGGAACACGCGGCGAGACCGAACAACGCGCTGACGCAGAGCACGCCGATCACCGGGAAACGCTTCATGAGAGACCTTCCTCGACGAGACAGAGCAGGCGTAAGGGACCTTTCGCCACACATAGCACAATATGCACGGTCGGCTACGTTTCGCATCCTTACGCTCACACACGGTCAATGCCGGTGGTCGCCGCCCACCGCGTTCTCCCGGCCCTGGGTGGACGGGGCTGGGGGCCGATGCGTGATGATGTGGCGTGCCCGAGTGGGCAGTTGACCAGAAGAGCCGGTTGGGGGCCCTGCTTGTGAACGATGCGGTCGAGTTGGCGGACATGATCACGCAGCTGCGCCAGGAGCTGAGCCGTGCCATGTCGGAAGGCGACGAATCAGGCCTGCGGTTCAAGGCGGAGCGGGTGGAGCTGGAGCTGACCGTCGGGGTGGAGCGGACCAGCGAACCGGGGGTGAAGGTCAGGTTCTGGGTGTTCGACGCCGGCGCCACGGCCAAGCGGTCGACCACGGTCACGCAGAAGCTGACGCTGACGTTGCAGCCGGTACGGGCGGACGCGCCCGACCAGATGGCGCTGATCTCCGGGGACGAGCTGCTGGGTGAGGACTGACGGTGAGCACTGACGGTTCGGACGGGAGCGGCGGACTGGATCCGCACCGCATCGCGGAGGTCATCGTCACCACCGCCGACGGCGGCGGGCGGCGCGGCTCGGGCTACCGGGTCGGCGACGCGGTGGTGCTGACCGCCCACCACGTGGTGGCCGGAGCCGCCGGCGTCCAGGTGCGCTTCGACGCCGGCCGGCCGGGGCAGTGGGCCGCCGAGGCGACCGTGGCCTGGTCGGACGCCGGCACCGACGTGTCCGTGCTGGCCTTCGCGCCCCGGCCGGGCGACCCGCCCGTCCCGCCCGCCCGGTTCGGGCGCGTCGGCGACGACCGGCACGCCGTCATCGGTGTACACGCCGCGGGATTCCCGCTGTGGAAGCGGCGACGCACCCCCGACGGGCGGCAGTTCCGCGAGCTGCACCAGGCGGACGGGACCGTGGCGGCCCTGTCCAACCTGCGGACCGGCACCCTGGAGATCACCGTCCCGGTGGCGGCCGCCGACCCCGACCCCAAGGTGTCGCCGTGGTCGGGGATGTCGGGCGCCGCCGTATGGGCCGGGCCCCACATCGTCGGGGTCGTCGCCGAACACCACCGCTGGGAAGGGATGGGCCGGCTGGCGGCGGCCCGCATCGACCACACCCTGCACCGGGTCGGCGAGCAGCGCCGGGCCGAGCTGGCCGGGCTGCTGGCGATCGGTGACCCGCAGGCCCTGCCGGACGTGGTTCCCGGCCAGGGGGTCGCCGGACCCCGCCCCCGCCAGGCGGGTTCGAGGGTCATCGGGCTGCCCGTCACGCACGGTCTGGAGCTGTTCAAGGACCGGACCGAGGCCCGCGAGACGATCGGCCGGCTCCTCTCGGATCCCGCCGTCCGCATGGTCACCGTCACCGGCCGCCGGGGCATGGGCAAGAGCGCCGTAGCGGCCAAGGTCATGGAGCTGCTGGAGCGGGGCGAGTGGCCGGGCCACTCGCGGGCGTCCGCTCCGTCGGGGCTGGTCAACCTGAGCACCCGTACGTCGGGCATCTCCCTGGAGCGCATCTACTTCGACTGCGCCCGCGCACTCGGCCCCGAGGACGAGGCACGGCTGCTGGACGTCTGGGCCACGGGCCGCCCCGTACAGGACAAGATCGGCGAGCTGTTCGCCGCGATGGGAGACCGGCTCGTCGTCATCCTGATGGACAACCTGGAGGACCGGCTCCAGGACGACGGCACGCTCGACGAGGCAGCCGAGGAACTCGCGGTCTTCTTCGACTGCCTCTTCCGGGCACGGTCCACGCCCCGGCTGCTCGTCACCTCGCAGATACCGCTACGGCTCGCCCCCGAGCTGCGCCGCTTCGCCGCGGAGGTCGAACTGTCCGACGGTCTGCCGCCCGGCGAGTCCGTCGCGCTGCTGCGCGAGCTCGACCAGGACGGGAGCCTCGGTGTGGCGCAGCTGTCCGACGAGCAGCTGCTGCGGGCCGCGGTCCACGTCCACGGGGTACCGCGTGCGCTGGAGCTGCTGGTGGGCGCCATGGCCGACGACACGCTGGCGCTGCCGACGCTGCAGGAGGTCCTGGAGGACTTCACCCTGCGCGGAGACGTGGTCGCGGGGCTCGCCCAGGACCGGTACCGGCGGCTCGGCCCCGAGGGCCGCGGCGTGCTGAACGTCCTCGCGGTGCTGCGCACGCCCGTACCGCGCGAGGCGGTCGAGTGGATCATGGCGAGCCTCGGTACGGACAGCGGTACAGACCTCGGTGCCGTCCCGGGTCCCGGCCGCTCCGGCGTCGCACCGGTCCTGTCCGACCTGCTGCGCATGCGCATGCTGTCGGTGGACCGGGCCACCCGCACCGTCGCGCTGCACCCGATGGACGCCGACCTCGCATACGGCGCCATGCCGCGGGAAGGCGTCCTCGGACGGCGGTCCCTGGAGCGGCGGGCCGCCGACTGGTACGCGAGCATCGCCCCGCCCCGGCCGGAATGGCGCGGCCTGGACGACGTCCAGCCGTACCGGCGCGAGTTCGACCACCGGGTGCGCGCCGGTGACATGGACGGCGCCGCGCTGGTGCTCGGCTCGATCACACGATGGATGGTCCGGCACGGATCGGTGCTCGCGGCCATCTCGATGCACCTGACACTGGAGGGACAGTTGACCGACGACCGGGCACGTCTTGCCCATCTCATCAGCTTCGGGCACGCCCGGTTGAGCGGAGGCCCGCTGGCACACGCGGCCGAACTGTTCACCGAGGCAGCCGGTCTGGCCGAGCGCCTCGACGACCGCCGGGCCCTGCAGGACGCCATGTTCGGCCTGGGCGACGCCCACCGTCAGCTGGGCCGCCTCGACGCCGCCATGGGCCCGCTGGCCCGGGCCGGCGACCTGGCCCACGAGAACGGCGACGCCGAAGCCGAGGTGCACGCACTCCTGGGCCTCAGCCTCGCCCACAGCACCCTGGGCGACGGCGCGGCGGCCCTGGCCGGCGCCGACCGGCTGAGCGAACTCGCCCGTACGTCGGGGGACCCGCTCACCGAGGCCCGTTCGTGGAACGCCCGCTTCACGGCCCTGCTGACCCTGGGCCGGTGGGAGGAGACCATCACGGCGGGCGACAGGGCCGTCGCCGCCTACCGGGACGCGGGCGTCCAGGAAGCGACCGACTACGCGCTGAACGCCAAGGGCGTGGCGCTCCTCGCGCTGGGGCGGGTCGACGAGGCCCTGGCATCGCTGGAGGCGGCGCTCGGCGCGGCGTCGGCGATGGAGAACCCGCGCACCGAGGGCGTCTGCCTCTACAACACGGCGTGGGCGTACTGGACCGGCGGCCGGTACGGGCAGGCGGCCGAGGCGGCCGAGCGCGCGGCCGCCTCGCTGCAACTCGCCGGGGCGGCGGAGGCCGCGGCGGCAGGAGCGCTCGCCGAGGCGGCCCGCGCCCGGGCGGTGCCCGGCCCGCGGGAGGCCGCCGACGCGCTGGTCCGGGCCGCCGACGGCACCGGGCGCAACGTCGAGATGGTCCGCCCGGCCTGGCTCACCGAGGAGGCGGAGCGGCTGCGCGCCGGAGCCTGACGCCCCGGCGCGCCCCGGGCCGCGGTTACTTGGTGTCGTAGTAGCCGAAGACGTCGACGACGAGGTCGATGTTGTCCCAGCCCCGGTTCCAGAAGTCGACGATGCCGTTGGCACCGGTGCTCGCCTGGACCAGGTTCGGGACGGTCCTGCCCTGCGTCCAGTTCAGGTTGGAGGAGTTGGGCGGGGTCGGCCAGGCCTCCGTCCCGTTCTCGTACTGGCCGGACGTGTTCGGGTCCGGGGCGACCGTGAGGTACCCGCCGCCCTGGGTGTTGGTGACCGTGGTGTTCAGCACGAAGCCCGAGATGCCCGGTTCCGTGTCGGAGAACGGCACGTAGATGTAGCTCTGGCCCTCCAGCGGCCCGTACACCGGGCTGCCGGGGTCACGGGTGTCGACCAGGCGCAGCGGATCCAGCGGCAGGTAGGCGCCCTTGCCGTCGGGGCCGTAGTAGCCGACGACGTCGACGACCACGTCGGTCCCGGCCCAGGCGCCGTTGCGGACGCTGATCTTGCCGTCGGGGCCGACGGGCACGATCACCGAGTTGGCGATGGTCTGGCCGGCGGTGAAGTTCACGCTGGAGGTGGACGGAGCCGCCTGCCCGCTCGGGAAGACGGTCAGGTGGCCGTCCTCCTTCGGGTTGGTGACGGTCACGTTGAGCGCGACGGCCTTGACGCCCTGGGGGACGCCGCGCAGGCCGCTCATCTGCGTGCTGAAGGTCGCCTGCCCGGCGACCTGGCCCTTCGCGGTGCCGAGGCCCTCGCGGGTGTCGACGAAGCGGGTCGGCGCCATCGGGGTGTAGCCGCTGGACGCGGTCTGGGTGAAGTAGCCGGTGACGTCCGCGAGCAGGTCGACCGACTCCCAGCCGGCGTTGTACAGCTCCACGTAGCCGTCCTGGCTGACCGGCACGATCACCAGGTTCGGGACCGTCTGGCCGGCCGAGAAGTTGACGTTCGACGAGGTCGGCCGATCGGCGTCCTTGGCGTAGGCGGTGATGTGCCCGCCGCTGGTGGTGTTGGTGACGGTGACGTTGAGGACCACGGCGGTGACGTTGTCCGGGATCGAGCCGTTGCCCTCGACCTTGACGCGGGTCGTGCCGTACGCGGGCACCTTGCCCTTGGGCGCGCCGATGCCCGACCGGGTGTCCAGGAGGCGGGTCGGGGCGTACGGGGTGAAGTCGGAGCCCTCGGTGACGACGTCGAGCTGGTTGACGGCCTGCGTGTTGTTCGCGGCGTCGACCACGGTGACGGTGACCTTGTACGAGCCGACCTCGGCGTACATGTGCGGCGTGGTCAGCACGGTGGAACCGGCGGCGTCGGCCGTGTCCGTGGTCCCGTCGCCCCAGGCGATGGTGACCTTGAGCGAGGCGGCCTCACTGGTGATCGTGGACTTCAGCTGCAGCCCGTGCGCGCTGCTGTTCTCGGCGCCCAGGGCGACCGCGAGGTTGGGGTTGCCAGCGACGGTACCCGCGGTCATCGGGGCGGCGGCCGCCTTGTTCTGCGGGGCGGACAGCGTCTTTCGGACCGTACGGTCCGCGGGGCTGGTGAACGTCTTGAAGCTGCGCGCCGCGGCGTCGTCGAGGTTGACGTCCGGAGCGGCCAGCTTGGGCGCACCGGCCGTACCGGACGCGGCGGGATCGGCCTGGGCCGTGCCCGGTATGAGACCGACACCGGCCGCGATGAAGGCGGCGGAGAGAACGAGTCGGCGGTTGCGCACCGGACCCCCTTTTGGGATGTTTTTGAACACGCTCAGGGCAGAATCCCGCACAGCGTACAGAGCCCCGCGGCGGCCTCCGCGGGGGGTGCCCGTTCACGGTTCCAGCTGGTCACAGAGGCGCCCCAGCACCCTCGCGGCCAGCGGCGCCATCAGCGGGCGCAACGCCCGGTCGGCCACGCCGATGCCGGGCAGGCGCAGGCCGCCGAAGAAGGCGAACCGGGTCCCGTGCCCTTCCGGCACGGCGGCCATTCCGCCGACCACGAACCGGCTCTGCATGAGGCACCAGCCCGGCCGCAGCACGATGTCGAAACGCGCCCGCATGCCGAGCGGGCTGCGGGCCCGGGCTTCGAGGCGTTCACCGGCGGCCGAGGTCACCGTGAAGGAACTGATGTCGGTGATGAGCCGGGGCAGCTGGTCCTCCAGGTCCGAGGCGAGGCCCCAGACCCGGTCGAAGGGCGCGGCGAGGAGGTGCTCGGCGAAGCCGGCGCCCGGGGTGGTGCGGGCGATCACCCGCAGCCTGCGGACGGCGTCGAGTTCGGCGACCGGCCAGGAGTCGTTCAACGTTCCCACGCCTTCCGGAAGTTGCGGCGGGCCCGGAAGAGCCGGGTCCGCACGGTGGGTTCGGGCACCCCGAGCAGAGCGCTGACCGCGTGCTCGTCCAGCCCTTCGAGGTCGCGCAGGACCAGCACGGCGCGGTGCGCCGGGGAGAGCCGTTCCAGCACGTCGCGCACGTCGGCCGCGAGCTGCGGATCGCCCCGCGCCGGAACCTCGTCGAGCGGGTCGGCCACGGTCCGCGCCCCGGCCCGGGCCATGCGCACCGCCTCCCGTACGGCGATCACGCGCACCCAGCCGAACAGCGCGGCCGGCTCCCGCAGCCGCCCGATGTTCCGGAAGACCGCGATCAGCGCCTCCTGTGTGGCGTCCGGTCCGTCCTGCAGCGCGATCGGCCCGCACAGCCGCCCGACGTACGGGGTCAGCAGGTCGAGCAGCTCCTGGACGGCCATCCGGTCGCCGCGCTGGGCGGACCGCACGAGCGCCGACAGCTCCTCCTCGGTCGCCGTCACCGTGCGCCGGGCCGGGTCGCCGGGGCGATCCGGCACAACTGGGTCCACTGCCCCGGGATCCTCATGACTTCCTCCTTGACCGCGTCTCGAACGGGAAGAGGCCGCGAACCCTCCGAACATTCCATGTGACCTGCATCACAAGGGAGTTGGAGCCGGACGTGTGGGACTGCTTGCCGGATCATCGCGCCGGAGGACCGGCCCGAAGAAGCCCTCCGGCCGAACGAGGAGACGCGCCGCGGGCACGAAAATCCTGAAGCCGTCGGCAGCGTTCATATGACTTCCGTGCACGGATATCCGATTCCGCCGGCGCAGAATTACGAGTATGCACAGGGAGGTTTAAAGCCGCGCCGACCCCGAATGGCCGACATTCCCACGCCCTGACCTTCGCCCTGTGCTACGGTGACACCAGTTGCAGTTGTGGTTCCCGAAAACTTACAAGTGCTCTCACCGGATTTTTCGGGCGGGCGCTTTTTTTATTTACCGGTTGAGTTTCCGGTCGGGGCAATCATCGCGGCGACTCCGGCGCTCGCACAGTGCGATCCCGGGCACTGCCCCAAAGGAGATTCACCATGGCATCTGGCACCGTGAAGTGGTTCAACGCGGAAAAGGGCTTCGGCTTCATCGAGCAGGAGGGTGGCGGCGCTGACGTGTTCGCCCACTACTCGAACATCGCCTCCTCCGGCTTCCGTGAGCTTCAGGAAGGCCAGAAGGTTACCTTCGACGTCACGCAGGGCCAGAAGGGCCCGCAGGCCGAGAACATCGTTCCCGCCTAATCACCGGCGTATACGGGCTGGGGCCCGCACCTTGGGGTGCGGGCCCCAGCCCGTTGCGTTTTTTGGAATTCCTCGATACGCGTCTGCTGCTTGAAGCACACCACTCGCACGAACGACCGGCATTCCCGCACCCGTACGGGTGGCGGCCCCGTCCGGGGCTGACCGCTTGCTAGAGTCCGTGCCCATGTCGATCCCTGATGACCTGCTCATCGATCTCGCTGCCATGGTCGAGTCGGAGCAAACCAATCAGATGTCCCTCACCGTCGTGGTGGGCGGCGCCGTCATCACCGGCCGCCTCGCCCCCGAGAGCGTCTGGCGTCAGCGCGTCGCCGAGGTCCTCCAGGACTCCGACCAGCTGGTCCCGTTCGCCAAGGTCTTCAGAGCGTCCGGACAGCCCGGCCCCACCGGCCCGCCCGCCGGGCCGCCCTCGCACCTGCACTTCCACGTGGCGCGCATCCTCCAGGGCACCCTGGGCATCCCCGAAACCGGCGGCATGTACCGGATCGCACTCGCGGACGTCAGTGCGTGGACCGTCGGGGACTTCAGCTACTCGGACAAATAGGCCCACCCCCGATCAGGCGGCCAACTCCCGCCGCCCCACGGCGTTTCCGGCCTCAGGGCCTCCCGCAGAACGGCGTCATGCGCTTTTTCCATGCCGGGGGCCCTTGAGGCACGGGGTGAGGACGGGGCCGGCCCCGGTGTCGGCGGGGCGCGGCTGCGGACGCTGCTGATCCTGCTCGCGCTGGAACCGGGCCGCCTGGTGGCCTCCGAGCTGCTGATCGACGGGATCTGGGAGAACGATCCGCCGATGGGCGCCGCGAACGCCCTGCAGGCGCTGGTGTCCCGGCTGCGCCGGGCACTGCCCGGCGTGGCGGTCGAATCGCATCCGGCCGGGTACCGCCTCGTCGTCGAGCCGGACGACGTGGACGTGACCCGCTTCGAGCGTGCTCGGCGAGTGCCCCGGGCTCCGCGTCCTCGCGACCAGCCGGGAGCCGCTCGGCCTCACCGGCGAGGCCCTGTGGCCGGTGCACCCGACGGCTCTGCCTCCCCGGGACGCCGATGCCGCGCAGGCCACGTCGTACGCCGCGGTCCGGCTGCTGGGGTGCGGGCGGCGCGTTCGTAGCCGGCGCCGGGTCGGTGAACTCCAGGCGGAGCTGCCCGCCCGGGACCAGCCGCTTCAGCTCGTGCGCGGTGCCCTCCGCGACCAGCCTGCCGCCGTCCAGGACCGCGATCCGGTCGGCGCGGATGATCTGCGGGCCGCCCATCAGGGGCATCGCCAGGTCGAGGCGGCGCAGCATGCCGCCGGAGAAGGTCACGGAGACCTTCCGGGCCACGTCGGCCAGGTAGAAGGCCTCCAGCAGTTCGGCGGCGCGGCGGCCCTGCGCCCTGCCCAGGTGGCGCAGATCCGCCATCAGGCGGAGGTTCTCCTCGGCGGTGAGCAGCTTGTCGACCGCCGAGAACCGGCCGGTGACCCCCATCGCGGACCGTACGGCGCCGGGCGAGGCGGCCAGGTCGTGCCCGGCGATCCGTACCTGGCCGCCGTCGGCGCCGATCAGGGTGGAGAGGATCTGCACGGTGGTGGTCGTCCCGGCGCCGGGCGGGCCGAGCAGCGAGAAGATCGTGCCGGCCGGGCCGCGCGGGCCGGGATCCCTGCCACGGTGTCAGGTCGACTCGCGGTCGTTCCGTCGTGATGCCCTCACCTTGGCCGGGGTCCTGACCGACGAGCGAGGACACGGGGGGTACGGGATAATTTGTAGGGGTATATCCCCTTGGACAGCGCGACGACGCACCCCGGGCACTCCCCCGGGGTCCACCCGTCGGAGGAGCGCAGCGCCATGCACCGTACAGACCTCACAGACGTCTCGACCGACGAGGCCAGGGCCCTGTCCGTGTCCCTGTTCCGGAGAATGGCCGAGTTGGAGGAAGGCGGCGCGGAGTACTCGTACGTCCGCAACACCCTCGTCGAGCTGAACCTCAGCCTCGTGAAGTACGCCGCCCGCCGGTTCCGCGGGCGGAGCGAGCCGATGGAGGACATCATCCAGGTCGGCACGATCGGTCTGATCAAGGCCATCAACCGCTTCGACCCGGAGCGCGGGGTGGAATTCACCTCGTTCGCGATGCCGACGATCACCGGGGAGATCAAGCGGTTCTTCCGGGACACCAGCTGGGCCGTCAAGGTCCCGCGGCGGCTCCAGGAACTGCGCATCGATTCGGCCAAGGCACACGACGCCCTGGAGCAGGAACTCGGCCGCGAGCCCACGGAGACCGAGCTCGCCGGGCACCTGCACGTCACGCCCGAGGAGCTGGTGGAGGGCCGCAAGGCCGCGTCCGCGTACTCCGCGCGCTCCCTGGACGCGCCGGTCCAGGAGGACGGCGACCACGACGCCGGCGCCGACCGGCCCTCGCTCGGCGAGGAGGAGGCGGCGTACGACCGCATCGAGTGCCTGGAGTCCCTCAAGCCGATCCTGGCCGGCCTGCCGGAGCGCGAGCGCGTCCTGCTCTCGCTGCGGTTCGGGCAGGAACTGACGCAGTCCGAGATCGGCGACCGGCTGGGGCTCTCCCAGATGCACGTGTCCCGCCTGCTGGCCCGCACCCTGGAGCGGCTGCGCACCGGGCTGCTCACCGACGAGCCCGACGAAGCGCCGGAAGCGGCCGAGCTGTCGGCGGAGGCGGGCCGGGTGGGCGTTACGGCTGCGGAGCCCGCGGCGCGCTGACCGGTACCTCCAGCCAGACGGTCTTGCCCGGCCGTCCGTCGGCCGACGGCTCCCAGCCCCAGCCTTGCGAGAGCCGATCCAGCACGATCAGCCCGTGCCCTCCCGGCTGCGCGCGGTCGCGGGGCGGCCGCCGCCGCGGCGGCTCGGAGCTGTCGTCGCTGACCTCGACGCGCAGCAGCTCAGAGGTGTGCCGCAGGACCAGTTCGCGCGGGCCGCCGCCGTGCAGGCAGGCATTGGTGACCACCTCGGAGACCAGCAGGAGCACGTCCTCGACGGCGTCGGTCTCCCCCGGCCACTGCCAGTCGGCCAGCGCCCGGCGGGTGAAGTCCCGGCAGCGGCCCACGACACCGGCCGTGGCGCCTCCCAGGACCAGCCTCCGCGTCTGCTCGGCCACAGGGCCTCCCGTCTCCGCGCGCGCCGCTCAGCGCCGCACCTACCCCCACCCCAGGCTGCCAATCCTAGGACGGCGACCATCACCCACTCCCCATTGATTCCACATCGCGGAAATTGAATTCCGCAATACGGTAAATCGAGATCCAACCCGCGGCGCCCGCCACATCGCCCGAGTCCGCCCGCCCACCGGACACAGCCGCCGTTCCGCATCGTGGACAACTACTCTCGTTTTATGAACGCAGAAGCCGACGCCCTCGCCGCCGCGGAAGACGACGCGGCGCGAGGCGCAGTGAAAGACGCAGTGAAGGACGCCGACCGGAAGCACGTCTTCCATTCGTGGTCGGCGCAGGAGCTCATCGACCCGCTCGCCGTCGCCGGGGCCGAGGGCTCGTACTTCTGGGACTACGACGGCAACCGCTTCCTCGACTTCTCCAGCGCCCTCGTCTACACGAACATCGGCTACCAGCACCCCAAGGTCGCCGCGGCCATCCAGGAGCAGGCGGCCAAGCTGTGCACGGTCGCGCCCGGCTTCGCCGTCGACGTCCGCTCCGAGGCGGCCCGGCTGATCGCCGAGCGGACGCCCGGCGACCTGGACAAGATCTTCTTCACCAATGCCGGGGCCGAGGCCGTCGAGAACGCCGTCCGCATGGCCCGGCTGCACACCGGTCGGCCCAAGGTGCTCTCCGCGTACCGCTCGTACCACGGCGCCACCTCCACCGCGATCAACCTGACCGGTGACGCGCGGCGCTTCGGCAACGACACCGCCACCGCCGGTGTCGTGCACTTCTGGGGCCCCTTCGCCTACCGCTCGCCCTTCTACGCGACCACCGAGGCCGAGGAGTGCGAGCGCGCCCTGCGCCACCTGGAGGACACCATCGTCTTCGAGGGTCCGCAGTCCATCGCCGCGATCATCCTGGAGACCGTCGGCGGCGCCCCGGGCGTGCTCGTCCACCCGGCCGGCTACCTGCCCGGCGTGCGCGAGCTCTGCGACCGCCACGGCATCGTCTTCATCCTCGACGAGATCATGGTCGGTTTCGGCCGGACCGGTAAGTGGTTCGCCTCCGAGCACTGGGACGTGCGGCCCGACCTGCTCTGCTTCGCCAAGGGCGTCACCAGCGGCTACGTACCCCTCGGCGGGGTCGCCATCTCGGCCGCCATCGCCGAGACCTTCGCCCGCCGGCCCTACCCGGGCGGGCTGACGTACTCCGGCCACGTGCTGGCCTGTGCGGCCGCCGTCGCCACGATCAACGTCATGGAGGAGGAGGGCATCGTCGAGCAGTCCGCCCGCACCGGCGCCGAGCTGCTCGGCCCCGGGCTGCGCGAGCTCGCCGAGCGGCACCCCTCGGTCGGTGAGGTCCGCGGGCTCGGCACCTTCTGGGCCCTGGAACTCGTACGGGACGCGGCGACGCGGGAGCCGCTGGTTCCGTACAACGCCTCGGGCGCCGACAACGCGCCCATGGCGGAGTTCGGGGCGGCCCTGAAGAAGGGCGGCCTGTGGCCGCTGCTCGCGGGGAACCGCATCCACGTCGCGCCGCCGTGCAACATCTCGCCGAAGGACGTGGCCAAGGGCCTGGCGATCCTCGACGAGGCCCTGTCGGTCGCCGACGCGCACACGGTCTGACCTGCACGGACATACGGTCCCCCAATCCGTGGGTGCCGCTCTCGGAGGATTCGCGGCATTACGAACAGCACGTGAACGTGCTGAAATCCGAAAGAGCACCTACGGACCGGGATGCACGTCAGTCCCGGGGCGGTCCTGCGTGACCGAACGGCGGGGAGCGGTCCGACCGCTGGACGCCGGGCGTACGGGATCCCGCCAGCCGGACTCCGTGTACCCGTAAGGAAGTCGACCCATGAGCAAGCACGTCCTGGCCCAGAACCAGTACGGCAAGGCCGAGAACCGCATCGTCAAGGTCACCCGCAAGGGCGCCGACGGTTCGTGGCACGAGATCCGCGACCTCAACGTCTCGGTCGCGCTCCGCGGTGAGTTCCGCGACGTCCACCTGACCGGCGACAACGCCAACTGCCTGCCGACCGACACCACCAAGAACACGGTGTACGCCTTCGGCAAGGAGCACGGCATCGACTCCCCCGAGGCCTTCGGCATCCTGCTCGCCAAGCACTTCGTCTCCTCGCAGGAGCCCATCCGCGAGGCGCAGATCCGCATCGAGGAGTACGCGTGGGACCGCATCCCGGTCCCGACGCGCAAGGAGCAGCACTCCTTCGTCCGCAAGGGCCAGGAGGTGCGCACCGCGCAGATCACGTACAGCGAGACGACGGGCCTGCAGGTCATCTCGGGTCTGAAGGACCTGACGGTGATGAACTCGACCAACTCCGAGTTCCACGGCTACATCAAGGACAAGTACACGACCCTGAAGGAGGCGTACGACCGCATCCTGGCGACCAAGGTCACCGCGCGCTGGGCGCACTCGGCGCTGGCCGCCGACGACGCCGGGTACGACTGGGACCAGTCGTACAAGAAGGTCCGCAAGAACATGCTGGAAGCCTTCGCGGAGACGTACTCGTACTCGCTGCAGCAGACCCTGAACCAGATGGCCGAGCGGGTGCTCGACAACTGCGCCAAGGTCAACGAGGTGCGGCTGAACCTCCCCAACAAGCACCACTTCCTCGTCGACCTGGAGCCCTTCGGCCTCAAGAACGACAACGAGGTCTACTTCGCGGCGGACCGGATGTACGGCCTGATCGAGGGCACCGTCCACCGCGACGGCGTGCAGCCGGTCATCGCGACCTCCGACTGGATCGTCGCCTAGGCCTCCTCGGGCGCCGGGTACCGGTTCCCGATGCGCAGGTTCCACCGCCCCGCGCGCCCGCTGAGTTCGGTCAGCGTGCGGGGTCGTGCGTCCAGCCGCCAGAACGCGTGCGGCGGCAGCTCCAGCGCGTGCACGACCGCCGCCCGGACGAAGGCCTGATCGGCGGTCACCCGGTGGGTGCCGGGCGCGAGGCCGGTCAGCCAGATTCCCGCGCGGGCGACGAGCGCCTCGACGGACTCGCCGCCGGGCGGGGCGTACGCGGGGTCCGTGAGCCAGCTGCGCACCGCGGCCGGGTCCTCGGCCGCCACCTCGTCCAGGGTCCGCCCGGCCCACTGCCCGGTGTCCAGGGCGTACGGCCCCCCGTGGCCGAAGCGGTGCTGCCGCATCGAGCCGTCAAGCGCCGGGGTGACCAGGTGAACTCGTACCGACTGGGGGTTCATAAAGGGAGCGTAAGCGCGGTACGGTCTCGGACGACATAACTACATGACGACGGTACGACGGAAGCACGGTGAAAATCCGGCACGGTCGCGCCACTGTGATCCTCCCCGCAAGGGAGGCAAGTCAGACCCGCCGCCGTCGTCGCGAGCACCACTGACCGGGACGCGTGTTCCCTCTGGAGGTACCTGCCATGGCCGCTCACACCGCCGTGCCCACGACGGCTCCCGCCGTCGCCCCGATTTCGCTCTCCGCGCTCGCCCCCTGGGCGGCCTTCGTCGCCGTCCTCATGCTCGTCCTGCTGTACTTCATCGGCGTCGAACAGGGCGCCACCGCGGTCTTCGAGGGCGAGACCATCCACGAATGGCTGCACGACGGCCGCCACCTGCTCGGCTTCCCCTGCCACTGATCTCCTCGCCGCAAGGGAACCCGGACACAGATGAACTCTCTCTCCCCCCGCGTCCTTCTCGTCAGAGGCATGCTCGCCGGCCTGCTGGCCGGCGTCGCCGCCTTCCTCGTCGCGTACCTCCTCGGTGAGTCCAAGGTGGACGCGGCCATCGCCATCGAGGAGGCCGGCCATCTCGCGGCCGGCCACGACCACGGCGCCGAGGAGGCCCCGGTCAGCCGGGCCCTCCAGGCCACGGCCGGACTCGGCACCGGCGTCCTGCTGTACGGGGTCGCGCTCGGCGGCATCGCCGCGCTCGTCTACTGCTTCGCGCTGGGCCGCATCGGCCGCTTCGGCCCGCGGGCCACGGCCGCACTGGTCACCGGCGGGCTGTTCGTCACCATCACCCTGGTGCCGTTCTTCAAGTACCCCGCCAATCCGCCGGCCGTCGGCGACCCCGAGACGGCTGCCCGGCGGACCGCCCTCTACCTGCTCATGATCGCTCTGAGCGCGCTGCTGGCGGCGGGCGCGCTGATCCTGGGCCGACGGCTCGCCCCGAAGCTCGGCAACTGGAACGCGTCGGCCCTGGCGGGCGCGTTCTTCGTCCTCGCCGTCGGGATCTCGTACGCCTTCCTGCCCGGCATCAACGAGGTTCCGGCCGACTTCCCGGCCGCGCTGATCTGGGACTTCCGCCTCGCGTCCCTGGCCATCCAGGCCGCGCTGTGGACGACTTTCGGCCTCGCCTTCGGTTTTCTAGCCGAACGTGCCCTTGTGCCGGGCGCCGCACCCAAGGAGGCTGTGCAGCCGACGAGTTGACCATGAGGGGGCCGGTAGTACATGCCGTACGTGCCGACGGCGGTGAGACAGTGGCGAGGCTGGACGGGCGCCGCCCCGTTCTGGCTGAACTCGCTCCTGCTGCTCCTGGCCCCCTTCACCGCCGTCACGCTGTTCGGCCAGATCGGCGTGATCGCGGCCCTGGCCGCACTGGGCGGCCTGGCCCGGCACCTCTGGTTCGGCGACTACGGCCACCCGGCCGTCCACCTCGCCGCCATCCTGATGGGCGCGACGACGGCGACGATGGTCGCGGTGTGCTGACGACGGCCGGATGAGCTTCGCCGTCCACGCCCGCCGCGTCCGGGATCCCGGACGCGGGAGCGCGATCAGCCTCTACGCCCCCTTCGGCTCCCGGGAGACCTCCGGCACGACCCGGACGCCCTCGTACGGGCCCTGGACGCGCTGGAGCTGAGCCGCGAGGCCCGGATCGGCGAACGCTCCTGCCCGGGGTGCGGGAGCTGTGGCTCCGGACCCGGGGTACGGCCGCGCGGCGGCTGCTCGTGACGGCCGAACTGATCGTGGGGGACGGGCTGGGGGGCCGTAGGGCCTGCGGCGCGGACCCGTGAGATCACCCGTTCGGACGTACGGTCCCGCGCGCTCCCAAGGGGTGGCCGGAGCGGTCGTCAGCTGCGAAGACGTCGGAATCCCGATGCGACACACCCGTGACGTTCTGTCAGTCTCCCGTGTTGCACCACGTGCTGACGGGCAGAGGAGGTGTCCACTGCTCACATGACCCGGCTGCCCGAGCCGGACAGGAGGGATTCCCATGCCCCGCGCCAAGTGGGTCGTCGCCGCCCTGACGGTGGTGCTGCTGTCCACCGGAATCAGCGTTCTGCAGCGCACCGAGGGCGCCGCTCCCTCGGCCGCGACCACCGACGACGCGCTGCCCTCGCGGGCGCTGGGGCTGTCCGACCACCGGCGTCTCGCCCGGCAGCGGGAACATTCCGGTGAGCACACCCCCGGCCAGGGCGCGCGCTCGCCGAGGACGGCCCCCGGTCCGCTGCGGCCGGTCACCGGGCCCATGCGGCCCGCGCGACCGGTGCGGTTGCGCGTCCCGAGCCTGGACATCGACGTGCCGCTGGCCAAGGCGCGCGAGGGGCACGAGAGCCATGAGGGGCATGAGGAGCATGAGGGGCATGAGCGTCGCGAGGAAGCCGCCTGGGACACCGCCGGTCCGCCGCCGGGCTCGGCCGGCACCGCGGTGATCAACGGGTCGGGCCTGGACCTCGCCGGACTTCAGCGCGGCCGGACCGTCGAGATCTCCCGCGCGGACGGGCGTACGGCCGTGTTCACCGTCATCCGGATCTCTCCCGGCGAGGCCACGGGCCACGAGGACCGGGCCGGACGGGCCCAACTGCGCCTGATCGGCGGCGAAACCGCCGCACTGGCCCGGCTGACCGGGCAGCGGCGCGGCCGCTGACCCACCCTCGCGGGCCGTCACCCGTGGGGAGTGACTTCGTCCCCCGGTCGGGGGCTTCTGCGCACCCGGCCGGGAGCCGCCCGACTTGGAGGGGCACACCCCCCGCATGAGCGGGAGGCGGCGCACGCGTGCGGCATTGACCCGGGCCCTGACAGCGGCCTGTGTCGTGCTGCTGTGCGTGTTCGGCGCCGGTCCGGCCGCCGCGACGGTCGCCGAATCCCAGACCTCCTCCGCCGCGCCCGCCGAGCCCTCCGAGGGGCAGTCGGATCCGGCCGCCGACCCCGAGGTACGTGCCGCCGTACGGTGGCTGCCGCGCGGGGTGCCGGGCCTGCGCCGGACACCGCTGCCGCTGTTTCACGTGAAACACGGGGACCTGCCCGCGGGCGAGCCCGCACCGGGCCCGGGGAGGACCGAGCCGGTGCCGGCGCCGCCGACGGTGCGGAGTGTGGTCCTGCGCTGCTGAGCCGGCCCGTGCCCCGGGGTCCGGTCCGAATCGACCCGGCGGCCCCGGCAGCAGCGCAGTCCCCCCACACCCCTTGAGCACCGTGAGGTTCCGTCATGCCCATCGACCCGTACACCGCCCTGAACGCCATGCTCCGCGCCGAGGCCGCCCGCTTCACCCCGCCGGTACGCCAGAGTGATCCGGCCGCGCCGGTGCGGACGCCGGCCGCGGCCGCCGACTCCGAGAGCACGAGCGGTAGCGAACCGCAGCACACGGCCGCGCCGGACTCGGCCGCGTAGGAGCCCGCCGCAGACATGGAAGAGCCGCCCGGCCGAAAGTACGGCCGGGCGGTACGGCCAGGAGCCGGGGCTAGGGCTCCCGTGTGTAGTAGCGGTAGAACGCCGCCGCGCCGACGCCCACGCCGGAGAAGAGGCCGATGACGGTGGAGGTGAACACGCTCGCCCCCGTGAGGCTGTGCAGGTAGCCGACGGCGATGCCCGCGAAGGCTCCGTACGCGGCGGCGTGGATCTCGCGCATGAGGCGGGGACCGACGCGGTTGAGTCCGAACATGCAGCCTGCGAAGAGCGCGCCGCACAGGATGCCGTAGAAGACGTTGCCCGCGTCCACCCCTTCCGTGTCGCGCCTGATGAAGGCGGCCCAGACTCCGTAGACGAGTCCCATGAGCAGGGCGCGGATGAGGGCGTTCCTTGCGGAGTGGTCCGTGACCGCCGACTGGCGGTGGGGCTGCCGCCGGAAGGCTGTGGGTGCCGCATGTGCCATGACGGGCTCCTCTCTCCCATCCTCCAGGGCACACCCGAGAACCGGGACCGGCAAGTGGATCACGGCCCTCTCAGGAGGGGCGCACCGCCACGGCGTCGACCTCGAAGAGCATGCCGGGCATGCTGCGCGTCATACCGAGCTCCCTGGCTCCGTTTCGGTACGTACGGATGTGTGGCGCGACCACCTCACGCGTGAGGTGCCTACTGCGCGGCGAGCCAGGCTCGCAGCCGCTGCGGGGCCTCGGGGGCCTGCCGCTCGGCCTGCTGCCGGATCTCGTCGAGGTCCTGCGCGGCCAGGGCCCTGCGCCAGGCCAGTTCGGCCCGGGCCATGGCGTGCGCGACGGCACACTCCGCGGCGTCCGCGTCCGCGTCACGACCGGCCGCCGGTCCGGCGCCCGGGCCCTGCTGCCGGATCTCCGCGCACCTGAAGGCCTCTTCGGGCCCCTCGACGGCGGCGACCACGTCCATGAGCGAGATGGCGGCGAGCGGGCGGGCCAGCCGGAAGCCCCCGCGGGGGCCGGGTGCGGAGGTGAGGATGCCCGCCCGGGCCAGCGCCTGGAGCTGCTTGTTCAGGTAGGCCGCGGGCAGGTCGTGCCACGCGGCGAGCCGCGCCGCCGACACGGCCCGCTCGGGGCCGCTCCACGCCAGGTTGACGCAGCTGTGCAGCGCCCACTCGACGCCCTCGCTCATCTTCATAATCTGGATATTAGATATCCAGATTAAAACCCACAAGGGTGATACCCGCACCCGCCCGCAGCAACAAGGCTCGCGCCGCCGCCCCGCCCCGGCATTCCCTGGTGACGTGCGCACCATTCTGTCGGCGGTCCTCATCGTGCTCGCGGCCCTCCTCGTGCCCGCGAGCGCCGTCGCGTACTGGGCCGACCACGAGCTGGGCGACGCCGACCGCTACACCGCCGCCATGTCCCCGCTCGCCGCGGCCCCCGCCGTACAGGGCGTCGTCGTCACCCAGGCCGGCCGCGCCCTCTCCGGGCAGATCGACGCGGGCCCCTTCCAGGGCGACCTGGACGCCCTGCTCGGCGAAGCCCTGAGCTCCTTCTCCGGCACCCCGGCCTACCGCACCGCCTGGGACGCGGCCAACCGCGCCGCCCACAACGCCTTCCTGAAGGCGCTCACCACCGGCCACGGCAACGCCGTCACCATCGACCTCGCACCCGTCATCGCGCAGGTCAAAGAGGAACTCGTCGCCGACGGCGTGCCCTTCGCCGACCGCATCCCGCAGACCCACGTCTCCGTGAAGGTCATGGAGTACGACAACCTCGGCGCCCTCCGGAAGGGATTCCGCATGCTCCAGATCGCCGGCATCTGGCTTCCCGTCCTGACCGTGGTCCTGGCCGCGACGGCCGTCGCGGTCGCCGTCCACCGCCGACGCGCCGTCGTAGCCACCGGACTCGGGCTCGCGGGCGGAGCCCTCCTCCTGTGCATCGCCGTGGACCTGTGCCGACGGCTCACCCTGGACGACCTGCCGGCCGACATCGACCGGGCGGCCGCCGGGGCCGTGTACGACGCGCTCACCGCGTTCCTGCGCACCAGCGCCTGGATCGTCCTGGCGATCGGGGTCACCGCCGCGCTGGGCGCCTGGCTGGCGGGCCAACTGCGCCGCACCCCATAAGCTCGGAAGGTACCAACGTACGCAGAACGACGCAGAAGAGCCCAGAAGAACCGATTCGCGAGCGGCGGCACGGAAGCGGAATGAGCACCGAACGCACCGAACACATACCGTCCGGGCGAGACCGGCAACGCCCGCTGGCTCCACCCGCCTGGCTGCTGAACGGACTGCGGCCGAGCACCGCACCGATCCCCTGGGCCGCCGTGGTGCGCGCGGCGGTCGCGCTGTCCGTCCCGCTCGCCGTGGGATTCGCCCTGGACGAGCCCGAGTACGGCGCGCTCGTCTCCATGGGCGCCCTCGCCGGAGTCATCGGCGACACCGCCGACGCCTACCGGATGCGGATCCTGAACATCGCCGTACCCCAGCTCTTCGGCGCCGTGGGCGTGGCACTGGGCACCCTGGTCTTCGGACACGGCTGGGTGGCCGTCGGGGCCCTCACCCTCATCGCCCTGCTCTCCGGGATGATCTCCTCCATCGGCACGGTCGCCTCCGTGTCCGGACTGCTGCTCCTGCTCAACGCCGTGATCGGCGCCGGTCTGCCGCTGCCGCAGCCCTGGTGGACGGCGCCCCTGCTGATGAGCGCGGGCGGGCTGTTCGTCCTCGCCCTGACCCTGCTGGGCTGGCCGCTGCGCGGCCGTCAGCCGGAACGCGTCGCGGTCGCCGCCACCTACCGGGCACTGGCCGACACCCTGCAGGCCGCCGGCGGACCCGACTACACGGAGCGCCGCCAGCAGCTGACCCAGGCCCTGAACCAGGCCTACGACCTGGTGCTCGGCCGACGGGCCCGGGTCCACGGGCGCAGCCCCTCGCTGGTGCGGCTGCTGACCCAGCTCAATGTGGTGATCCCGCTGGTGGAGGCCGCGCCCGCCGCACACCTGCGCGGCCGGCCGCTGCCGCCCGAGATCCCCGCGGCCGTACGGGACCTGGCGGCCGCCGTCGAGGAGGAGCGCACGGGAAGCCCCGTGATGGAGCTGCCCACCCCGCACACGCCGGCCGAGCGGGCCGTCGATTCGGCCCTGCGGCACGCGGCGACCCACGTGTTCCTCGCCGAACCGGACCCCTACAGCCTCGACGACCGGCTCGGCCGACCCGCCGCCCTGCGGGTCCGGGCCGGGCACGCGGTGCACGACATGATGCTGTCCAGGGCCTCCTGGCGGTACGGGCTGCGGCTCGCGCTGTGCATCGGGCTCGCGCAGTCCCTCGTCTCGCTCATCGAGGTCGAGCGCTCCTACTGGGTCGCGCTGACCGTCACCTTCGTCCTCAAGCCCGACTTCGGCTCGGTGTTCTCCCGGGCCGTGCTGCGCGCGCTGGGCACCGCGGCCGGGCTGGTGATCGCGGCGGCCGTGCTGGCCGAGGTGCCGCGCGGCTGGTGGGACGTGCCGGTGATGATGGTCCTGGCCGCCCTGATCCCCGCCTTCTCCGTGAAGGGCTACGCCTTCCAGACCGCGGCGATCACGCCGGTCATCCTCCTCCTCTCGGACCTGCTCAACCACCAGGGCTTCGACCTGATCCGTCCCCGGCTGGTGGACAGCCTGATCGGCTGTGCCATCGCCCTCGTCGCCGGCTACCTGCTGTGGCCCGAGAGCTGGCACACGCGCATCGGCGACCGGCTCGCCGACACCGTGGAAGACGCCGCCCGGTACGTGGAGCGGGCCTTCGGCGCCCATCCGCCGACGCAGGCGGGCCTGCGGGAGGCCCGCACGGCCCGCCTGCAGGCACGGCGCCGGATCTACCGCGACCTGTCGGACGTGCGCAGCGAGTTCCAGCGGGCGCTGACCGAACCACCCCCGACGGGAGCGCGGGCCGCCGCGTGGTGGCCGCTGGTCGTCGCCGTCGAACGCATCGTGGACGCGACCACCGCCGCCCGGGTCCGCGTCGACCACGGCGCCCGCGCACCGGAGCCGGCCGAGGTCGACGGCATCACCCGCCGGCTCCGCGCCCTGGCCGGGGCCGTCCGCTCCACCACCACCCCGGTCCGCTCGGAACCGGAACCGACGGACGACGAGTCGAGCGTCCTGTCCCCGCTCCACCAGGAACTGGCGGCAGCCCGCGCCATCACCGATCCGGGCAGCTGACCCCGCTCCCGTCAGGCCCCGGATGGCCCAATGGCCGGGCCGAAGGCACCCCGGCGGGAGAGCATCGGTACATGCACCGCGCGCTGGCCGCCATACCGGTCCTCGCCGCCGTTCTCGCGGCGACGGCCGGCTGCGCCGACGTGGAGGGTCTGCAGAGCGACGGTGACCTCGGCACGGTGCACGCCCCCCGCTCCCTGTGGCAGGACATCCACCCCGACCCGCCCGACCCCGGGCAGCAGCCGGGCACGGCCGCCCCGGTACCCGGGCTCCCCAAGGTCTCGGACAAGGGCAAGGGCATGCGCGGCGTCGACGCGCTCGCCGTCGTGCGCGCCGACATCACCGCCGGCACCACCCAGGACGGCGGCACGGGCCGCCTCGTCGACCCCCGGGCGGTACAGCGGCTCGCGCTCTGTACACAGGCTGTGGACGGCGGCCCCGACTGCCCGGTGCGCCCCGGCGTCCTGCACGACCTGACGGGCGACGGCAAGGACGAGCTGATCACCGCCCTGGACGTGGACGGCCGCGTCAGCGAGCTGCGCGTCTACACCGCCCGCGACGACGGCTCCGTCGACCGGATCCTGGCCCGGCGCGGGGTGCTGGAGGGAGTGGAGGTGGCCGCCGAACACCTGGCGGTGCGCGAGCCCACCTCGAACCCGAAGTACGTCGCCGTCTCCGACTACGTGTGGGACCCGGGGGCCGGGCTGATGAACCTGTCGCAGCTCACCCTCGACGAGTGCCCGACTCCCAAGGAGACACCGCTGAGCTGGGGCCGAACGCGATGCGCGCGCTGAGCAGCCTGCGCTGGAAGATCGCCCTGACGACCACCATGGTGTGCTGCATGGTCGCCGCCGCGCTGGGGATCCTGGTGCACAACGTGGTCGCCCGGCAGATCGTCGGAGAGGTCCGCAAGGAGGCGGACGGGGATCTGGACCACGCCCTCGGCCACTACGAGTACGGCACCGCGCACGGCGATGTGAACGCCGCCCTGGACCCGCCCGACCTGCCGGAGCCACTGCGCGAGCTGGTCGCCCGCGGGGACACCGGAAGCATGGTCGGCGAGCACGGGGCCAAGCCCGTCATGTGGGCCGCCGCACCCGCCGACAACCAGGCCCTCGCGGTCTGGATCCCGTACGAGAGCACCCGCAACCGGCTGCGGGACATCGACGCGGCGATCCTCGCCTCCTCGGCGCTCGCGGCCGGCGTGGTCGCGCTGGCCGGCCTGTTCCTCGCCAACCGGATCAGCCGGCGGCTCACGACCACGGCCGCCGTGGCCCGCCGGATCAGCGCCGGGGACCTGGACGCCCGGGTGGACTTCCCGGCCGACGGGGACGCCCGCGCGAGGGACGCCGGAGACGGTCCGCGGCCGGCCCGCTCCCGGGACGAGGTACGGGACGTGGCACAGGCGCTGGACTCGATGGCCGGGTCGCTCCAGGACCGGCTGGAGGCGGAGAAGCGCTTCACGGCGGATGTCGCGCACGAACTGCGCACCCCGCTCACGGGTTCACTGGCCGCAGCGGCGCTGCTGCCGGAGGGCCGCCCCAAGGAGATGATCAACGACCGGCTGGGGGCCCTGCACCTGCTCACCGAGGACCTGCTGGAGATCTCCCGGCTGGACTCCGGCGTCGAACAGGCGGAGCTCGCCCGGGTGGAGCTGGGCAGGGCGGTGCGGCGGGCCGTCGCCGCGACCGGCCTGGACGCCTCCGTACGGGTGCTCCGGGACACGGTGGTGCTCACCGACCGGCGCCGCCTGGACCGGATCCTGGCCAACCTGCTGGTCAACTCCCACAAGCACGGCGGGCCGCCGGTCGAGGTGACCGTGGAGGGCCCGGTGGTGGTGGTCCGCGACCATGGGCCCGGCTATCCGTCCGAGCTGATCGAGCAGGGCCCACAGCGGTTCCGCACCGGGGACCCGGGGCGCGGCCGGGGCCACGGGCTGGGGCTGACGATCGTGGCAGGACAGGCAGCGGTCCTGGAGATCACGCTCGGCTTCACCAACGCCCCGGACGGGGGCGCGGTGACCACGCTCCGGCTTCCCGTAGGGCGACTGCCGGACGGAAGTTGACCGAAGCGACGGCATGCGCGAGGGCATGAACGAGGGGATGTTTCACTGGGGTACCTCCCAGCGTTGGCTGGGGGAGAAACATCCCCTCGTGCTGCCTCAACCGGACGTGCTCATCGGCTGGGTCAGACGCCGATGTTCTTGCCGTCCTTGCGCCAGACGGAGATGACCGCCGGACGGACGATCTTGCCGGGGCCGTCGGGCCACACGGACTGCGGCTTCTCGACGGACGCGCCGTCGATCTCACCCGGGTGCTGCACGGACACCAGGACGCGCTTGTCCTGGACGAGCGGGCCGCAGGTCTCGGCGCCGCGCGGCATGGTCAGGAACTGCTTCAGCTCACCGCGGCGGTCACCGGCGGTGGCGACACCGAACAGGCCGTCGTGGGAGCCGAGCTGGTTGCCGTCCGTGGAGATCCACAGGTTGCCGTGCGGGTCGAAGGCCACGTTGTCCGGGCAGGAGATCGGGCTGACCTTGTCCTTCGGGAAGCCCGCGAAGTAGGTCGCCGGGTCGTTCGGGTCACCGGCGACCAGGAAGAGCCGCCAGGCGAAGCCGTCGCCGGCCGGGTTGTCGAAGTTCTCGGCGAGCTCCAGGATCTGGCCGTGCTTGTTCAGGTTGCGCGGGTTGGCCTCGTCCGCGCCCGCCTTGCCGGGCTTGCCGCGGTCGGCGTTGTTGGTCAGCGCGATGTAGACGCGACCGGTGCGCGGGGACGGCTCGACGTCCTCGGGGCGGTCCATCTTGGTCGCGCCCACCTTGTCGGCGGCCTGACGCGTGAAGACGTAGACCTCCTCGGCGGTCATGCCCTCGACGTGCGAGACGTTGCCGGTGGCGAGCTTGATCCAGACGCCGGAGCCGTCGAACTCGCCGTCGGCGGGGAGCTTGCCGGAGCCGTCGATCGCGTCGGCCGGGGAGTCGCCGGTCAGCTTGGCGACGTAGAGGGTGCCCTCGTCGAGCAGCGTGAGGTTGTGCTCCTTCGCCGCGCGCGAGTTGCCCTTCTTCATCTGCTTCGACGAGACGAACTTGTAGAAGTAGTCGAAGCGCTCGTCGTCGCCCATGTAGACGACGGGACGGCCGTCCTCGGTCAGGCGGGGCTGCGCGGCCTCGTGCTTGAAGCGGCCGAGCGCGGTGCGCTTGCGCGGGGTGGAGTTCGGGTCGTACGGGTCGAGCTCGACGACCCAGCCGAAGCGGTGCGACTCGTTGGGCTCCTGCGCGACGTCGAAGCGCTTGTCGAACCGCTCCCACTTGCGCTCGGTGGCACCGGCGGTCACGCCGTAGCGCTTCAGGCGGGCGGCCTGGGTGGGGTCGGTGACCGTGCCGGCGTTGCCGAAGTACTGGTTGAAGTTCTCCTCGCCGTGGAGGGTGGTGCCCCACGGGGTGGTGCCGCCGGCGCAGTTGTTGAGGGTGCCGAGCACCTTGGTGCCGGTCGCGTCGGCCGACGTCTTCAGCAGGGCGCTGCCCGCGGCCGGGCCGGTCAGCTTGAACTCGCTGGTGGCGGTCAGACGGCGGTTGAGCTGGTGGCGGGTGACGGCGGTCAGCTTGCCGCTGCGGTGGTCCTCCTGGACGACGACCACGGACAGGCCGTGCGCGGCCCAGGCGATCTCGACCTGCTCGCGGGTCGGGTTGGCCGGGTCGTACCCCTTGAACATGAGGTTCTCGTCCGTGTACTCGTGGTTGGCCACGAGCAGCTGCTGGCGCTCGTAGTCGCCGCCGAGCGGGAGGAGGCTCAGGAAGTCGTTGTTGTAGCCGAACTGACCGGCCTGCGCGGCGGCGGTCTGCTTGTCGGCGTTGAACCCCGGGGCACCCTTGAGGATCGGCTCGCCCCAGCGGATGACCACGTTCTGGTCGTGGCCCTCGGAGACCGTGACCTTGTCGTCGGTGTTCGGCGCGACGGGCTTGAAGCGCAGACCGCGGGCGGCCTCGCCGCTCTTGGAGGCGCCGGCGGCCTCGGCCTCGCCGACCGGCGCGGCGTTGGCGCTCTGGCCGGGGCCGCTGAGGGCGACGGCGGTACCGGCGGCGGTGGCGACGGTCACGACGGCGGCGGTACGCAGCATCGAGCGGCGGGAGTACGCGCGGGCTATGACATCGCCGGCGTACTCGTTGTCGCTGGTGTTCGGCACCTCGTGGAAGCAGGCGTCGCCACAGCGGTAGCGGCAGGTGAGAGCGGAACGGCCGCTCCCATGCGGGTTGCCGATGAGCGGCAGGAGCTTGCGCACGAGTGTCCTCCGAGTAGCTGCGTGGGCGCCGACAACATGTCGGAACAATCCAGCGGTGACGCTAGGCGGGAGTTGCGCCGAAGTGGCGGCGCGGGGATGAACGATCGGTGAACCCCGCGCGTCGGAGCGGGAGTTCGGGACGGGGGTGAGCATGTCCGGAAGTCGGACACCACGAAAGGTGCCCCTCCCGAAGATCCAGCCGGGCGGCCGATAACCTTACGTGTCCACTCTGGGCAGGGATCATCCGCGCAGCACGGACAAATGACGCACGCACTCATGCGAAAGGCCTGGCCCATGGGTATTCGGAGCTTGTTGCGCAAGGTGTTCGGACGGTCGGCGGAACCCGTTCCGGAGACTTCGGACGCCCCCTCGGCGAACCTCCCGAGCCAGACGGAACGCACCCCGTTGGACGTGGCGGCCGAGTTGGTGGCCGCGTCCTTCGACAACCCCACCGTTCCGCCGCAGTCCGCGCCCCGGGACCGCGAGCCGGGTACGGTCCTCACGGCCCCGGCCCCGGACCCGTCCCCCGCGTCCGCGTCCGCGCCGCCTGCGGAGGCCACGGTCCCGGAGGCCCGCCGCCCCGTGCCTCCGGCGGTTCAGCAGAACCCCGCCGAGCCGGTGGTGCCCGCAGCCGAGGCCGAGCCGGTCGCGGCCGAGCCCGAGGCCGCCGCCCCCGAGGCGGAGCCGGTGGCCGCGGAGGCCGACGTACCGGCGCCGGAGACGGACCCCGAGCCCGAGGTCGCCGCCGAGGCTGAGGTCGCCGCCGAGGTCGTGGCGGAGCCGGTGGCCGAGCCCGAGGCCGAGGTCGAGGCGGAGCCCGAGACCGCACCGGAAACGGCTGCCGCCGAGGTCGCGGCCCCGGAGACGGAGCCGGTAGCCGCCGAAGCCGAAGCCGCCGCCCCCGAGGTCGAGGTCGCCGCCCCCGAGGCGGAGCCCGAGGTCGAGGTCACCGAGGTCACCGCCGAGGCCGAGCCCCTGGCCCCCGAGGCCGAGGCTGAGGTCGTGGCGGAGCCGGTGGCCGAGCCCGAGGCCGCCGCGCCGGAGGCGCAGCCCGAAGCCGAGGTCGAGGTCGAGCCCGAGACCGCACCGGAAACGGCTGCCGCCGAGGTCGCCGCCCCGGAGACGGAGCCGGTAGCCTCCGAAGCCGAAGCCCCCGAGGTCGAGGTCGCCGCCCCCGAGGCGGAGCCCGAGGTCGAGGTCACCGCCGAGGCCGAACCCCTCGCCGCCGAGGCCGAGGTCGCCGTCGAGGCCGAGCCCGAGGTCGAGCCCCTGGCCGCCGAGGCCGAGGTCGTGGCGGAGCCGGTGGCCGAGCCCGAGGCCGTCGAGGCCGAGGAGGCGGGGCCCGCACACGGTGCCGCCGCGGTGCGCAAGCGGGCTCCCGGGGTAGCCGGGGCCTACAAGGCTGCCGGGCAGGTGCTCCGGGGCAAGGGCAAGACCGGGGCGCGCGCCAAGGTCTACCTCGTCCTGGACCGGTCCGGATCGATGCGCGGGTTCTACAAGGACGGCAGCGCCCAGTACCTCGCCGACCACGCCCTCGCCCTGGCCGCGCACCTCGACGACGAGGCCACCGTCCACACGGTGTTCTTCTCCACGGAGCTGGACGGCACCGCCGACCTGGCCCTCGACAGCCACGACGAGGGCTGGGTCGAGGCCCGCCACGCCGAGCTCGGCCGGATGGGCCGCACCAGCTACCACGTAGCCGTCGAGGCCGTCGTCGAGCACTACCGGAAGGACGGCGGCGAAGGCCCGGCCCTCGTCGTCTTCCAGACGGACGGCGCCCCCGACAACCGGCAGCCCGCCAAGGCGGCCCTGACCGAGGCGGCCACCACCGCCCCCGGCATCCACTGGCAGTTCGTCGCCTTCGGCGACCACGACGCGAAGGCCTTCGACTTCCTGCGCAAGCTGGACGCCGAGAACGCCGGGTTCTTCCACGCCGGCCCCGCTCCCCGCGAGCTGACCTCCGCCGCCCTCCTCAAGGGCGTCCTCGACCGGTTCTAGAAGGTCCCGGAAGGTTCGGGAACGGGGGAAGGGCCCGGGATCCAAGGATCCCGGGCCCTTCCTCACACCTCGGCCTCACACCTCGGCCGGATTACCGCATTACCGCGAGGCGTCCGGGTGGACGGCCTCGGCGATCGGCTTGGCCTCCGCCGGCTTCGTCTCCACCGGCTTGCGCAGCGCGATGTTCAGCTCGCGCAGGCGGGTCTCCTCCAGGACGGTGGGCGCGCCCATCATCAGGTCCTGCGCGTTGCCGTTCAGCGGGAAGGCGATGGTCTCGCGGATGTTCGGCTCGTCGGCCAGCAGCATCACGATGCGGTCCACGCCCGGGGCGATGCCACCGTGCGGCGGGGCGCCGAGACGGAAGGCGCGCAGCATGCCGGCGAACTCGCGCTCGACGGTCTCGGCCTCGTAGCCCGCGATCTCGAACGCCTTCAGCATGACCTCGGGCTCGTGGTTGCGGATGGCGCCGGAGGACAGCTCGATGCCGTTGCAGACGATGTCGTACTGCCACGCCAGGATGTCGAGCGGGTCCTTCTCCTCCAGGTCCTTCATCCCGCCCTGCGGCATGGAGAAGGGGTTGTGGGAGAAGTCGATCTTCCCGGTGTCCTCGTCCTTCTCGTACATCGGGAAGTCGACGATCCAGCAGAAGCGGAAGACGTTCTCCTCGAACTGGCCGGCGCGCTTGGCGGCCTCGACCCGGACCGGGCCCATGATCTTGGAGACCTCGTCGAAGTCGCCCGCGCCGAAGAACACGGCGTGGCCGGGGACCAGGCCCAGGCGCTCGGTGAGGACCTTGACGTTCTCCTCGGTGAGGAACTTGGCGATCGGGCCGGTGAGGGCGTTCTCCTCGCCGACGCGGACCCAGGCCAGGCCCTTCGCGCCCAGGGAGACCGCGTAGTCGCCGAGGCCGTCGAAGAACTTGCGCGGCTGGTCGCCGGTGTCCGGGACGGCCAGCGCGCGCACGTGCTTGCCGGCGAACGCCTTGAACTCCGAGCCCTCGAACACGTCGGAGATGTCGACGAGCTCCAGCTTGGCGCGCAGGTCGGGCTTGTCGTTGCCGTACTTCAGCATCGACTCGCGGAACGGGATCCGCGGGAAGGGGGAGGTGACCTCGCGGCCGTTGCCGAACTCGGTGAAGAGCTCGGTCATCAGGCGCTCGATCGGCTGGAAGACGTCCTCCTGCTCGACGAAGGACATCTCCACGTCGAGCTGGTAGAACTCGCCCGGCGAGCGGTCGGCGCGGGCGTCCTCGTCGCGGAAGCAGGGCGCGATCTGGAAGTACCGGTCGAAGCCGGAGATCATCAGCAGCTGCTTGAACTGCTGCGGGGCCTGCGGCAGGGCGTAGAACTTGCCCGGGTTCAGGCGGGACGGCACCACGAAGTCACGGGCGCCCTCGGGGGAGGTCGCGGTGAGGATCGGGGTCGCCATCTCGTTGAAGCCGAGCGCCACCATCTTGGAGCGGATGGAGGCGATGACGGCCGAGCGCAGCATGATGTTGCGGTGCATGCGCTCGCGGCGCAGGTCGAGGAAGCGGTACTCCAGGCGCCGCTCCTCGTTCACACCGTCGTCGGTGTTGATGGTGAAGGGCAGCGGGGCGGCGGCGCCGAGCACCTCGACCTCGGAGACCTCGATCTCGATCTCGCCGGTGGGCAGCTCGGGGTTGACGTTGTCCGCGCCACGGGAGACGACCTTGCCGTCGATACGGACGACGGTCTCCTTGGTGACGCTGCTAAGCGCCTCGTTCGCGGCGGTGCCGGGACGGGCCACGAGCTGCGTGATGCCGTAGTGGTCACGCAGATCGATGAAGAGGATGCCGCCCAGGTCTCGACGGTTGTGCAGCCAGCCGCTCAGCCGGACGTCGGCGTTGACGTCAGAGGCGCGGAGCTCGCCGCAGGTGTGGGACCTGTACCGATGCATCAGTCATCCAGTTCTTCGCGATACCAGGGTGGATTCAACCGTCACAAGGTTACCGTCCGGGCGGCGGCCGGGTCGGGCACGCCCGCCGGGCCCCGCGAATGCCGCCCGCCGGGCCGGGTGACCAGGCAGGTAAGAGTGATGACCTGTAAAGATGGCCGGGTGCGCACCGAGGACGTCCTGACCGCCATCGCGACCGGCTTGTGGAGATGGGACAACGCCTCCGGGACGGTCACCCTCGACAACGAGGCCGCCCGGCTCCTCGGGCTGCCCGCCGAGCCCGTGGTGCTGCCGGAGGTCGCCGTACGGTCGCGGTTCCACCCGGTGGACTGGAACGAGATCAACGGCATCGTGAACCTGGCCGTCGCCGAGGGCACGCTCGCCGAGGCCAGGCTGCGGATCATGGACGAGGACGGGCGGGTCCTGCGGACCGTACGCAGCCGCTCCAAACCGCTGGAGAACCGCGGCGCCGACGGCCGCGTCGACTACGAGCTGATCGGCACCATCCAGGAGATCGCCGAGCCGCAGCCCGGCACCACCGCCGCGCACACCCCGATCACCGGTGACTGGCGGCGCTCCCGCGAGGCCTTCCTGCTGGACGCCGGCCGGGCCCTGGCGGAGGCCCGCTCCACGGCGGAGGTGCTGCGGGTCGCGGCCTCGCTGTCCATGCCCGGGTTCAGCCCGGACGGCCTGGCCGTCTTCGGCGTGGCCGGGGACCGGCTGTCGGTCATCGGGCACCACGGGCACGGTCCGGGGGACGAGGGCCCCTTCACGGACATGACGCTGGAGACGGACTACCCGGCCGCGGAGGTCGCCCGTAACGGCCGGGCGATCTACCTGCCCAGTCCGGAGGACTACAAACGGCGCTTCCCGGCCACCTGGCCGCTCGCCCAGCGCTTCGACCGGGTGTCCTGGGCCTTCCTGCCCCTGATCGTGGCCGGACGGACCATGGGCGCCTGGATGGCCGCCTTCAAGCACCCGGTGTCCTTCTCCCCCGACGAGCGGTCCGTCCTGACCACTGTGGCCCGGATGCTCGCACAGGCCCTCCAGCGCGCCGGGGTGGCCGAATCGGAGCGGGAACTCACCACGGGCCTGCAGCGGTCGATGATGCCGCAGCTCGGCCCCGAGATCCCCGGCATGCAGATCGCCGCCCGGTACGTCCCGACCGGCGGCGGGCTCCAGGTCGGCGGCGACTGGTACGACATGATCCCGCTGCCCTCGGGACGGTTCGCGCTGGTCATCGGCGATGTGCAGGGCCACGACGTGCGCGCGGCCGGGCTGATGGGCCAGCTGCGGATCGCGGTACGGGCGTACGCCTCCGAGGGCCACCGCCCGGACGCGGTGCTCTCCCGCGCCTCCCGATTCCTGGCCGGGCTGTGCTCTTCGCAGGAGTCCGATTCCCCCGAGGACCCGGACCTCGACCCCGGCGCCGACCCGGACTTCCAGAGCCCGCGGTTCGCGACCTGCCTGTACGTGGAGTGCGACCCGCGGACCGGAGTGCTGGAGGTGGCCCGCGCCGGCCACCCCGACCCCGCGATCCGGATGACGGACGGCACCGTCCTGATGCGCCCCACGGCGGGCGGCCTCCCCCTCGGGATCGTCCCGGACACCGACTACCCGACCACCCGGTTCACCCTGGAACCGGGCGAGACGATGATGCTGTGCACCGACGGGCTCATCGAGACCGGCGGGCACGACCTGGACACCGGCTGGGCCCGGCTGCGCGCGATCCTGGAGACCGAGACGGACCTCGACGGCGGCCACCTCGAAAAGCTGGCCGACCTGCTGGTCCAGGCCGTCCACGGGCCGTCCTCGCACCACACCACCGGCCCGCTGGCCGACCGCCGCGAGGACGACATAGCCGTGGTGCTGCTGTGCCGCGAGGGCGGCGGCTGCGGCTGCGGCTCCCCGCAGCTCCACCCCGGCCGGCCGGCCCGCCGCACGATGCTGACCGTGGCCCAGGCCGAACCGGAACGGATCGCGGGCGCCCGCCGCCAGATCCGCGAGCTGCTGCACGACTGGGCCGACCCCGAGCAGGTGGATTCGGCGGTGCTCATGGTCTCCGAGATGGTGACGAACGTACTGGTGCACACCGACGGCGACGCGCTCCTGGTCGCGGAGGCGGCGGGCGAGCTGGGCGGGCGTCGGCTGCGCGTCGAGGTCGCGGACTCCAGCGACGAGCCCCCGCACAAGCGGCACCCCGGCGAGATGGCCTCCAGCGGCCGCGGCGTGCTGCTGATGGAGATGCTGGCCGACACCTGGGGCGTGGACCCGCAGGGCGAGGGCAAGTCGATCTGGTTCGAACTGCACGAGCAGTCCAAGGCGGACGCCGTCCCGGTGTTCTGAGCCCGGGCACCGGGGGCGGTCTGACGGACCGTGATTGGATACAGCGGTGCCCGATCCCCTCCTGCCGGAGCCCGTGCGGCGGCTCGCCGCCTGGTGCGCGGTCGCCCTGCTCGTGACCGCGGTCCTCGCCGTCGGCGTGTGGCTGTGCATCGTCTTCCAGACCGCCGTCACGCCCGTACTGCTGGCCGTGCTCGGCACGGCCCTGCTCGGGCCGATGCACCGGCGCCTGGTCGCCATGAGGATGAACCGCTCGCTCGCCGCGGCCCTGACCTGCCTCGCCGTGGTCGCGGTCGTCGGCGGGGCCACGTACATCGTCGTCCTCGCGCTCATCGAGACCGGCGATCAGATCGTCGACGCGCTCCGGCGGGCCGGCGAGACCCTCGCCGGGCACTTCGGGGCGGTCGGCACCTCGCTGGAGGACGTCACCGCGAACTCCAAGGAGCTGCTCACGAAATTCGGCAGCACCGCCGCGTCGGGCGTGGTCGCAGGGCTCAGCGTGGTCGGCTCGATGATCGCGATGGCCCTGCTCTCGCTGGTGCTGATCTTCTTCTTCCTGCGCGACTCCCACCGGGCCGTGGGGATGCTGCGCTCGCTGGTCCCGAGCCGGTCCGGCGACCTGATGGAGGCCATGGGGCGGCGAGCCTTCGAGGCCGTCGAGGGCTTCATGCGCGGGACCACCTTCGTGGCCCTGGTCGACGCCGTACTGATCGGCGCGGGCCTGCTGGTCCTCGACGTGCCCGGCGCCCTGGGCCTGGCCTCGCTGGTCTTCGTGACCGCCTACATCCCCTACCTCGGCGCCTTCCTGTCGGGCGCCGTGGCGGTCCTCGTCGCCCTCGCCGACCGGGGCTGGGTCATCGGCCTGTGGGCGCTCGGTCTGGTGCTGGCGGTGCAGATGATCGAGGGGTACGTGCTCCAGCCCCTGGTGCAGAGCCGCACGGTGCAGATGCACCCGGCCGTGGTCATGCTGGCCATCACCGCCGGGGCGAGCATCGCCGGGGTCCTCGGGATGCTGCTGGCGGTACCGCTGACGGCGGCCTTCTTCGGGGTGATCTCGGAACTGCGGGCCCGGTACGGCGATGCGCCGCGACCCGGGCCCGTGGATACCGCCTAGCGCAACGGACTCCCCGGACGGAGTGCCTGCCGGGATCCCGTCCGGACCGGTCAGTCCTGCGCGTCGCCCGCGCCGCGGTGGCCGAGCCCCGTGCGGGCGGTGGTGGGGATGCGCCCCAGCCGGCCGGCCTGGAAGTCGTCGAAGGCCTGCTGGAGTTCGTGCTTGCTGTTCATGACGAACGGGCCGTAGTGCGCCATCGGCTCCCGTATCGGACGGCCGCCGAGGAGGACGATCTCCAGGTCCGGGGCGTTGGAGTCCTGGGACTCGTCCGCCCGCAGCGTGAGCGAGCCGCCCTCGCCGAAGACGGCCGTCTGCCCGGTGTGGACGGGCCTGCGGTCCTCGCCGACCGACCCGCGCCCGGCCAGCACGTACGCCAGGGCGTTGAAGTCCTCGCGCCACGGCAGGGTGATCTGCGCGCCCGGCGTGACGGTCGCGTGGATCATCGTGATCGGGGTGTGGGTGATGCCCGGACCCTGGTGCCCGTCGAGCTCACCGGCGATCACGCGGAGCAGGGCGCCGCCGTCCGGGGTGGTCAGCAGCTGGACCTGGCCGCCGCCGATGTCCTGGTAGCGCGGGGGCATCATCTTGTCGGAGGCCGGCAGGTTCACCCACAGCTGGAGGCCGTGGAACAGCCCGCCGCTGACGACGAGGGACTCCGGCGGAGCCTCGATGTGCAGCAGGCCCGAACCGGCGGTCATCCACTGCGTGTCACCGCCGTTGATGACACCGCCGCCGCCGTTGGTGTCCTGGTGGACGAAGGTTCCGTCGATCAGGTACGTCACGGTCTCGAAGCCACGGTGCGGGTGCCACGGGGTGCCCTTGGGCTCGCCCGGGGCGTACTCCACCTCGCCCATCTGGTCCATCATGATGAACGGGTCGAGGTGCTGGTAGTTGATCCCCGCGAATGCGCGGCGCACCGGGAATCCCTCACCCTCGAACCCACCGGGAGCGGTGGTGACGGCCAGCACCTTGCGCGGAACGACCGCCTGCGGCTCGGCCACGCGAGGAAGCGTCAACGGGTTCTCAACAGTCACTGCGGGCATGGTCAGGACCTCCTTCTGCGTCGAGTTTAGTTGAAACTCGAACTTTCTGCCACACCCGACAGAACAGAAGGAGCCCCGGGGGAATTCCCCCGGGGCTCACTCGTCCCTCACCGCACCCTCTCGACCTGGAACCGCAGGTCAGGAGGGTTGGCTCACGCCCACGAGACGTAGCAGTTGACGCCGTCGGACTCCCGATAGCAGTCGGCGTTCTCCACGTCATAGATCTTGGTGTAGACGTTCGCGCCGATCCGGTGCCAGGTGCCGTGCATGTTCAGCCAGTAGTCCTCGAACTGCAGGGTGAAGGCGTCCGTGTCACCGAACACCGTCCAGCTGTAGGTCCGACCGTTCATGCTGGCGGTCGTACAGTTCCCACCGGGGTTGACCCAGTTCGACGCGTTGCCGCCGTCCCAGTTCCAGATCGCACAGTTGCTGCCCCGGCCGGCGTTGTAAGCGGCGATGTCCTTGGCGATGACCAAGTTCTGGATGCTGTCGTGCCGGATGACATCGCCGCCGACGACGGCATGTGCGGGCGCGACACCCGCGAGCAAGCCACACGTTGCCGCCACGCTCACGGCGAGACTGCGCAGGACCGTTTTGCGGACCATGAGGGTCTCCTTCACTGCTACGAGGACGCGATACGGATCGAGTTGATCGGCGAGAGGTTCTCCGGCCAGCCGTCGCCGGGGCGCATCTTGGGCAGACAATCGGTGCCGTAGGAGGTCCTGCAGAGCTGTACGGTCCAGCCCCAGGTCTGATTGTTGTAGACGATGTGCGACCCCTCCTGGTTGTAGAGCTTGTGCACGCCGACGCTCCAGTACATGTCGGTCGGACGGGTGTCCCATCCAGCGTTCTGGCCGTAGATACACACGGCCCCCTCCGGACACTGGAACGAGTCCGCTTGCGCGGTCCCCGTCGCCAGCACACCCATACCGAGCGCCAGTGCCCCCGTGGCGACGACGGCGGCGAGCTTCGTGCGGATCGACATACGTGCCATTACTGTTTTCTCCCTGGCCATTGGACCGAGACGGCCTTCCGCGGTAATGCTGTACACACAGAGACGGAAACCCCGTCCGACATTCTGTCTAGCGATGCTGCCGGAGGCGGAGCGGGCACAAAGGGAAAGGCCCGGATCACGCGGAGACATGTCTCGCATTCCTCCGATGTAGCCGTTTGTCCGCGGCGGCTCCGACCCCCGCTGCACCACAGACTGCGAAATGACCGGGCGACGCTGCAACGGTGTGGACTAAGCTGGGACGCTGGGATGATTCACCTATCCCGACCTGCATAAATGCCGACGCCTGGGACGGGCGGCCGGCGCCGAGGGGGGATCGTTCGTGAGCGAGTCCAGCGCAGGGCATACGGAGGGGAACCAACCGGGGCCGGCCCGCACGGCCAGGGCCCGGCAGCAATTCGCGGATCGGCTCACCGAATTCAAGGACCGGCGCGGCTACAGCTACGAGTCGCTGGCCCGAAAAGCGCATATGAGCCGCTCGTCGGTGCACCGCTATTGCCGGGGAATCGTCATTCCCGTCGAGTTCGGAACAGCGGAGAAAATCGCCCGATTATGCGGTGCGAGTCCTCGTGAGCTGGCCGATCTTTACCGCCTGTGGGTGGCGGCCTCCGCCGCGGAGAGCGACCCGGGTCCGGACCCGGCCGGAGGCGAGGGGGCCGAAACGGGGGAAAGGGCCGAAGGCGCCGACGTCGCGGGCCCTGCCCCACAGCCGGTCCCGCCGCCCGCCCCGCGGCGGGCGGCCCGCCGCCCGCCCGCCGGCGCGCGCTTCGCCGTCGCCTCGTTCGCGTTGGTCCTGCTGTCCGTGGTATCGCTCAGCGGTTCCGTGCCCGCCCCGCGCCGGGCCGCCACGGCACCCCCCACGTCCGCCACCGCCGCGCCCTGGACCCAGGTCCCGACCCCCGTGTCGAACGGCATCTTCGGGATGACGCTCAACTCCTCCACCGGCGCCATGCCCACCTTCCAGATCGACACCGTCCGCCTCTGGGACAGCCGGACCCGGTGGTCCAACATCCAGCCGCGGCGCGGCGTGTACGACTGGTCGGTCCTCGACCGGCTGGTCACCGCCGCCAACGAGGCGGGCCTGCCCGTGCTCTTCACCATGGGAGGCACGCCCGACTGGGCGAGCCCGGGCGGCCCGCACACGGCGTACGACGACGGATCGCGCACCAGCCCGCCCGACGACCTCGCCGACTGGACGGCCTTCGTCGCGGCGGTGGCCGGCCGCTACCGGGGCCGTATCGACGCGTACGAGCTGTGGGTCATGGGCAACGACCCCCGCTACTTCAGCGGCAGCCTGGAGACCCTGGTCGAGATGACCCGCAGCGCCAAGGCCGTGCTCGACGCCGTCGATCCGGACGCGACCGTCGTCTGCCCCTCCATGGGCCGGCTCTGGGAAGCCGAGGGGATGGGCATGCTGGAGCGCTTCTCCGAGCTGCGCGGGTACGACTCCTGCGACGTCGCGGGGGTCAAGCTGTACCAGCGCACCGCCTCGGACCCGCCGGAGCAGATGCTCGGCCTGGTCGGCGAGATCGACCGCGCCTTCCACCGGGGCGGATCGCACCCCAAGCTGTGGAGCACGGGCACCACGTACGACATCATGCTCGAGAAGCCCCTCGAAGAGCCGGCGGCCTCCGCGAACGCCGTCCGCTTCTTCCTCGTCGGCCTGTACGCGCGCTACCAGCGCATGTACTTCTACAACTGGGGCGGCGTCAAGATCCCCATCGTGATGCAGCCCGAGGGGCAGCCTCCGACCCGGGCTGCCCTGTACGTCGAGGAACTGCGCCGCTGGGTGCACGGCACCCGGATCCACTCCTGCGGCAACGGCCTCGCGGCGGGGCTGCCGGTGGGGGTCTGGCAGTGCCGGTTCGACCGCGACGGCACCGAACTGGCGATCGTGTGGGCCCCCACCGGCACGGCGCGCCTGAAGGCGCCTCGGGGCGTGAGCGCGGTACGCCACCTCGACGGCACGACCTCACCCGTCGGCACCGACGGGACGGTCGAGGTCACGGCCCTGCCGGTCCTGCTCACGACGACGCGGTGACGCTCAGCCGCCGTTGTAGCTAGCCGTACATGCGGCGCATCGCGAAGTCGACCATCTGCTCGACCGCCTTCGCGTCGAAGACCATCCGGTGGTCGCCCTCCATGTCGAGGACGAAGCCGTACCCGGTCGGCAGCAGGTCGATGACCTCCGCGCCGGTGATCACGAAGTACTTCGACTCCTTGCCGGCGTACCGGCGCAGCTCCTTGAGCGTGGTGAACATCGGGATGACCGGTTGCTGCGTGTTGTGCAGCGCCAGGAAGCCCGGTGTTTCGCCGCGCGGACAGTAGACCTTCGAGGTGGCGAAGATCTGCTGGAAGTCCTCGGCGGACAGCGACCCGGTCGTGAAGGCGCGTACCGCGTCCGCGAGGGACGGCGGCGACGGCTCCGGGTACAGCGGCGGCGCCTGCTGCGCGTAGCCCTGCGGGGGCTGCTGCGCATACTGCTGCTGGGCACCCGGGTTCTGGTCGTAGCCGTACATGGGCGCCAGCCTACCGAGCGGCCGAAGCCGTACCGGCCGGTACCGGCCACTGCTGCCCGGCGGCGGGCGTCAGCCGGACGGTTTCCCCGCCTTCAGCGCCCGCACGAACGGCACCCACGCGCCGGCCGTGACGATCACCGCGGGCTCGTGTGGCCTCTTCGAGTCCCCGACGGGAACGATCCCGACCAGGCCGTCCGCGACCTCGACGCAGTCACCACCAGTGCCGTCGCTGTGGCTGCTCTTGCGCCAGCGGGCGGCACCGGGGAAGGCCTCGGTCGCCGACGCGTCGCGGTTCGTCACAGTCAGTCCGCACAGGAACGGAATCCCCATGAGTCACCACGCCGCCGACCGCGAGGCGATCGAGGCCCTGACAAAGCTCCGCGCCGCCCTTGCCGCGCACGGGATCGCGCTGCCCTCCCTCGACCTCCATCTCCCCCTCCTACGCGGACACGTACCGGACCGGACCCCACCCCTCCTTGCCCTCGGCAACTGCAACACCGACACCGCCAGCCGCCTGGCCGCCGCCCTCCAGGCGCCGGCCGGGGCCGACCGGTGCGGCCGTTCACCGCGGGGCTGCTCGCCGTACCGAAGGCGGTGCCGAACTTCGGCTGGCCGTGCGGGAGCACCTCGGCCCGGTCTGCCCCGACGCGGAGCTCTGCGTCAGCGAGCTGACCAACGTGATCACCCACCTCGGCGAAGGCACGCCCGTCACCCTGCAGATCACCGGAAGGGCAACCCGTACGCGGGTCGAGCTCACCGATCCCGAGCCGCGGGTGTGGCCCGCACCGCGGCAGGCGGCCGACGGCGACGAGTCCGGGCGGGGGCTGGCCCTGGTCGACGCCGTAGCCCTGAGCTGGGGGGTCACCCAGGGCCCGGACACCAAGACCGTTTGGTGCGAGCTTTGACGCTGGTCACATTGCCCGCCAAGGGTTGCGTCTTATTACCCGTGGGTAGCATCATTACGTTACCGATCGGTATGCACTCGGTATGTACGAGGAACCTGTCTCCCCGAGCCTTAACGGAGCCGTCGCCATGGGGCACTACAAGTCGAATCTCCGCGACATCGAGTTCAACCTCTTCGAGGTGCTCGGCCGCGACAAGCTGTACGGCACCGGTCCGTTCGAGGAGATGGACACCGAGACCGCCAAGAGCGTCCTGTCCGAGCTCACCCGTCTCGCCGAGAACGAGCTGGCCGCCTCCTTCGAGGACGCCGACCGCAACCCGCCGGTCTTCGACCCGGCCACCAACACCGCGCCGGTCCCGGCCTCCTTCAAGAAGAGCTACGAAGCCTTCATGGACTCGGAGTACTGGCGCCTGGGCCTGCCCGAGGAGATCGGCGGCACCACCTCGCCCCGCTCCCTCATCTGGGCCTACGCGGAGCTGCTGCTCGGCTCGAACCCGGCCATCTGGATGTACTCCTCCGGCCCGGCGTTCGCCGGCATCCTCTTCGAAGAGGGCAACGAGGCGCAGAAGAAGGTCGCGCAGATAGCCGTCGAGAAGCGCTGGGGCTCCACCATGGTCCTCACCGAGCCGGACGCCGGCTCGGACGTCGGCGCCGGCCGCACCAAGGCGATCCAGCAGGCCGACGGCTCCTGGCACATCGAGGGCGTGAAGCGCTTCATCACCTCCGGTGAGCACGACATGGAGGAGAACATCCTCCACTACGTCCTCGCCCGCCCCGAGGGCCACGGCCCGGGCACCAAGGGCCTGTCCCTCTTCCTCGTCCCGAAGTTCCACTTCGACTGGGAGACCGGCGAGCTGGGCGAGCGCAACGGCGTCTACGCGACGAACGTCGAGCACAAGATGGGCCTCAAGGCCTCCAACACGTGCGAGATGACCTTCGGCGACCAGCACCCCGCCAAGGGCTGGCTGATCGGCGACAAGCACGACGGCATCCGCCAGATGTTCATGATCATCGAGTTCGCCCGGATGATGGTCGGCACGAAGGCCATCGCCACCCTCTCCACCGGCTACCTCAACGCGCTGGAGTACGCCAAGGAGCGCGTGCAGGGCCCGGACCTGGCCAACTTCATGGACAAGACCGCGCCCAAGGTCACCATCACGCACCACCCCGACGTGCGCCGCTCGCTCATGACGCAGAAGGCGTACGCCGAGGGCATGCGCGCCCTCGTCCTGTACACCGCCTCCGTCCAGGACGAGATCCAGCTGACGCAGGCCGCGGGCGAGGACGCCTCCTCCCTCATCGGCCTGAACGACCTGCTCCTGCCGATCGTGAAGGGCTACGGCTCGGAGAAGTCGTACGAGCAGCTCGCGCAGTCCCTGCAGACCTTCGGTGGCTCCGGTTACCTGCAGGAGTACCCGATCGAGCAGTACATCCGCGACGCCAAGATCGACACCCTCTACGAGGGCACCACGGCCATCCAGGGCCAGGACTTCTTCTTCCGGAAGATCGTCCGCGACCAGGGGGCCTCCCTGAACGTCCTCTCCGAGACGATCAAGAAGTTCCTGGCCGAGGCCGTCGGCGGCGAGGAGCTGGCCGGCGCCCGCGACGCGCTCGCCAAGGCCGCCGTGGACCTGGAGGCCATCGTCGGCCAGATGATCGTCGACCTCACCGCCACCGGCGAGGACGTCAAGAACATCTACAAGGTCGGCCAGAACACCACCCGCCTGCTGATGGCCTCCGGCGACGTGGTCGTCGGATACCTGCTGCTCAAGGGCGCGGCCGTGGCCGCCGAGAAGCTGGCGACGGCCTCCCCCAAGGACGTGCCGTTCTACACCGGCAAGATCGCCGCCGCGAAGTTCTTCGCCGCGGAGGTCCTCCCGGGCGTCTCGGTCCAGCGTCAGCTGGCCGAGGCCGTCGACAACTCCCTCATGGAGCTCGACGAGGCCGCTTTCTAGCCCGCACCGCGCACCGAACGTCCAGCGGCCGGGTCCTCCGCACGGGGGCCCGGCCGCTGCCGTACCCCGCCACAGGCCTGTGTCCTGCGGCTTTCCCCGTTGTCGGTCGTTCATGGGACGCTCGTACGCATGAGTCCACAGGATCAGCACGGCAGCAGGGGGTACTCCGTCCCCACCGGGCGGCCGTACGCCCTCAAGGAGCTGCAGGCGAGCCTGGGCAGCCTCGGCGACCACCTGCGCGAGCTGTACGACGGCTCCCACCCCGCCGAGTACGACGGGATCGCCGACGCCCTCTACGTGGCCTTCCAGACCGCCGCCGGGCTGGCACCCGCCAAGAGCTACACCGGCTGCCCCGAGCACCCCAACGGCGCCCTCGACCCCGAGGCGCCCGAAGGCTGGGGCCGCTGCCTGATCTGCAACGACCGGCGGCGCCTCGGGCGGCGGCTGCAGGGCGGCCGGGCGGCCGGCCCCGCCGGAGAGCAGCGGCGCCTCGGCTACCCCGTGCCGGAGGGCCCGTACACGCTGCCCGCGCTGCGCGCGTGCCTGCGTACGGTCGAGGACCAGCGCTTCCACCTGAGCCTGTCCTCGCCCGCCGAGGACTTCGTCCGCATCGCCGACGACCTCCACCGCGCCTTCATCGTCGCCCGTGAGCTGTCCCGGCCCCGCAACGCCTCGGGCTGCTCCGAGCACCCCGGTGCGCCCATCGATCCCGACGCGCCCCCCGGCGAGGCCTGTATCTTCTGCGCCGGACGCAAGAGGCGCGCGCAGCGCTCCGCGCAGACCCCGGAGATGCTCCCGCGCATCCGCCGGGGCGAGCGCAGGCAACTGCACCGCAGATTCGAGCGCCCGCCGGGCTGAGAATCGACGCGACCGCAGAGGCGCGCGGGCGCGGAACCAGTTCTCTCGGTTGTCCGCGCGGTCCGGCCATGACGAACACGAACCCGACCCTCGTTAAGGTGAACCACTTGCCTTCCTCCCCTCCCTAGCGGGAGGGGATTCCCACACTCACGAGTGGGGATTCCTGTTTCGCCACGGACCGCCCCGACCGAGAGGAGGACTCCCGATGAGGTCTCGCATCCGCTCCACAGGCAGCAGCCGCCGGCCCGGCGGCCAGAAGACTGACCGCGGCGTTCCCGTCCCGGTCGTGAGCGGTCCCGCAGCTCTCACACGTCCACTCGCGACCGGTGCTGTCGCACGAGACCGTGACCGTGGACGGCGTCACCCCCTCCGGCAACACCTCCGCCAGGAAGGCCGGTTCCTCGGTCTTCTTCCACGCGGTGAGCACGGCCGACGTCCGCCCGTAGCCCATCCGCTCGCCGCTCGCCTTCCAGGCCTCGGCTCGGGCGGCGAGAGCCAGCTCGTAGACCTTCCGCACACACCCGAACGTCCGCGACAGTTCCCCGGCCTGCGCGTCCGTCGGATAGAAACGGTACTTGAACGACCGCTTCACCGAAGGAATCCCCACACCCCGGACGCTAGGGTCGGGCACGATCCGAACACAAGCACAGGTCACAGCCTCACGCTGCGGCAATCCTCCGCAGCGAGGCTCCGAGCCGGAAATGCGTTTCCTCACCCGGCTGAAGCCGGGGGCTTCCACACAAGGGAAATACGATGAGCTCTCCCGCCCGCTTCGACCGCGGCCACACCGACGATCTGATGACCTTCCTGACGGCCAGTCCGTCGCCGTACCACGCCGTGGCCAACGCGGCCGAGCGGCTGGAAAAGGCAGGCTTCAGGCAGTTGTCGGAAACGGACGCCTGGGATGCGGGCACCGGGGGCAAGTTCGTGCTCCGCGGCGGCGCGCTCATCGCCTGGTTCGTCCCCGAAGGCGCGGCCGCGCACACCCCCTTCCGGATCGTCGGCGCGCACACCGACTCGCCCAACCTGCGGGTCAAGCCGCTGCCTGACACGGGCTCACAGGGCTGGCGGCAGATCGCCGTCGAGATCTACGGCGGGACCCTGCTCAACACCTGGCTCGACCGCGACCTGGGCCTCGCCGGCCGGCTGACCCTGCGGGACGGCACCGACCGTCTGGTGAACGTGGACCGCGCGCTGCTGCGCGTGCCCCAACTGGCCGTGCACCTGGACCGGTCGGTGAACAGCGACGGGCTCAAGCTCGACAAGCAGCGGCACATGCAGCCCATTTGGGGTCTGGGCGATGTCCAGGAGGGCGACCTGATCGCGTTCCTGGAGGAGGAAGAGGGCCTGGAGCAGGGCTCTGTGGCCGGCTGGGACCTGATGGTCCATTCGATCGAGCCCCCCGCCTACCTCGGCCGCGACCGCGAGCTGCTCGCCGGTCCCCGCATGGACAACCTGCTGTCGGTGCACGCGGGCGTCGCCGCGCTGGTCGCCGCGTCCACCGCCGGGAAGCTCCACCACATCCCGGTGCTGGCCGCCTTCGACCACGAGGAGAACGGCTCGCAGTCGGACACCGGCGCGGACGGGCCGCTGCTGGGGAACGTGCTGGAACGTTCAATCTTCGCGCGCGGGGGCTCGTACGAGGACCGGGCGCGCGCCTTCGCGGGCACCATCTGCCTGTCCTCCGACACCGGGCACGCCGTGCACCCCAACTACGCGGAGCGGCACGACCCTTCGCACCACCCGCGGGCCAACGGCGGACCGATCCTGAAGGTCAACGTCAACCAGCGGTACGCGACGGACGGCAGCGGGCGCGCGGTGTTCGCGAGCGCCTGCGAGCGGGCCGGCGTGCCGTGGCAGACCTTCGTCTCCAACAACTCGATGCCGTGCGGCACGACGATCGGCCCGATCACGGCCGCCCGCCACGGCATCCAGACCGTCGACATCGGCGTCGCGATCCTCTCGATGCACAGCGCCCGTGAACTGTGCGGCGCGGACGACCCGTTCCTGCTGGCGAACGCCCTGCTGGCCTTCCTGGAGGACTGAGCCCCAGGAAGGCCGGGTCGCGGCGCCACCGAGTTCGCGGTCCGGGTTACCCCTCGTCGTCCATCCCGGCGAGGACGAGGGGCAGCCGGGCGGCGCCGCCGTCGGTGACGCGCACGGGTACCCCCCAGTCCTGCTGGTGGACGTGGCAGGCCGGGTACTCGTTGGCCGGGTCGTCGTCGCAGGACGCCGCCATCGCGGAGACGTGCAGCACGCCCTCGGTGACGTCCGGGTTCAGCGCGAGCTCCCGGAACAGGTCGGTCCCGGCCCCGTCGCCGCCGGCGAGGAGCTCGGGCGGGGTCGAGGAGACGAGCAGGCGCGTCGAGGGCCCGTAGCGGGTGTCGAGCTTCTGCCCGCTCGGGGCCTGGAAGACCACGTCGAGGCGGAGCGTGCCGGGGGCCACCTCGGTGGCGGCGCGCTGGGTCCGGTGGGCGACCGAGTCCACCCGTACCGCCTCCTCCGGGAGGCGCAGCCGGGTCAGCCGGTGCCGGGCGGACTCGACGACCACGATGTCGTCGTCGACCAGCACGGCGTCGCTCGGCTCGCGCAGGTCGGTGGCGAGCGTCGAAACCTCGCCGGTGGCGGGGTCGTAGCGGCGCAGCGCGTGGTTGTACGTGTCGCACACCGCGACCGAGCCGTCGGGCAGGGCGGTCACCCCGAGCGGGTGCTGGAACAGGGCCTGGCCCGCGTCCCCGTCCCGGTGGCCGAAGTCGAAGAGCCCGCTGCCGACGGCGGACGTGACCTCGTAGCCGGTGTCGGTGGGGTGGACGTACCTGAGGGCGCTCGTCTCGGAGTCGGCGATCCACAGCCGGTCCCCGGCAGCCGCGAGACCGGAGGGCTGGGCGAACCAGGCCTCGGCGGCGGGCCCGTCGAGGAGTCCCTCGTTGGTCGTCCCGGCCGCGACCTCGACCGTGCCGGTCTCCGGGTCCCAGGTCCACAGCTGGTGGACGCCGGCCATCGCGATCCACACCCGGCCCTGCCACCAGGCCACGTCCCACGGCGAGGACAGGTCCACCTCCAGCGCGGGGCCGGAGGTGGGCGAGCCCTGCCACCACTGCCGGCCGGTGCCGGCCACGGTCTCGACGGCCCCGGTGGCCGGGTCGAAGCGGCGCAGCGCGTGATTGACCGTGTCGGCGACGACGACGGTCCCGTCGGGCAGCAGCGCCAGCCCCTGCGGCTCGCTGAAGCTGTCGGAGGTGAAGCCGCGCTTCCCGCTGCCGACGCGCCGTACGACGCTCTCCCCGTCGGCGGCCAGCTCCACGAGCTGGTGCCGCGTCGAGTCCGACACCAGGAAGTTCCCGGAGGGCAGGAGCAGCGCCTTCCCGGGGAACCGCAGGTCGCTCGCCACGGCCTCGGGCGCCACGTACGGCCCGTCGCCGCGCCGCAGCGTCCCCTTGGCCTCGTGCGCGGCCTCCAGTTCCTCGACGAGCCGCTCGATGGCGTGCGCGTGCCCCTCACCGGCGTGCTGCGCGACGACGTACCCCTCGGGGTCGATCACGACGAGCGTGGGCCAGGCCCGTACGGCGTACTGCTTCCAGGTCGCGAGCTCCGGGTCGTCCAGGACGGGGTGGTGCACCTCGTACCGCTCGACGGCATCGACGACGGAGGCGTGCTCGGCCTCGTGGGCGAACTTCGGCGAGTGCACGCCGATGATCACGACGGTGTCGCGGTGCTTCTCCTCCAGCTCGCGCAGTTCGTCGAGGACGTGCAGGCAGTTGATGCAGCAGAAGGTCCAGAAATCCAGGATCGCAATACGTCCCCGCAGGTCGGCGAGGGTCAGCTCCTTCCCGCCGGTGTTCAGCCAGCCGCCCTTGCCGATCAGCTCGGGGGCACGGACACGGGCACGGCGGCGGGGCGCGGGCGCGGGGGTGGGCGCCGGGGCAGCATCGTTCATCCTTCAAGCTTGCCATCCGGGTACGAACACCGGATCACAGGTCCAGTGCGCCCGCAGGGGCGACGACAGGCGGACAGGACACGTGGGAGCCTGAACGTAGGCAGCGAAGGAGTCGTCCGCATGACCACCGCGCACAAGTACGGCGAGGGCATCGATCCCGAGCACGCCCTCAAGTACGCCGTCCAGCACCACAGCGGGGACCGCACCGAGATCGTCGAAGGGGTCATCAGCAACGTGACTCCGGGCTGGGACCACGAGAACGCGGCCGAAGAGATCCGCGATCAGATCCGCCCCCGGGTCAAGGAGCTGGACTGCGTCACAGGCTCGGGCAACCTGGACCTTCCAGGTTCGCCGAACTGGTACGTCCCCGACCTCGCCGTCGTGCCCAAGGCGCTGGCGAAGGGCGGGAGTGCTCTGCTGCCGGACCAGGTGCTGCTCGTCGTCGAGATCACCTCCGAGTCCAACGCCGAGACCGACCGGGTAGTCAAGCGCAAGCGGTACGCCGAGTACGGGGCTCCGCTGTATCTGCTGGTCGACCGGCTGGACAAGACCGTCACCCTGTTCGCCGGGCCCGGTCGGCTCGGGTACACCAAGGTGGACGGACCGCACCCGTTCGGGAGGCCGGTGCGGCTGCCCGAACCGTTCGGGATCGACCTCGACACCAGCGGGCTGTAAAGATCGTGATCACCCGGTAGCGTGCGTGGGCGTGACTGCCAGTACGCCGCCGAGCGGGCGGATATTCGATGCCGTGAACGCCACCGCCGTCCGGAGCACCGCCCAGTTGCGGGAGCTCTACGAGGAGCCGAGCGAGCTGGTCCGGCGCAAGGCCGTGGACCGGATCCACGACGCCGCCCGTGCGGTCATCGGGCGATCGTCGTTGGTGTTCGTCGCGAGCGCCGGCGCCGACGGCCGCTGCGATGTGACTCCCCGGGGCGGTCCGCCCGGATTCGTGGCCGTCCTGGACGAGTTCACCCTCGCCGTTCCCGACGCCACCGGCAACAAGCGGCTCGACACCTCCCACAACATCGTGGAGACGGGTCGGGCCGGGCTGATCTTCGTCATCCCCGGCCGGGCCACGACGCTGCGCGTGAACGGAAGGGCCTGCGTCTCCGCCGATCCGCGGCTGCTGGAGCAGCTGACCGCCGTCGGCAAGCCCCCGCGCAGCGCGATCGTGGTGGAGGTCGAGGAGGCCTACCAGCACTGCCCGAAGGCATTCCTGCGCAGCGACGCGTGGAAGCCCGCGAAGTGGCTCGCCGAGGACGCCGTTCCGAGCTCCGCCGAGGTCACGCTCTCCCACCTGGACCTGCCCGGTCTGACGATCGAGGAGATCCGGCAGCAGGAGCGCGAGTCCTTGCTCTACCGCTACGAGTAGTCGAAAAGGGCGCTCAGGCGGGGCAGCCGGGCCGTGATCTCGTCCTCGTCGTCGAAGTCGAAGTCCCAGGACGGATCCAGGGGCGGATAGCTGATCGTGAAGGAGTCCGAGGGGAGTTCGTGGCCGGTGGCCGACTCGTACGCGGTCCAGGCGATGGACAGCGCCTCCTCGTCCCACAGCTCCAGGCCCGCCGCCGCGGCCTCGCGGACCGGCGGGTGGGCCGCCAGGGAGTCCGGGTCGGCCAGGGCCGCCGCGAAGGCCGCCTCGCCCTGGGTGAGCAGCCAGCCCCGGAAGTAGTCGAAGCCGTCGTCCGAGCAGCCGCCGTTGATCACGTAGGCGGCGGCCCAGAGCGGGCTGCGGTAGGACTCCGCCAGCAGGTCCCACAGCACCTGCTGGGCCGCGGCTATCTCCGCCTCCGGGAGGCGGGCGAGCAGCGCCGCCGCGTGCTCCGCCACCTGGTCGTCCGGCGCCTGCGCGCGGGCCGTGTCGATCAGCTTCCAGAAGCTCTGCTTGTCCATGGACAGAGCCTCGCACCCGCCTCTGACATCACGTGAGGAAGGAGTGGAGAGATCCCGTGAGCGATGCGATGAAGCCGTCCTGGACGTCGGAGGGGACGAGGTCCAAGGAGAGGTACGGGTTCAGGTCCTCCAGCTCGACCAGCAGGAGTTCGCCCGAAGGGGCCCGGCAGGCGTCCACGCGCTGGATGCCGTGGGAGAGGGTGTTCCAGGCGACGAAGGCGCGGGCGAAGGCCAGGTCCGCGTCGGTCGCGGCGTAGGGCGCGAGCTCCCAGCGCCGGGCCGGGTCCGGTGCGTAGAGGGCGTACTGGAAGGCGTCGTCGACGAAGTAGAAGGACACCTCGTACGCGAAGTCGATCCGCGGCTGGATGAGGATCTCCCCCGCCGGGCCCGCCGGGTCGGCGGTGAAGGTGAGGCCGATGGAGTCGGCGCCCTGCTTGGGCTTGACCGCGTACTGCGGCACCTGCGGCAGCTCCGCCAGCCGCGCCGGGTCGTCGACCGTCGGGATCACCGGGTAGCCGGCGGCCGTCAGGTCGAGGAGGTACTGCTTGCCCGCCATGTCACCGCGGCCGGTCAGCGGGTTGTAGACCCGGGTGCCGGCGGCGAGCGCGGCGGTCCGGAAGGAGTCGTAAGCCTGCTGGTAGTGCAGGACCGGGCCGCTGTTGCGGACGATCACCGCCTCGAAGCCCATCGGCAGGAGTGCCTCCGCGTCCTCGGGGTGGCACAGGGCCAGGTCGAAGCGGGCGCGCAGCCGGGACGTGAGGAATATGTCCTCGTCGCAGTACCGGCGGCCGCGCGCCGGGTACGCCAGGTCGGTGACATAGAGCAGAGGCATGACGGCAACCTATCGCGGGCACGGATCAGCGCACGAAATACCCCGTAAGGGGCAAAGTACGGGCAATCGGAGGCGACCCTCAGGACCGAGAGGCCACCGCGACGATGCCGTAGACGATCCCACCGGCCGCGCACAGGCCGATGACGCCCGCGATGCCGGCCCGCACCCGGGCCCCCACCGGGTGGCGGCGGGGGTCGGCGCCGCGGGCCAGCAGCAACAGCACGGCCGACGGGATCATCAGGAACATGCCGATGAGGAACAGGACGAGCGAGATGGGGATCAGGACGACGGGCAGCCAGGCGCACAGCCGCCGGAACCCGACGGGGCTTCGGACGAGCACGGGTGCCGTGAGGGCGAGGAGGGGGAGGACGAACGCGCCCGCGGTGCCCACGCCCAGGCTCCAGGCCGTCGCGAGGCCGCCCAGCAGCAGCGCGCCGCCGGCGATCGCCCGCTGGACGGCATGCACCCGTGTCCGCGCCTGATCGGCCTCCGCCGTGTCCACTGCCGTTGTCATGTCCGCGAGGGTAGCCATCACCCCCTAGAGGCCCAGGCGGCGGTCCTTGAGGGCCGGGAACTGGGCGCGGGTGTCACGGACCTTGGCCGGGTCGAGGTCGACCGTGAGGACGTCCTCGCCGGGGCCCGCCTCCGCCAGGACCTCGCCCCACGGGTCGACCACCAGGCTGTGTCCGGCCTGTTCGACGCCCGCGTGGGTACCGGCCAGCCCGCAGGCCAGCACGTACGACTGGTCCTCCACCGCGCGCGCCCGGCTGAGCAGCGTCCAGTGCGAGCGGCGCCGCGCCGGCCAGCCGGCCGCGACGACCATGGTGGTGGCCCCGGCGTCGACCAGCCCGCGGAACAGCTCGGGGAAGCGAAGGTCGTAGCAGGTGGCGATGCCGAGGGTCTGCTCCGGCAGCTCCACCGTGGTCAGGGACTCGCCCGCCGACATGAGCACGGCCTCGCCCTGGTCGAAGCCGAACCGGTGGATCTTCCGGTAGGTGGCGGCCAGCTCGCCCTCCGGGGAGAGGACGAGGGTGGTGTTGTAGAGCGAGCCGTCGCCCGCGCGCTCCACGACCGAGCCCGCGTGCAGCCAGACCCCGGCGTCGGCCGCCGCCTTCGACATGGCCTCGAAGGTCGGACCGTCCAGCGGTTCCGCCTCGGTCTCGAACTGCTCGTAGGCGAAGGCCCCGACCGTCCACAGTTCGGGCAGGACGACGAGGTCGGAGGCGGACTGCTCCCGTACGAGATCGGCCGCCCGGGCACGCCGGGAAGATACCGACTCGCCCTCATTCACCGCGATTTGGATTAGCGAGGCGCGCACATTACCACCGTCCTGGCGTTCAAGCCGTCAACTCGGGCCCACGATCGTCACACGAAAGCACTGCCGGGGCGCTCACCGGCAGCGTAGTTTTGGAAACCGAGTCTGATGTCCAGAGCTTCCAGAACGCGCCACTGAACAGCACCGCGAGGGGTCCCGTTGACCGTCCATCCCAGCCTTCAGCCCTATGCCGACGCGTGGACGCACTCCATCGAGGCGATATCAGAGTTGGTCCTCCCGCTGGCGGAGGGCGAGTGGAACCGGGCGACGCCCTGCCCGGGCTGGTCGGTCCGCGACGTCGTGTCGCACATCATCGGCATCGAATGCGAGCAGCTCGGAGACCCGCGGCCGATCCACACCGTGGCCAGGGACCTGCGGCACGTGGTGGACGAGTTCAGCCGGTACATGGAGGTGCAGGTCGACGTACGGCGACACCACACCGCGCCGGAGATGACCTCGGAGCTGGAGTACACGATCATCCGGCGCTCGCGGCAGCTGCGGAACGAGAAGCGCGATCCGGCCACGATGGTGCGGGGGCCGCTGGGTGACCAGGTGACGCTGGAATTCGCGCTGCGGCTGCGGGCGTTCGACGTGTGGATCCACGAGCAGGACCTGCGGACGGCGCTGGGCGTGCCCGGGAACTGGGACTCGCCGGGGGCGTTCGTGGCGCGGGACATCCTCCTGGCCGGGCTGCCCAAGGTGGTCGCGAAGCTGGCCGGCGCGCCGGCGAACTCGGCCGTGGTGATCGACGTGCACGGTCCGGTCGAGTTCCTGCGGACGGTACGGGTCGACGCGGAGGGGCGGGGGACGGTGGACAAGTCGCCGTCGCTGGGCCCTGCGGTGACCCTGACGCTGGACTGGGAGACGTACGTCCGCCTCGCCGCTGGCCGGGTCCGGGCGGGGTCCGTCGCGGACCGGGTGAAGGTCGAGGGCGACGCGGAGCTGGCGGGCGCCATCCTGGCCAACTTCGCCGTCACCCCGTAGCCGCCGCCTGGTCACCGCCCGGGCACGCGGGCGGCTTCCCGGCGGAACTCGCTGGGGCTGATCCCGTACGCCTCGCGGAAGGAACGGCTGAAGACCGGGGCACTGGAGAAGCACCAGCGGGCGGCGATGTCGTGGACGGACCGGGCGGCCAGCTCCGGGCGGGCCAGATCGCTGCGGCAGCGCTCCAGACGCCGGCGGCGGACGGTCGCCGCGACGCTGTGCGGCTGATCGCGGAACAGCAGGTGCAGGGCGCGTACGGAGATGCCGTGGGCGGCGGCGATCAGGCCCGGGGCGAGCGCCGGATCGCCCAGGTTGTGCTCGATGAAGGCGTCGATCCGCTCGCGCAGGGCGCGGGCGCGGGCCTCGGCGGGGAGTTCGCCGTAGGCGTCGACGCGCTGGGCCAGGACGGCTGCCGCCAGATCGACCGCCACCGATCCCAGCCCGCGCAGCTCCTGCGGCTCGCATTCGGCGCCGTGCGAGCGGAGCGAGGACATGAACCGCGCGAGGACGGCCCCCATGCCGCTCTCCCCGCCGATGCGGCGGCCGAACAGCCCGTCGACGCGGCCGGCCCGCAGCGGCAGCGCGCCCCTGGGCATCTGCAGGATGACCGCTTCAATCGTGGCGTCCCCGGCGCGGGTCGCGGCCTGCCACTGCTTCGAGGTGTCCCACAGGATCATGTCGCCGGGGCCGACCAACGCGTCGCCGCCGCCGTGCTGGGACATCCACATACCGCCGCGGACCATCAGCCCCAGCTGGAACTGCTCCGGGTCCGAGCGCCGTATGAGCGCGGAGGTGCGGCGCGAGTGCAGCTGCCCGTACGTGTGGGCGGAGACCTGGGCCGCGCCCAGGTCCAGCACCGATGCCGCGCACCGGAAGTCCGCCGACTGATCGCTCGTGAGACTGACCGGCACCAGCGAGCTGGCGACCACCTCGTTGTACCAGTCGAACCTCTCCTTCGGCGCGACCATGTCCGCGGACAGCTTTGCCCACATCCCCCGGATCCCTCCTCCACGGTGCCCGCTCCCCCGACGGGACGGCGCTACCGTGCCGTGCGGCCCCCTGATTCCGGGAGGGGACACGCAGGGACGCCCGGCACCGGTTCCGTGACCGGTCCCGTGACCGGGGCGGACGCTCGCCGCTCGCGTTCGCGCTCCAGGGCCCGGCCCCGCAGGCGCAGGATCTGCGCGACGCCGAACGCCTCCAGGACGAACACCGTCGAGAAGGCCAGGCGGTAGTCGTCCCCGGTGGCGTCGAGCAGGACGCCCACCGCCAGCAGGGTGGTCATCGAGGCGATGAAGCCGCCCATGTTGGTGATCCCGGAGGCGGTGCCCTGGCGCTCCGCCGGGTTGGCGGGCCGGGCGAAGTCGAAGCCGATCATCGATGCCGGGCCGCAGGAGCCCAGTACCAGGCACAGGGTGACCAGCAACCACATCGGCGCCCGGTCACCCGGGTAGACCAGCACCGACGCCCAGAGCAGGGCCGTCACGCCGACCGTGCCCAGGGCCAGCGGTATCCGCGCGGACTGCCTGCGGCCGACGATCTGTCCGTAGACCAGGCCGAGCGCCATGTTCGAGGCGACCACCAGCGTCAGCAGCCCGCCCGCGGTGGTCCGCGACAGCCCCTGCGCCTCGACCAGGAACGGCATTCCCCAGAGCAGCAGGAACACCATCGCCGGGAACTGCGTGGTGAAGTGCACCCACAGGCCGAGCCGGGTGCCCGGTTCGCTCCACGATTCGCGAATCTGGCGGCGTACGAACCCGCCGGGAGCCCCCGCAGCGCGCGTCGGGGGAAGCGGGCCGTGGCCCTCCGGGTGGTCCCGCAGGAACAGCACCAGCGGGACCAGGACGACCAGCCCCGCCACCGCGCTCCCCGCGAAGGCGGCCACCCAGCCGGCCCCGTGCAGGACGGGCGCCAGCACCAGCGTGGAGACGAGGTTGCCCGCCATGCCCACCAGCCCGGCCAGCTGCGCCATCAACGGCGCGCGCCGGGCCGGGAACCACCGGGTGCCGAGCCGCAGCACCGAGATGAAGGTCATGGCGTCGCCGCAGCCGAGCAGGGCCCGCGCGGCCAGTGCCATTTCGTACGAGGGCGAGAGCGCGAAGCCGAGTTGGCCGACGGTGAAGAGGACCGCTCCCAGGGTCAGCACCTTCTTGGTGCCGAGCCGGTCGACCATCAGCCCCACCGGTATCTGCATCCCCGCGTACACCAGAAGCTGGAGCAGCGAGAAGGTCGCCAGCGCCGAGGCGTTGACGTGGAAGCGGTCGGCTGCGTCGAGTCCGGCGACGCCCAGGCTGGTCCGGAAGATCACCGCCACGAAGTAGACGGCGACGCCGATGCCCCAGACGGCGACGGCCTTGCGGCCGCCGGGAGGATCGAGGGCGCTCACCGGGCGTCGCCGCGCATCAGGCTTCCGACCCGGCCCACGTGCCCCCGTACGCACGCCGCCGCCCGGTCCGCGTCGCCCGCGCGCAGCGCCGTCAGGATCTCGCGGTGCTCGACGAGGCTCTGCGCGACCCGGTCCGGGTGGGCGTGCATCACGGCGACGCCCATCCGCAGCTGCCGGTCGCGCAGTTGGTCGTACAGGCGGGAGAGGATCTCGTTGCCGGCGTGCCGGACGATCTCGGCGTGGAAGCAGCGGTCCAGGGCCGCGAAGGCCGCGAGGTCGCCGCTGTCCGCGTGCCGCTCCTGCGCCCGCAGCAGCTCCTCCAGCCGTCCGAGCAGCGCGGCCGGGGCCGGGACGGCCCGCCGTACGGTGAACTCCTCCACCAGCAGCCGGGTCTCGACGACATCCGCGATCTCCTGCGCCGACACGGCCAGGACCAGCGCGCCCTTCTTCGGGTAGAGCCGGATCAGCCCCTCCGTCTCCAGGCGCAGCAGCGCCTCGCGCACCGGCGTACGGGAGACGCCCACGGCCTCGGCGACCTCGCCTTCGGTGAGGAGCGTGCCGCCCTCGTACCGGCGGTCGAGCACGCTCTGCTTGATGTGCCGGTAGACGCGGTCGGCGGCCGGGGCGGGTGCAGGTGCTGGCATGCGCACAGCATAGATACATGATCGGTACACCTGTATCGCGTCTCAGCATCCAAGACCATGCGGAGCCCGGTCCAAGGCCACGGCGACGGCGACGGCGAGGACTGCATCGAAGGATGTAGCGCGACCTCGTCCAGCGGCACGACGTACGGCGCCGCGCGCCCCGGGACGCTGAAGGCATGGCCGACACACTCATCGCCCCTGTGGACCGCAAGACCGCCCGGCTCCCCCTCCTCGACGTCCTGCGCGGCGCCGCCATCCTCGGCACGCTCATGACCAACGTATGGATCTTCGCCTCGCCCGGCTCGGAGTGGAGCGTCCTGACGGGCGGGCTCGCCTCCCCGGACCCGCTCGCCGACCCGTCCGCCGCGACGATCGCGGAGTCCGTGTTCCGCTTCCTCGCCGACGGCAAGTTCCTGGCCCTGCTGACGGTCCTGTTCGGAGTGGGCCTCGCCATCCAGTACGACTCCGCCGCGCGCCGCGGCGACCCCTGGCCGGGCCGCTACCCGCGCCGCGCCGCCTTCCTGTTCGTCGAGGGAACCGTCCACTTCGTCCTCGTCTTCGCCTGGGACGTGCTGATGGGGTACGCCGTCACCGCCCTCCTCGTCGCCTGGCTGCTGGCCCGCTCCGAGAAGGTCCGCCGGCGCGCCATGCGGGCGGCGGCCGCGGTGCACCTGACCCTGATCGCCCTGGTGACCCTGGCGGCCGTGACGAAGCCGGAGGGCACGCCGAAGGCCCCGCCCGCCGACGCCGTCGAGCTGTACGCCCGGGGCGGCTACGGCGCCCAGATCGCCTTCCGCCTGGAGAACTTCGCCGCGCTGCGCATCGAGCCCGTCTTCTCCTTCGGCCTGCTGGTCTTCCTCTTCCTCCTCGGTGTGCGCCTCCACCGCGCGGGCGCCTTCACCGACACCGCCGAAGGCCGCCGCATCCGGACCCGGATGGCCCTCTGGGGCCTCGGCCTCGGACTGCCGCTGAACGCGGCGACCGCACTCGGCGGCGACGACTTCTTCGCCCTGGGCCGCTACGGGGTCGCCCCGCTGGTCGCCGTCGGCTACATCGGCCTGATCGGCGTCGCCCTCGACCGGCTGTGGATCCCGGGGCCCGTCACCACCGCCCTCGGTTCCGTCGGCCGCACCGCCCTGTCCTGCTACGTCGCCCAGAACCTGCTCTGCATGCTGCTCTGCTACGGGATCGGGCTGGGCCTGGCCGACCGGCTCGCCGGGACCGGACCCTGGTGGGTGATGGGTCTGTGGGCGGCCGTCGCGCTGACCCTGACGGCCGGGTCGTGGCTGTGGCTGCGCCGCTTCGGCCGCGGCCCGCTGGAGTACGTACAGCACGCCGCGCTCAGCCCGCGGCGGTGACCTCCACGTCCAGCACGAACTCGTCGTACGGTGCCTCGTCCGGGTAGGGCGGCCGGACCTGCGCGAAGCGGATCCGGGCCCGGCCGCCGCCCGGAGCACGGCCCCGGACGACGTACGTGCGCTCCACCGCCGCCCCGGGCAGGCTCTCGTCGGACACCGCAGGCCCCGCCGACACGGCCACCACCTCCGCGTCCCCGCTGACCTGCCAGGTCCACACGTACCCGCGCGCCCCGCGGCCGGCGAGCCGCAGCTCGTACGGCTCACCGGGGCTCAGGACGACGCTCCGTACCTCCACCCTGTTCCTCCCGGGCCGTCTCAGGCGGGGCCGATCACGGGCCCTTCGTGCCAGCCCGCCCCGTCCCTCCAGTAGTGCTGGAGCAGGCGGTCGGTGCGCAGGACCACGACTTCCAGGTTGAACCCGAAACTGCCCTGGAGCATCCCGGTGACCGCGACGACGTCGTGCCCGAAGACCGCGCTGCGGCTCCAGGCCGAGCCGGCCGCGTTGCCGCGCCACCAGTGCTCGACCCGTCCGTCGGCGACGGCCACGCACAGCTCGTAGTTCCCGGCCGTGTCCTCGTCGACGGCTCCGTGCTGCCCTTCGATCAGGCACGGTGCGGAGGTGGCCCCTTCGCCGAACACCTCCCCGGCGCGCCAGACGAAGGCGTTCGCGTCGTCCCGCCACCACAGCTGCATCCGGCCGTCGGTGCGGGTCGCGACGAGGTCGAGACGGCGGCCGCGGGTCTGGACGAGGGCGGGCCCGTAGTGGGCGATGCCGGAGGCGAAGCGGCCGCCGTCGTTCCAGGTCCAGGGGGCGCCGTTGATCCGCCACCAGTGGTTCAGGCGGCCGTCCGCGGTCCGCGCGACCACCTCGAAGTTGCCCGGCTTGCCGTAGTCGCTCTGGATGAACGCCGGGGTCGAACCGATGGCCGCGTCGCCCGGACCGAAGGCGCCGCCGTCACGCCAGACACCGGCGGACTGCTCGTAGTACCAGTGGCGCAGCCGGCCGCCCGTGGTCACGTGCAGGGACTCCATGTTCCGGTTGTAGGTGGTCCCGGTGAAGGCGGGCTGGCCCGAGGCGTCGTTCGCGAAGGTACCCGCGCGGCCCCACGGGAAGGGGGCATCGCCCTCGCGCCACCAGTGCTGGAGGCGGCCGCCGCCGGCCCGGGAGAGGAGCTCGAAGTTGCGGTGGGCGCGGCCGTTGCCGCTCTCGTAGACGTTGCCGGTGTGCAGGCGGCGCTTGGTCCACGGGTCGACGCTGGTGCCGCGCAGGCCGCACTTGGCCCAGTAGTCGATGTTGACCTCGCCGTAGGCGATCCGGCCATAGCCGCCGACGTGGTAGCCCGTCCCCCAGGAGTTCTTGAACAGCCAGCAGCCCGCCGCGTCGTCGTAGCCGACGATCAGCACGCAGTGGCCGCCCGCGAGTTGGTCGCTGGTGCGGTGGTAGACGCCGGAGCCCAGGGCGAAGAAGTCGTCGTACACGTCGAAGCAGGCGGTCAGCGGGCCGACCGTGTCCAGCCAGACCTTCTGCTGCTCGACGTCGCCGAGGCGGACGTAGTCGGTGATCCGGACGGTCCGGCCCGAACGGTCCCAGCTGGGCGTGTACTCGGCGCGCCAGGCGTCGCGCCGGGCGGCGGGCAGTCCGGCGGGCGGGGTGCTGTACGGCCAGCAGTCCGGGTCGGCGAGCCCGCCGTTGTCCTTGATCCAGTCCAGCGCGGTCTCCGGGTTGCTCCCCTGCCCGCAGCTGAACTTCAGGCCGTCGTGCACGTCCCCCTCGGAGCGCGTGGCCCACACCCCGTGCTCGATGCGGGCCATGGACTCCACCAGACCGGCCGCGCCGAAGGCCCAGCAGGACCCGCACGGGTTCTGGTCCTTGACCTTGGTGATCCAGGGCCGGCCCCAGCGGCTGCGCCAGTCCACGGCGGCGGGCCGGACGGCGGGGCCCGCGGGCCCGGCGGCCGACCGCGTTCCCGCAAGCAGCCCGTGCGCGGCCCGGCGCCGGGTCAGGTCCGGGTTGGCGCTCTCCCGGCCGACGAGCGCCCGCAGGTCGACGGTCCGTACCGCCTCGGCGGGAGTCAGGTTCGCGCCGGGCTCCAGGCCGAGCGAGGGGCGCGGCACCGGCTCCTCGTCGGCCAGGTGCTCCAGGACCGACCACCGGGCCCCGAGTGCCGCGAGCCGTGCCCGCAGCTCTCCCACCGTCTGGACAGATTCCTCCGGCATGGCGGCCCCCCAGCTGCACCCGTTCGGATCCCGGCCCGGGGAGCCTCCCGCCGCCACCGGGGGGCGTCAAGGGGGGCCGTACGGTCGCGCGGTGGCACGAGGGGGGCTCTTCGGACGGCGGCCCGGCCGCCCGGGTCAGCTGTCCAGCGACATCGCGTTCTTGGCGTGCGCCACGGATTCCTCCGAGGCGGGTCCGCCGGGATTCTCGGTGGCCAGGGCCTGGTTGAGGGTGACGTAGGGGCGCATGCGGCGCTCGTACCCGGCGTACGCGGCGCGGTGGTCGCCGCCTGCCCGGGCAAGGCAGTCGGCCAGCACGTGGGCGCCCACGAGGGCCAGGCTGGTGCCCTGCCCCGAGAGGGGGGAGGGGCAGTAGCCGGCGTCCCCGAGCAGGGCCACCCGGCCCCGCGACCAGTGGTCCATGCGGATCTGCGCCATCGCGTCGCAGTAGAAGTCGGGCGCCGTTCGGGCGGCCTCGGCCAGCCGGGCTCCTTCCCACCGCATCGGGGCGAGCTTGTCCACGACGATCTGCCGCAGGGCGCCGCCGTCGCGCAGGGCGGGGGCGAGGGGTTCGGACTCGAAGCCGAAGGCGATCCTGAGCTGGGTGTTGTCGCGTACGGGCATGATGCCGAAGCCCGTGTCACCGGCCCGCAGCCACATCTGCCAGTCCTGCAGGGCGAGGAAGTTGTCCGCGCCGAACACCGAGAGGTAGCTGCCCAGGTGGTGGGCGAAGTCCTCCTCCGGCCCGAAGGCCAGACGCCGCACGGTGGAGTGGAGGCCGTCGGCCCCGACCACGAGGTCGAAGGTGCGCGGCGCCCCGTTCGCGAAGTCGACGCGCACGCCGCTCCCGTCCTCGTCGAGCGCGGTGACGGTGTCGCCGAAGAGGTACTCGACGTCCGGGCGGGTGTGCTCGTACACGATCTCCACCAGGTCCTCGCGCAGCACCTCGACGTCCTCGCTGTCGAGCCGGCCGCTGCTGAAGGTCGCCTCGGTGGAGCGGTCGATCTCGCGGCCGTCGGGGTCGAGGATCGACATGCCGCGCATCCGGGTCCGCACGCCCCGCACCTGCTCCAGCAGGCCCATGCGCTCCACGACGTCGAGCGCGACGCCGCGGATGTCCACGGCCTGGCCGCCGGGGCGCCGGCCCGGGGCGCGTTCGACGACGGTGGGCGCGAAGCCGTGGCGGCGCAGCCAGTAGGCGAGGACGGGCCCGGCGATTCCGCCGCCGGAGATGAGTACGGTCTGCATGGGACGCTCCTTCAGCTGCTTGTACGGTGTACGCACTCTGAACGTACGCCGTACGCACAGCGCCTTCAACTGCCCAAATGCGGCACTGCACTAGGACAGACACCTCCCCTGCCGACGTCGTCGCTGCTACCCTCTGCACTAGTACAGGACAGGAAGGTGGCGGCACGTGACGCAGACCACAGGAACCCCGGGTGATCCGCCCTACCTGCGCATCGTCGCCGCCATCCGGCGACGCATCGCGGACGGTGAACTCGCCCCCGGGGAGCGGATCCCCTCGACCCGGCAGATCGCCGCGGAATGGGGCGTCGCACTCGCCACGGCCACCAAGGCCCTGACCACCCTGCGCCTGGAGGGACTCGTCGAGGCCCGGCCCCGGATCGGCACGGTCGTCGCCGGAGCCGCCGCCGGCACCGCTGCGCCCGCCGGGCCCGCCACGCCGGCCCGCAGGCGCCCGTCACCCGCCGCGGACCCCGAGCAGGAGCTGAGCCTCGACCGGATCGTCCGGACCGCCATCGAGATCGCCGACGCCGAGGGGATCTCGGCGCTCTCCATGCGCGGCGTCGCGGCCCGGCTCGGGGTGGCGGCGATGTCGACCTACCGGTACGTCCCGAGCAAGGAAGACCTCGTCCTGCACATGGCCGATGCCGCGTTCGGCGAGGAGTCCTATCCCGCGGACGCGCCCGCGGAGTGGCGTCCTCGCATCGAGCTGGGCGCCCGGACCCTGTGGAAGCTGTACCGCAGGCACCCCTGGCTGGCCCAGCTCAGCTCCCTCACCCGCCCGTTGCTCGTACCCAATCTGATCGTCCACGGCGAATGGGTGCTGGGCGCCCTCGACGGCCACGGCCTCGACCCGACCACCCTGTTCGACATCCACGTCCTGCTCTACAGCCACGTCCAGGGCCTGGCGGTGCACCTGGAGATGGAGGCGCACGCCGAAGCCGCCACGGGCCAGTCGGAGGACCAGTGGATGGACAGCCGCGCCCCCGCCCTGCGGGACCTGATGGAATCCGGCCGCTTCCCGACCTTCGCCAAGGTCGTCGGCGCCTTCGAGGACGGCTACGACCTGCGGCTGGACGCGCTCTTCGAACGCGGCCTGCGGGCCCTGCTCGACGGCCTGACCCCCGTCGTCGAAGGACGGTAGGCCCTCAGCGGTAGTACCCCTCGACCACGGCCCGCACCTCGCCGAACAGCGCCGGCCCCTCCTGCGGCACGGGCGGCCGGCCGCTGCCCGGCCTGATGTCCAGGAGCTGCTCGCCGGACAGGGCGAACACCACCCGCCGCAGTCCGGCCTGCCGGATGACCGGCTCGCACATCCCACACGGCTGGCAGCTGGTGTACATCGTGGTTCCCGCCGCGGTGTCCGGGTCCAGCTCCCGCGCGGCCCACCTCGCCAGCTTCAGCTCGGGGTGCGCGGTGATGTCCCTGTCGGTGAGGGTCGTGTTGCGCTCCTCCGCCAGCACCGTCCCGTCCGGTCCCGCCAGCAGTGAGCCGAACGGCGGGTTGCCGCCCGCGCGCGCCTCGGCCGCGAGCGCGACGGCCCGCCGGAGGAGGGCGTGGTCGTCGGGTGTGGTCATGACTGCTCCGTTCCGGTGCGGGGCGGGAAGAGGTGCGCGGCCACCGTGGCCAGTGCCTGCCAGGCGGCCTGCGGGTGGCACGTCTCGCGGGGGTCACCGCGGTACGGGTCGAGGACGACGGCCTCGGCGCCGAGGCGCCGCAGCTGGCCGAGGTCGTCCATGACCTGTTCGATCGTGCCCTGACCGGCGAGCCGGTGCGGTCCGTCGACCGGCGCCGCGGTGAGTTCGAGGGCGATCCGGGGGGCCAGCGCGGGCACGGGGAGGTGCTGCTCGTCGGCGTGCGCCTGCAGCCTGACCACGGCTTCGCGCAGCCACGGCATGGTGCAGCGCAGCGGATGCCACGCGTCCCCGAGCCGCACGGCCCGGCGTAGCCCCGCGTCGCTGTTGCCGCCGACCCAGACCGGAATCCTCCGGTCGCCGTAGGAGGCGGTGTCCGCCCAGGCCGCCCGGATGTCCCGCAGGTGCCCGTCGGTCAGACGCCCGCGCTGCTCGAAGGGGATGCCGAGGGCGGCGAACTCCTGCCGCGCCCAGCCGACCCCCACGCCGAGGACGAGCCGGCCGCCGCTCAGCTCGTCCACGTTGGCCGCCATCCGGGCGGTGAGCAGCGGGTGCCGGTAGGGAGTGATCAGGACCGTCGTGCCGAGCCGGACCCGGGTGGTGAGGCCGGCCAGCCAGGACAAGGTGGTGAAGGGCTCGTAGAAGGGTGCCGGATAGCGCTCGGCTACATCGGGCGTGATGGCGACGTGGTCCGACACCATCAGCAGGTCGAAGCCCAGGCCCTCCACGGTCTGGGCCCAGCTCCGCAGGACTCCCGGGTCGGTGCCGGGGCCGAAATTGAGGACGTTGACTCCGATCTTCACGACCCGAGCCTAGCCAGGCGGCAGGGGCCTGCAGAAGTAACTCCCGCCTGTTCAAGACCGGTTCACCCGTGGATCCGCCGGTAATCTGGCCGGATGACCGAGAGTCTCGATGCGACGGACTGGGCGATCCTGGCAGAACTCCAACGGGAGGGCCGGATCGCGTTCACGGAGCTGGCGCGGCGGGTGAACCTGAGCGCGTCGGCGACGAAGGAGCGGGTACGCCGGCTGGAGGCGGCCGAGGTGATCACCGGGTACCGGGCGGAGGTGGACCTGGAGCGGACCGGGCACGGCGTACTCGCGGTGGTCCGGCTGAAGTACCCGGGGCCGGGCACCCGGCACGAGCCGTTGCGCCGCCTGCTGGAGGAGCGCGTGGAGATCCTGGAGTGCCTGCGCACCACCGGGGACGACTGCTACGTCCTCAAGGTGGCGACCACCTCGATGGCCCACCTGGAGGAAATCGTCGACGAGCTGGCCCAGTTCGGGAGCACGACCACCAACCTCGTCCTCAGCCGGCCGCTCCCGTTCACCGGGCTCCGGCGAAGGCCGCCCGCGCGGTGTCCGTGACCCGGGCCGAACTGGCGATCGACGGCTCCGGCTAGGGTTTCCGCATGGGGAACTGGACCGCTCCGAGCGCGATCGAACGAGAACTGGCAGAGGCCAAGGAACGGGGCGACTGGGTCGCGTTCCTCGACCGTCTCTCGCTCACCGAACTATTCGTACCGCAGTCCCGTACCTACCAGGACGCCAATCCAACCCGTGTACGGCTGGACCCTGCCTACTTCCCCCAGGTCCGCGCCAACGCCTACGTTGTCATCACGGAGGGCGTGCTCCCTGTCCCGACCCCGGAGCTGGTCTTCAAATGCCAGAACCTCGGCTGGTTCGTCGACAACTACCCGTCCGACGGACCCCCGTACCTGGCCATCAACCCCGGCACCCCCTTCGAGGTCTTCCTTCCGGCCACACCCGCCCACCGCGCCACCTGGGACTTCCACTGCAACCGGAACCAGCGCCCCGTCGGGCTGGAGCAGAACAAGGTCCACTCCCTCCACATCGGCGGCCCGCTGCAGGGACCCGTCGCCTTCGGGCTGGCTTGCGGAGCTCACCTATCCGTCCACAACGGGCTGTTCTGGAACGCCGTCGCCTACCACGGGCAGGGCTACACGAAGGAGCGCGAGAAGCTCAAGGAATGGTGGGGCATCACCACCCGCGAGGAGTGGCTGAGCAGCACCGAACAGCTCCTGACCGCCGACATGGTCAGCTCCGTATGGGAGTTCGCCCTCCGCGTCCGCCGCGCCCTCGCGAAGGAGTTCGCGGGGCCCGTGGACATCGAGCACTGGCGGCACGCCACCGCCTCCATCCTCCGGGCGAACGCCGAACGGGCCGCCGAGCCCCGGATCACCCCCGACGGCGTCACCATGGCCGAGCCGCGCCCGGCCGCCGAGGTCGAGGGCGAGATCGCGGGCATACAGCGGGTCATCGGCCGCATCGCCCGCTACGAGCAGCGCTTCCGCGCCGACGGGCTGCTCGCCGAAGACAAGTACGTCCGGTCCGTCGAGGCCTGGGACTACGGCCGGGCCTCGCAGATGGCCCGCTGGGGCCTCGGCGCCCGCTTCGGCAGCCTCGCCGAGACCGAGGACGCCGTCATCCGGGCCGGAAGGGTCTGCAAGCTCGCGTACCGCTCGTGGGAGGACCTGTCCGTCGGCTTCATCCTCGGGCGCTGCCTGCACTTCGACGAGGAGGAGTTCGGGCACTGGTACGAGGACATGGTCGCGACGCACCGGGCACTGACGACCGATCCCGGCAGCCCGTGGCTCAACATCCCCTGGACGTGACGAAGACGTGTCCGGCCCGGCGCATTCCCGGCGCCGCCCGGCCACCGGCAACTAGCCTTCCCCGCATGACTGTTGAGCTGAACGACACCGTGCGCACGCTGCTGGACTCCCCGCACCCCGCGGTGCTGTCCACGATCAACCCCGATGGGAGCCCGCAGAGTTCCGTCGTCTGGGTGTCCCGCGAGGGCGGCGACCTGCTGATCTCCACCGAACAGGGCCGCCGCAAGGAGCGCAACATCGTCCGGGACGGGCGGGTCGGCCTGACCGTCTTCGACCTGGCCAATCCCTTCCTCTACGCCGAGATCCGCGGCACGGCCACGGTCACCGAGGACACCGGCCGGGCCGTCGCCACCCGGATCGCCGAGGAGTACCTCGGCCCGGGCGCCGGCAAGGAGTACCAGGACCTTCCGGCCGAGGAGGTCCGCGTCGTCGTCCGCATCACCCCGACCAAGGTCCTCGGCAACGCCGCCAAGGCCGAAGGCTAGGACGCGGCCGTCAGATCCGGCGCAGGTTCCGGTCGAAGAGGGCCCGCAGCCGGTCCACGTCGGCCGGGTCCTGCGCGCCGCGCTTGGGGAGCACGAAGACGCCGCGGGTGTTCTTGGTCTTGATCGCGAAGTACTCGTCCGTCTCGAAGTACCAGGGGAACACGCGCCATTCGATGTCGCTGGACAGTTCGCCGCCCGTGGTGGTCAGCCCGTCCTCGCGGACGACCGTCCGGCAGGCCCCGTACTCCTCCATGTCCGCGTACTGCTCCCGCGCGGTGCGGGCCAGGACGCGGGGGAGCGTCACCAGCACGGTGACCACGGCGCAGGCCATCACGAAGGCCGTCGTGATGGGCGAGAACCTCTTGAGCGTCGGCAGGGTCCACGAGAGCGCCAGGGAGAAGGCCGTGACGAAGAGCACGCTCCTGCGCCCCGGCCAGGTCCCGAACGTGAAGCGCCGTACGGCCTTGGTGTAGTCGGCCTGCGTCGGCTCGTAGACGAAGGTGACCTGCTCGGTCGACTGCTGTACCCGATCCCCGCTCATGTTCATGACAGCGGAGCATAGCCACAGGTCAGGGCGGCACAACAGGCTCACGGTCACGGCAGGTGGGGCCGGACCGCCGCCCACGCGTCGACCGCCTCCGCGAGGGCTCCCGCGTCCGGGAGGTGGGGGCGCACGAGGGCCATCCGGGCGATCAGGACCTTGATGCGGCGCAGGTGCAGGATGCGCTCGTGCGGGAGGTCGCGCCAGACGCGGGCCTGCGCCACCGCCGCGCCCGGGGACAGGTCGATCAGATCCAGCAGCTCCCGGCACAGGGCCGCCGGGTCCCCGCCGCGCTCCGGCCCGAAGCTGCGGATCAGGTAGCCCCGTACGGCGGCCAGTTCGGCTGCCCGGGCCAGGTCGCCCGCGCCCTCGGCCCGCGCGCAGCGGTACGTCGCGGCCAGCGCCACCCGGCCCCAGCGCAGCCGGACCTCGTCGGGCCCGCGTTCGTCCTGCATCCGGCCGACCGCCATGACGCGCAGGGTCCGCGGCGGCGGCTCGTCCTCCGGCGGCGGGCCGGTGGCCAGCCATGCCTCCAGCTCCTCCAGCGTGTGGCCCTCGGGCGGCACCGAGGTCAGCACCTGGCCGCGGCTGAGCAGCGCGACCACGGTGCCCGTGAGGCGGACCTTCGCGATGTGCCCGGCCCCGAAGGAGCCGACGGGCCGCCCGTACCGCTCGATGCGGCGCAGCCAGAGCCTCAGCTCCCCCGCCGCATAGACCTGTCCGGTCCGCGCCACGCCGCCGACGCACCGGACCACGCATACGCCGCCGGTGACATCGGCTTCCTCGACGGAGTACACCTGCAGTTCGGCGATGGACACCCCGCCCCCCCCTTCCCCGGGCGGGAGGTTACCGCCCCGAGGGGCCTTCCAGGACGAGGCGGATCTCCGAGACCTGGTACCCGGCGCGGTCGAAGGCGGCGGCCATAGGGGCGTTGGCGGTGTCCGTGGTCGCGGTGATGCGTTCCGCGCCCTCGGCCGCGTGGAAGCGGGTGATCTCGCCCAGGATCTCGTCGATCAGGCCCTGGCCGCGCTGCTCCGGTACGACGCCCAGGTAGCCGACGTTGCGGTGGTACGGGGTCGCCGAGGGGATCGCCATGCCCGCCAGGGTGCCGTCCGGGAGGTGGGCGAGGCGCCACCAGGAACGCTCGCCGGGGCAGTCCAGGTAGAACTCGACGTCCTCCCGTGCCAGTTGTTCCGCGTCCATGGACCGGAGCTCGGTCTGCGTGTGCAGGTCGAGGCTGCCGGCCGACAGGCGGACGAAGGCGTCCAGGAACTCCTCGTCGGTGCCGTCACGGAAGACGAGCCGCCCGGTGGGCCCGGCGGTCCCGGCTTCCGGGGTCCACTCGTAGCGCAGACGCTCGATCTCGCGCGTCAGGCCGCTCCTGTACGCGGCCTCCTGCCGCCAGGCGACCGCGGCGGCCAGCTCCGGCTCGGTCCGCCAGCCGCGGGGCAGGGAGATGTTGAAGACCGGCAGGTTCCCGAAGGCGGCGTGCCCGGCCGCGAGCAGCCCGGCGGCGACGGCGGCCGGGTCGGCGACGGAGGCCCGCACCTGGAGGCAGTCGAGGGCGATGGGCCGCTCGCTGTCGGCGCGGCCCCACCACAGGGCGCGGGCCAGGACCTCACCGTCCTCGTCCTCGGCGAACCAGATCCACTCGGGGCGGAACTGTCCGGCGGCCAGCTCCTCGCGGATCTTCTCGGCGGTCAGGGCGGCGATCGGGCCGTCGGCCGGGTAGGCGACGGCGCGGGCCAGGTCAGCGGGGTCTGCGGTGGCAGCGCGGAAGAACATCCGATGATGATCACATCATGTGTTCTCGTCGGACAGGGATATTCGGCCGCCCCACGGCCGATGGCCGGCCTCCGCAGGGGAGACCGGCCATCGGGTGGGGCGTCGTGCGTGCCGCTACGACCAGGTGATCAGGCGGCGGGGGTGTTCCAGGACCGCCGCGATGTCGGCCAGGAAGCGGGAGCCGAGTTCGCCGTCGATGAGACGGTGGTCGAACGACAGCGCCAGGGTCGTGACGTGACGCGGCTTGACCTTGCCCTTGTGGACCCACGGCTGGAGCTTGATCGCGCCGACCGCGAGGATCGCGGACTCGCCCGGGTTCAGGATCGGCGTACCGGTGTCGACGCCGAAGACGCCCACGTTGGTGATGGTGATGGTGCCGTTCTGCATGTCCGCCGGGGAGGTCTTGCCGTCGCGGGCCGTGGCGACCAGCTCGGACAGGGCCGTCGACAGCTCGCCGAGCGTCTTGGCGTGGGCGTCCTTGATGTTCGGGACGATCAGCCCGCGGGGGGTGGCCGCCGCGATGCCCAGGTTGACGTAGTGCTTGAGCACGATCTCCTGGGCCGCCTCGTCCCAGGACGCGTTGACGTCCGGGTTGCGGCGGATGGCCACCAGGACGGCCTTGGCGATGAGCAGCAGCGGGTTGATGCGCAGCCCCGCGAGGTCCGGGTCGGCCTTGAGCTCCTGCACCAGCTTCATCGTGCGGGTCACGTCGAAGGTGATGAACTCCGTGACGTGCGGCGCGGTGAAGGCGGAGCCGACCATGGCCTGGGCGGTGACCTTGCGGACGCCCTTGACCGGGATACGGGTCTCACGGGCCTCCCGCACCGACACCTCGGCCGCGGCGGGAGCCTGAGCCGGAGCCGGTGCGGCGGCAGCCGCGGGCGCCGGCGCGGCCTGCGGGGTGATCGCCGCGGCGGCCGCCGCGTGGACGTCCTCCCGGGTCACGACCCCGCCGTCGCCGGTCGGCACCACGAAGGCCAGGTCGATGCCCAGGTCCTTGGCCAGCTTGCGCACCGGCGGCTTGGCCAGGGGCCGCTCGCCGGCCGGCTGGGCCGGGACGGCGGGGAGCACCGGGGCGGCCGGAGCCGCCGGAGCAGCGGGGGCCGCCGTGCCGTTCTGCGCGGCCACGGCGGGCGCCGGAGCCTTGCGCGGGCGGCGCTTCGTGGACGCCGTGGAGACGCCGTAGCCCACCAGGACGGGCTGGCGCGCCTCGGGCGCGGCCGGCTCCTCGGCGGCGACGGCCGCAGCCGCCTCCTGGACCGGGGCCTCGGCAGCGGCGCCGCCCTCCGTCTGCACGGAGATGATCACCTGGCCGACGTCGACCGTGGTGCCCTCCTCGAAGAGGAGCGCGTGCACGACGCCGTCGAACGGGATCGGCAGCTCCACGGCGGCCTTGGCCGTCTCGACCTCGCACACGACCTGGCCGTCGGTGACCGTGTCACCCGGCTGGACGTACCACTTGAGGATCTCGGCCTCGGTGAGGCCCTCGCCCACGTCGGGCATCTTGAATTCGCGGATGGTCATGAACGTGCTCCTCAGTACGCCAGCGAGCGGTCGACGGCGTCGAGCACCCTGTCCAGGCCCGGCAGGTACTCGTCCTCCAGGCGGGCCGGCGGGTACGGGGCGTGGAAACCGCCCACGCGCAGCACCGGCGCCTCCAGGTGGTAGAAGCACCGCTCCGTGATGCGAGCGGCGATCTCGGAGCCCATGCCCAGGAAGACCGGAGCCTCGTGGACGATCACGAGCCGGCGGGTCTTCTCCACGGACGTCTGCAGTCCGTCGAAGTCGACCGGGGACATCGAGCGCAGGTCGACGACCTCCACCGACTTGCCCTCCTCGGCCGCCGCGGCCGCCGCCTCCAGGCAGACCTTCACCATCGGACCGTAGGCGGCCAGCGTGATGTCCGCACCCTCTCGGGCCACCCGCGCCTTGTGCAGCTCACCGGGGATGGCGTCGACGTCGACCTCGCCCTTGTCCCAGTAGCGGCGCTTCGGCTCGAAGAAGATCACCGGGTCGTCGCTGAGGATCGCCTGCTGGAGCATCCAGTACGCGTCGCTCGCGTTCGACGGGGAGACCACCTTGAGGCCCGGGACGTGCGCGAAGAGCGTCTCGGGGGACTCGCTGTGGTGCTCGACCGCGCCGATGCCGCCCGCGTACGGGATGCGGATGACGACCGGCATCTTGATCTTGCCCAGGGCGCGCGCGTGCATCTTCGCGAGCTGCGTGACGATCTGGTCGTACGCGGGGAAGACGAAGCCGTCGAACTGGATCTCCACGACCGGCCGGTACCCGCGCAGGGCCAGGCCGATGGCGGTGCCGACGATGCCCGACTCGGCGAGCGGGGTGTCGATGACCCGCTCCTCGCCGAAGTCCTTCTGCAGGCCGTCGGTGATCCGGAAGACACCGCCCAGCTTGCCGACGTCCTCGCCCATGATCAGGACCTTCGGGTCCTGCTCCAGGGCCTTGCGAAGCGACTCGTTGAGCGCCTTCGCGATCGACATCTTCTCGACAGCCATCAGTGACCCTCCTCGGCCGACTCGAAGGACGCGAGGTAGGCGGCGAACTGCGCGCGCTCCTCGTCGACGAGCGCGTGCCCGTCCGCGTAGACGTTCTCGAAGATCGCCATGGTGTCCGGGTCGGGCATGGAGCGCACGGCCTCGCGCACGCGCTTGCCCATGGCCTCGCTCTCGGCCTCCAGCTCGGCGAAGAAGGCCTCGTCGGCGCCGCCGGTGGCCAGCAGGTGGGCCTTCAGGCGCAGGATCGGGTCCTTCGCCTCCCAGGCCGCCGTCTCCTCGTCCCGCCGGTACTTCGTCGGGTCGTCGGAGGTGGTGTGCGCGCCCATCCGGTACGTGAACGCCTCGACCAGCGTCGGGCCCTCGCCGCGGCGCGCCCGGTCCAGGGCCCAGCGGGTCACGGCCAGGCAGGCCAGCACGTCGTTGCCGTCGACGCGGACGCCCGGGAAGCCGAAGCCCTGGGCGCGCTGGTAGAGCGGCACGCGCATCTGGCGCTCGGTCGGCTCGGAGATCGCCCACTGGTTGTTCTGGCAGAAGAACACCACGGGGGAGTTGTAGACGGCGGAGAAGTTGAAGGCCTCCATCACGTCGCCCTGGCTGGACGCGCCGTCGCCGAAGTAGGCGATGACGGCCGAGTCGGCACCGTCCTTGGCCACACCCATCGCGTAACCGGTCGCGTGCAGCGTCTGCGAGCCGATCACGATCGTGTAGAGGTGGAAGTTGTTGGTGTTCGGGTCCCAGCCACCGTGGTTCACACCGCGGAACATCCCGAGCAGGTTCGTCGGGTCGACCCCGCGGCACCAGGCCACACCGTGCTCGCGGTAGGTCGGGAAGACGTAGTCCTCGTCGTTCAGCGCCCGGCCCGAGCCGATCTGTGCCGCCTCCTGGCCGAGGAGCGAGGCCCACAGGCCCAGCTCTCCCTGGCGCTGCAGCGAGGTCGCCTCACCGTCGAAGCGGCGGGTCATGACCATGTCGCGGTACAGCCCGCGCAGGTCCTCGGTCGTGATATCCGCGACGAAGGGGGCGAATTCCGCGTTCTCCGCGTTCTCTACCCGGTCCCCTTCGGGCGTCAGCAGCTGTACGAGCTGAGGTACGGCGTCATGCGTCTGCGCGGTGGCAGCGGCGGGCTTGGCGGCGCTTGCCGCGCCTGCCGCCCGCTTGGTGCCGCTGCTGCGTCGCGGCTTGCGCGCGGCAGTGCTCTCCACGGTCACGTGTGCTCCTCCGTCGGTCCGGCACCCGGGTTCTCCGGGGTCCAGTGCGGCTCACCTGTATCCGTAACGAGCGCACGGGGTGGGTGCGCTACGCGTTCGGGATTCAGGCGTGACAGGTGCCCCGGCGAGTGCCCTGCGCAATGCACGTTACCCAGTGCGCCGCATAACTGCGAAACCCCGTTTGACCTGCGTTTTTGCTTGGATTTCCAAGTAAATCCGCGGTCGCGGGAACAACCACTGGTCACAGCCTTGCAGGGGCCGGGAACAACGGCACGTTATCCCGGGTAACTCCGGCAGGGAAGGGGTGAGTGTGTGAAACTGACTTCGTGCGCGAAGACGGAAAAATCAAGGTATTCCTCCTGGACGACCACGAAGTGGTACGTCGGGGCGTCCACGAGCTCTTGTCGGTCGAACAGGACATCGAGATCGTGGGCGAAGCCGGTACCGCCGCCGACGCCATGGTCCGCATCCCCGCCACCCGGCCCGACGTGGCCGTCCTCGACGTGCGCCTGCCCGACGGCAGCGGTGTGGAGGTGTGCCGCGAGGTCCGCTCCCAGGACGAGGACGTCAAATGCCTGATGCTGACCTCGTTCGCCGACGACGAGGCACTCTTCGACGCGATCATGGCGGGCGCCTCCGGCTACGTGCTCAAGGCGATCCGCGGGAACGAGCTGCTCAGCGCCGTACGTGACGTCGCGGCCGGAAAATCGCTGCTCGACCCGGTGGCCACCGCGCGGGTGCTGGAGCGGCTGCGCGACGGCAAGAACGGCAAGGGCGACGACCGCCTGTCCAACCTCACCGATCAGGAGCGGAAGATCCTCGACCTGATCGGCGAGGGTCTGACCAACCGTGCCATCGGCGAACGGCTGCACCTGGCCGAGAAGACGATCAAGAACTACGTCTCCAGCCTGCTCTCCAAGCTGGGCATGGAGCGCCGCTCGCAGGCCGCCGCGTACGTGGCCCGCCTGCAGGCGGAGAAGGCCCGCTAGGCGGCTGCGCCGGGTGCCGAACGGGCGGGTCGGCTCGAGAATGCACGCCGGTTTCGACCACCGCCGAACTGGAACTATTCGGTCCCGGTCCGCATTTCGTGGACGGAGCGGTCTTCGGCCCCGTCCACATGCGGATCGGACTTCGGATCGAACCTCAGTTCGTCACCGTGCACTCTCTTCCCGGCAATCCCGGCCGTGAATAGCGGCACGCACTCTGACCAGGTCATTCCTCGGAAGTGACGCCGCCCGTCTCCACGGGCTTCGACGGCGAGTTCGTGACCGACTTCGACACCGTCGGCGTCGGGGAAGTCGTGGCCGACTTCGACGCCGAGGCCGAAGCCGAGGGCGAGGTCGAAGCCGTCGGCGTGGGCGACGTACTGAAGGTCTGGGACCGGGTACGGGTCGACGTGGGCGCGGTGCTCCACGCCGGGGTGTCGTCGGGGCTCGCCTGGGACGACGTGGTCGGCGGGGTACCGGAGACGCTCGGCTGACCGCCGGTGGAGGTCTGGACGTTGCCCGACGGGCTCTTCTGGTCGGCCTTGCCGCCCATGGACTTGACCGCGTAGCCCACACCGCCGGCGACCGCGATGATCGCGAGCACCGCGAACAGCCACATCTTCCAGCGGCCGGCGCCGCGGTCCTCGTATCCGTCGTAGCCGCCGTGGCCGTGGCCGCCCTGACCGTTGCCGCCGCCGGGGAAGGCCGAGCCGTCGTCGGGGTTCAGCGGCGGCACCATCGCCTGCTGGAACTGCGAGGTCGAGGCGTTCGAGGAGTACTTCTGCTGGCCGCCGGCGCCGCTCACGGGCATGGCCGTGGTGGCCGCCGCCCCGCCCCGCCCGTGCGGGAGGGCCATGGTGACCGGACCGGTGTTCCAGGTACCGGTGCCCGTCCCCTGGTCGTGCAGCATCTGGAGCGCGTACTGGACCAGCCCGCGCATCTCCTCGGCGCTCTGGAACCGGTCGTCCGGGTCCTTGGCCAGCGATCGCATGACCAGGCCGTCGAGTTCCTGCGGAAGGTGCTGACCCTCCGGCAGTTGTGAGGGCGGCACCGGTGGGTCCTGGACGTGCTGGTAGACCACCGAGAGCGGGGTCTCACCGGTGAACGGTGGCCGCAGCGCGAGCAGTTCGTACAGCAGGCAGCCGGTCGCGTACAGGTCGGAGCGGTGGTCCACGGCCTTGCCGAGGGCCTGTTCGGGCGACAGGTACTGCGGAGTGCCCATGACCATGCCGGTCTGGGTCATCGTCGACTGCGCGCCGTGCAGGGCGCGGGCGATGCCGAAGTCCATCACCTTGACCGCGCCGGTCTCGGTGATGATGACGTTCGCCGGCTTGATGTCACGGTGCACGATGCCGTGCTGGTGCGAGTACGCGAGCGCTTCGAGCACACCCGAGGTGATGATGAGCGCCTGCTCGGGGCCCGGGGCCTCGGCGCTCATCAGCAGGTCGCGGATGGTGCGGCCCTCGACCAGCTCCATCACGATGTACGGGACGGTGTTCGGACCGACCCGGTCCTCGCCCGAGTCGTACACGGCGACGACGGCATGGTGGTTGAGCCCGGCCACGGACTGCGCCTCGCGCGTGAACCGGGCCTTGGACACCGGGTCCTCGGCCAGGTCGGCGCGCAACAGCTTCACCGCGACGGTGCGGCCGAGGCGCACGTCCTCGGCGGCGAACACCTCGGCCATGCCGCCACGGCCAAGCCTGTGGGTCAGCCGGTAACGGCCGTCCCCCACCAGGCCGCCGGCGCCCCAGTGCTCAGGACCATCGGCCATCCCGGCGCCGTTTCCCTCGGGTTCGGGTGCCATCAGTCCTCGCCGTCGTCTCTCTCGGCCGCCGCTCAGCGGTGTCCTCTTCTTTGATGCTCCGATGAACGCTACAGCCTCGGAACCGGTCGCCGTTCGGACAAGGCTCCGTGTACGCGTGTGGTCACGGAACGGGTACCTGGCTTGACGTGTGCTTGCCCTCCGGCAGACTGGGCGCGACATGCGCTCAGCCAGACGCGTAGGGACCATCCCGAGGGGAAGCAACAGTCATGAGCCAGGACGGCACTCAGGGCCAGTACGCGGGCGGCTCTCTTGCCGGTGGCCGTTACCAGCTAAGGGACTTGCTGGGTGCGGGCGGCATGGCCTCCGTGTACCTGGCCTACGACTCGGCGCTCGACCGGCAGGTCGCCATCAAGACCCTGCACAGCGACCTCGGCCGCGAGCAGTCCTTCCGGGAGCGGTTCCGCCGCGAGGCCCAGGCTGTAGCCAAACTGTCGCACACGAACATCGTCTCGGTATTCGATACCGGTGAAGGCGAAGTGACGTTCGGCACCGGCGCGGGCGACGGCGCCGTGATGCCGTACATCGTCATGGAGTACGTGGAGGGCCAGCCGCTCGGCTCGGTGCTCGACGCGGACATCCGGCAGTACGGGGCCATGCCGGCGGAGAAGGCGCTGAAGGTGACGGCCGATGTGCTGGCCGCGCTGGAGACCAGCCACGAGATGGGCCTGGTCCACCGCGACATCAAGCCCGGCAACGTCATGGTGAACAAGCGCGGCGTGGTCAAGGTGATGGACTTCGGCATCGCCCGCGCCATGCAGTCCGGCGTCACCTCGATGACGCAGACCGGCATGGTCGTCGGCACCCCGCAGTACCTGTCGCCCGAGCAGGCGCTGGGGCGCGGGGTCGACGCCCGGTCCGACCTGTACTCGGTCGGCATCATGCTGTTCCAGCTGCTGACCGGGCGGATCCCGTTCGACGCCGACTCGCCGCTGGCCATCGCGTACGCGCACGTGCAGGAGGAGCCGGTCGCGCCGTCCTCCATCAACCGCTCGGTGACCCCGGCGATGGACGCGCTGGTGGCGCGGGCCCTGAAGAAGAACCCGAACGAGCGCTTCCCCACGGCCGCGGCCATGGGCGACGAGGTCGCGCGCGTGCTGGGCTCCGGGCAGACCGGGGCCCCGGTCATCGTCCAGGGCGCCCCCACGGGCGGCAGCGGCGCGGGCGTGGCCTCGGCCGTTTTCCCGCCGGTGGACTCCGGGTTCCAGGCGGCGCCGTCCGTGCAGCAGCCGTACCAGCCGCAGCCGCACACCCAGGCGCCGTCCCCGTACGCGCCGACGCCCGCCCCGCAGACGCAGGGAGGCTACGCCTACCCGCACACTCCCCCGCCGCACCAGCAGTACGCGCCGCCGACCCCGCCGCCGTACACGATCTCGCCGGCGACCGCGGCGGGCACGGCCGCCGCCGGGGCCGGGGGCGACAAGCGGAACATGCCGGTGATCGTGGGCGCGATCGCGGTGGCCCTGCTGGCCGTCGGCGGCCTGATCGCCGCGATCTCGATGAACGGCGACGACGACAAGAAGGACAAGGCGACGACCGCGGGGAGCTCGGCTGCGCCGTCCGGCTCGGCCAAGGCCGGGTTCAAGGGGCCGGACCCCTCGCGCACGATCGACCCGAAGAAGTGCAAGGAGCCGACGAAGCACTACAAGGACGCGGGGAAGTACCAGGCGCCGGACCTGCGCTACAAGAACCTGCTCTCCGTGAAGGAGTGCATCCAGGCCTCGGGCGGCAAGTACACGATCGTCGAGAAGGACGAGGCGGTGTACGGCAAGGACATGGTGCTCGAGCAGAACCCGCGCCCGGACGACCCGATCAACAAGGAGGGCACGGAGTACACGCTGACCGTGTCCACCGGCAATCCGGAGTAGCGGCTCAGGCACCTCGGCCCGGTCAGGGCGCGACACACCGGCATCCCGGGACCCGATAAGGGGCCCGGGATGCCGGTTTTGCCCCATTATGTAAATCTGGGCGGGACAGCTCGGTCTCTCGGGACGGGAGGGGCACCCGTGATCCAAGGCTTCCGCCCGCCGCGCCGGCTGGCCCGGGCCGTTCTGACCGCCGCCGCGTTCGCGGTGGCCGGCCCGGTGTACGCCGTTCCCGCGCTGGCCGTTCCCGTACTCGCCGTTCCGGTACTCGCCGTTCCCGCGCTCGCCACTGCCGCGCTCGCCCTCCCCGCGCCCGCCGCTCCCGCGCCCGCACTGGACGACGTACCGGAGGACGTGCGCGAGGGGCTCGCCGGCAGCGCCGCCGGGTCCGGGCGGGAGCGGCCGGGCAGGCCCGCCACCGAGCCCGCGAACCCGGAGATGCTGGTCGCCTCCCGCCCACTGCTGCCGGTCCGGCCGCCGCACCTCGAACCCCCCGCGCACCCCGCGCACCCCGCGCACCCCGACGCGCCGCAGGTCGCGCCCACCCCGCCCGAGGCCGTCGTCCGGGCCATCGGCACCGAGCCGAACGACCGGGCCGCCGACCTGGCCGCCCACATACTGCCGCTGGGCACCGGATTCGCCCTGATGGGACTGGGTCTGGGCTACCTCGGCGTACGGCTGCGGCGCGGGCACTAGCCCGCCGCCGGCCGGCGCGTCCCCCTTCAGACGTACGACCGGAGTTGGTTGCACAGAGTGAACATACTCGGTATACATACCGAGTATGTCGATCCGCCACGGCCTTCTGGCCCTGCTCGAACGGGGTCCTCGGTACGGCTCCCAGCTGCGCACCGAGTTCGAATCACGCACCGGCTCCACCTGGCCGCTCAACGTCGGGCAGGTGTACACCACCCTCGCCCGCCTGGAACGCGACGGCCTGGTCGCCCCCGGCGGCGAGGACGCCGCCGGGCACACCCTGTACGCCATCACCGACAGCGGCCGCACCGAACTGCGCGAGTGGTACGAGCGCCCCGTCGACCGCGCCAACCCGCCCCGCGACGAGCTGTCCATCAAGCTCGCCATGGCCGTGGGCGCCCCCGGCGTGGACATCCGCGCCGTCATCCAGTCCCAGCGGCACGCCACGATCAAGGCGATGCAGGACTACACCCGGCTCAAGGCCACGGCGCTCGCCGCGGTCGAGAGCGGACAGTCCCGCGAACGCGACGACGTGGCCTGGCTGCTGGTCCTCGAACAGCTCATCTTCCAGACCGAGGCCGAGGCCCGCTGGCTCGACCACTGCGAATCCCGGCTCGTCCGGCTCTCCCTGACGGCCGACGGGAAAGCCGCCGCGACCGCACCGCCGCGGGCCGCCGACACCGGTACCGAGGCCGACGAGCCCGTCCCGGCCGCTGCCCCGACCACCACCGCCCGACCCCGCAGCGCCCGCACGCGGCGCGGCTGAACCGCCTTTCAGGGGGGAACCCTTCATGCCTGACCAGCGCCAAGCCCAGCAACCCGTACTCCAGTTGGACAAGCTCGTCCGCACCCACGGCAGCGGGGCCACCGAGGTCCACGCCCTGCGCGGCATCGACCTCTCCGTGTTCCCCGGCGAACTCGTCGCCGTCATGGGCCCCTCCGGCTCCGGCAAGTCCACGCTGCTCACCCTCGCCGGCGGACTCGACACCCCCACCAGCGGCCGGGTCTTCGTCGAGGGCACCGACATCACCACGGCGGGCCGCAAGGAACTGGCCGCGCTGCGCCGGCGCAGCATCGGGTACGTCTTCCAGGACTACAACCTGATCCCGGCCCTCACCGCCGCCGAGAACGTGGCCCTGCCCCTGGAACTCGACGGCACCTCCGCCCGCAAGGCCCGTGTCGCCGCGCTCGCCGCACTGGAGGAGATGGGCCTCGGCCGGCTCGCCGACCGCTTCCCCGACGAGGTGTCCGGCGGCCAGCAGCAGCGCGTGGCCATCGCCCGCGCCCTGGTCGGCGACCGCCGCCTGGTCCTCGCCGATGAGCCCACCGGCGCCCTCGACTCCGAGACCGGCGAATCCGTCCTCGCCCTGCTGCGTTCCCGCTGCGACGCAGGCGCGGCCGGGGTCCTCGTCACGCACGAGCCGCGGTTCGCCGCCTGGGCGGACCGCGTGGTCTTCCTGCGCGACGGCACCGTGGTCGACGAGACGCTGCGCAGCCAGGCCGACTCCCTCCTCTCGGGGCAGGCGGCCGGCCAGTGATCTCCTGGTACCACTCCTGGGTCGCGGCCATCCGCATAGCCCGCCGCGACGCCTGGCGCTCCAAGGGCCGCAGCATCCTCGTCCTCGCGATGATCGCCCTGCCGATCGTCGGAGTCAGCGCCGCGGACCTGACGATGCGCAGCGCCGAACTCTCCGTCGAGCAGGACCTCCAGCGCCGCCTCGGCGCCGCCGACGCCGAGCTCAGGCTGTCCCGCATGAACGTGCCGATCTACCAGAGCCCGGACGGCAACCGCTTCTCTCCGGTCGGCGGCTACGACTCGTACGAGCCGCCCCAGGACGAGAACCCGGAGCTGCTGCCGCAGTCGCTCCCGGCGGGCGCCCAGGCCGTCAAGGACAGCACCGGGCACGCCAAGTTGCGCACCACGCACGGGCTCCTCGACACCGACCTGCGTGAGATCGACACGCACAGCCCGCTGGTGAAGGGCCGGTTCACCCTCGACCGGGGCCGACTGCCAGGGGGGGCGGGCGAGGTCATCGCGACCACCGCCTTCCTGAAGGAGTCCGGCTACTTCGTCGGCTCCAGCGTCAACCCGCGCGGCACGGACCACGAGTACAAGATCGTGGGCGCTTACGAACTGCCCAGCGCCCTCAAGGAAGTGCAGCTCATCGCGCAGCCGGGGACCCTGCTCACCCCGCTCGACAAGGCCCTGCAGGCCGCCGGGGTGCCCGGGGTGCACGCCGAGGACAAGTACCTCGTGAAGGTCGGCGGCGCCGATGGTTTCACGTGGAACATGGTCAAGGAGGCCAACGGCAAGGGCGTGATCGCCATCTCGCGTGCCGTCACCCTCCACGCTCCCGCCGACTCCGACGTGCCGTTGTACGCACAGGAGCCCAAGGACCGGTTCACCGACGACTCGGGCCACGCCGTCGAAGTGGCCGTCCTGGCCACCGTCGTCGGTCTCGCCATGCTGGAGATCTGCCTGCTCGCCGGTCCCGCCTTCGCGGTCGGCGCCCGGCGCTCGCGCCGCCAGCTCGGCCTCGTCGGCGCCAACGGCGGCGACCGGCGGCACATCCGGGCGATCGTGCTCTCCGGCGGCCTGGTCATCGGCGCCGCCGCCGCGGTCGTCGGCACCGTCATCGGCATCGCCCTCACCCTCGGGCTGCGGCCACTGCTGGAGGAGTACCTCGGGCTGCGCTGGGGCGGGTTCGAGCTCCGCCCGCTGGAGCTGGCCGCCATCGCCCTGCTCGCCGTAGTGACCGGCCTGCTGGCCGCCATCGCCCCCGCGATCACCGCCTCGCGGCAGACCGTACTGGCCTCGCTCACCGGGCGCCGCGGCATCCGCCGGGCCAACCGGGTGCTGCCGGTCATCGGCCTGATCGCCGTCGCGGGCGGCGCCGCCATCGCCCTGTACGGCACGGTGTCCGAGACGGGCTCCCTGGTCGTCGCGGGCGGCAGCGCCGTCGCCGAACTCGGCGTGGTCGCCCTCACGCCGGTGCTGGTCGGCCTCTTCGGGCGGATCGGGCGCTGGCTGCCGCTGTCGCCGCGGCTCGCGCTGCGCGACGCCGTGCGCAACCGGGGGCGCACGGCGCCCGCCGTGGCCGCGGTCCTGGCCGCCGTGGCCGGCACCGTCGCGGTGGCGACGTACCAGCACAGCCAGGAGGTCCAGGCCCGGCACGAGTACGTCGCCGACCTGCCGCACCACACCGGGGTGGTCTCGATGGCCGACAACAGCGCCTACAAGGACGTGGCGGCCGTGCGCGAGGCCCTGTCCAAGGAGTTCTCGCCGTCCGTACGGGCCGACGTGGACCGCCTGGTCGTCGGCAGGCCGGGCTGCGACTCGTACTCGAACGACACCGGCTGCGGGCGCGCCGAGATCGTCGTGCCCAAGGAGCAGCGCTGCCCGATGTCCGAGTCCCCGCACGGACCCGCGGACTTCACCCCCGAGCAGGTCAAGGAGTTGCGCAAGGACTGGCGCTGCGCGATGCCCCGGCACCGGAACTTCGTGGAGAACGACGCGGTCATCGCCGACGAGAAACTGCTGACCGCGCTGGCCGTGACCGACCCGGGCGCCGTGGCCGCGCTGAAGTCGGGCAAGCCCGTCTCCTTCGACAAGCAGAACGTGAAGGACGGCAAGGTCACCATCCGGCTCATCACCGACCCGGACGCGGCCGACAGCGCGCGCAGCAAGCGCGAAGACCCGCCGGGCGAGGACAAGGTCCTGGCGGTCTACCAGGTGCCGGAGGACGTCAACGGCTGGGGCTTCAAGCTCGTGCTGCCCGCCGCGACGGCCAAGGCCGCCGGGATGACGACGGCCCCGTACGGCTCGTACTTCGCGCTCGACGCCGCGCCGAGCAGCGAGCAGCGCCAGCGGCTGGACGGCACTTTCGACACGATGGGCGTGGACGCCCAGGTCAAGATCGAGCAGGGCTATCAGGGAGACAACAGCATCGAGATGCTCGCCCTGGCCATCTTCGCGGGTCTGGTCACCATCGGCGCGGCGGGCATCGCCACCGGGCTCGCCCAGGCCGACGCCGAAGCCGACCTGAAGACGCTGGCCGCGGTCGGCGCGCCCCCGCGGGTACGGCGCACGCTGAGCGGCTTCCAGTGCGGGGTGATCGCCCTGATGGGCGTCGTCCTGGGCTCGGCGGCCGGCATCCTGCCGGCAGTCGGACTCCGGCTCGCCCAGGCCCGCGAGATGCAGCGGTTCCTGGAGCGGGCCGTCACGATGGGGTACGAGTCCTCGGACACCGAGATCTACGTGCCGATCGTGGTGCCCTGGGAGACCCTCGGCGGACTGCTGATCATCGTCCCGCTGGGCGCGGCGCTGCTGGCCGCCCTGGTCACCCGGTCCAGCGGTGCGCTCGCCCGGCGGGCCGCCGGGTAGTGAGCACGCAGTGACGAGTTGCCTCCGTACAGGGTGGATCACGCTCGTACGGGGGCACACCGTCTGCTAACGAAGGTGTGCGAGAGAATGACGGCATGGAGATGCCGAGGAGTGAACGGTCGCAGGACAGTCCCCCGCACGTCCTGATCGTGGGACAGGACGGGATGACGGTCGGCGGCGCCGATGACGAGTCGCGCGAGGTCCCGGTGACGGAGATGGTCGAACAGCCCGCCAAGGTCATGCGGATCGGCAGCATGATCAAGCAACTCCTGGAAGAGGTACGCGCCGCGCCTCTCGACGAGGCGAGCCGAGTCCGGCTCAAGGACATCCATGCCGCCTCGGTGAAGGAACTGGAGGACGGCCTGGCCCCCGAGCTCGTGGAGGAACTGGAGCGCCTGTCCCTCCCGTTCACCAACGAGGCCATTCCTTCCGAGGCAGAACTGCGCATCGCCCAGGCGCAGTTGGTGGGCTGGCTGGAAGGCCTGTTCCACGGCATCCAGACGGCCCTGTTCGCGCAGCAGATGGCGGCGCGGGCCCAACTGGAGCAGATGCGCCGGGCCCTGCCGGCCGGCGCCCCCCACGACGACGAAGACGACGGCGGCCACGGAGCGATCCGCTCGGGCCCGTACCTCTAGCCACCCGACGGCGAGCAGCACCACGGCGGGTCCGCATCGCACTCACGGCGATCCGGACCCGCCTCCGTCTTTTCGGCCACCCGGATCCCTCGGCACCGCCGGGAGGTCCGCCGGGGAGGTCCGCCGGGGAGGGGTCCGCCGCATACTCTGGGGCATGAATTACGACGCGATCGTCCTGGCCGGCGGAGCCGCGCAGCGCCTCGGCGGGGCGGACAAACCCGCGCTGAGCGTCGGCGGCCGGCCCCTCCTGGACCGCGTCCTGGACGCCTGCCCGGACGCCCGGAGCACCGTCGTGGTCGGCAGCCGCCGGGCCACCGCCCGCCCGGTGCGCTGGACCCGCGAGGATCCGCCCGGTGGCGGTCCCGTCGCCGCGCTGGACGCCGGTCTGCGGCAGACCGCCGCCGAGCTGGTCCTCGTACTCTCCGCGGACCTGCCGTTCCTGGACCGGGAGACCGTACGGTCCCTGCTGACCGCGCCCGGCGGGCGCGAGGGGGCGCTGCTGCGCGATCCGACCGGCCGGGACCAGCCGCTCATCGCCGTCTACCGGGCCGAACCGCTCCGCCGCGAGCTGGCCCTCCTCGCCACCGAGCACGGCGGACTCGCCGGGCTCCCGCTGCGCGCGGTCACCGCCGAACTGGACCTCGCCCGCGTCGCGGCGCGGCCACTCGCCTCCTTCGACTGCGACACCTGGGAAGATCTTGCCGCCGCCCGCGCCCGGATCAGGGAGCATGGAACCGTGCTGGACCAATGGATCACCGCCGTCAAGAACGAGCTGGGCCTCGACCTCCCCGTCGACACCAAGGCCCTGCTCGACCTCGCCCGCGATGCCGCACACGGCGTCGCCCGGCCCGCCGCACCGCTGACCACCTTCCTGGTCGGCTACGCGGCGGCGCGGGCCGAGGCCGCCGGAACCGACCCCGCCCAGGCCGTCGCCGAAGCCTCCCGCAAGGCGGCCGATCTGGCGCTGCGCTGGGCCGCCGAGGCGGAGGCCGACGCCACATCTCAAGAGAACGGCTCCGGATGACCCCCACCGACGGCGAACACGCGCTGGACCAGGCCCTGGCCCTGGTCAGACGCGCCCCCGAGGCGGGCGGCGCCGGCGGCCACCGCGCCAGCGTCTGGGCGCGGGCCCGGGACATCGCCGTCCACGCCGGGAGCGGTGTGCGGGCCCGCACCCACCAGGTCCCCCTCGCGGACGCCCTCGGCGAGGTACTGGCCGAGCCCCTGGATGCCCTGACCGACCTGCCCTCCTTCGACACCTCCGCCATGGACGGCTGGGCCGTCGCCGGTCCCGGCCCGTGGACCATCCGCGCCGGCGCCGACGTACTGGCAGGCTCCGGGCGGCCCGAGCCCCTCGCGGACGGCGAGGCCGTACAGATCGCCACCGGCGCCCGGATCCCCGCCGACACCACCGCCGTCATCCGCAGCGAGCACTGCCGCGAGAGCGGCACGCAGCTCTTCGCCGGCCGGCCCGTCCACACCGGCCAGGACATCCGCCCGCGCGGCCAGGAGTGCCGCTCCGGCGACCTGCTGCTGCCCGCCGGGTCCCTGGTCACCCCGGCCGTGCTGGGCCTCGCAGCGGCGGCCGGGTACGACGAACTGACCACCTGGCCCCGCCCCCGCGTGGAGATCCTGGTGCTCGGCGACGAGCTCCTCACCGAAGGCCGCCCCCACGACGGCCTCATCCGCGACGCGCTGAGCCCCATGCTCGGCCCCTGGCTCACCCGCCTCGGCGCCGAGGTCATCGGCACGCGGCGGCTCGGCGACGACCCCGCGGGGGCCGAAGCCCTCCACGAGGCCGTCACCACCTCCGCCGCCGACGTCGTCGTCACCACCGGTGGCACCGCGTCCGGGCCCGTCGACCACGTCCACCCCGTACTGCGCCGGGCCGGCGCCGAACTCCTGGTCGACGGCGTGGCCGTTCGCCCCGGCCACCCGATGCTGCTGGCCCGCATCGGCGAGGCCCCCGGCCAGAACACGGTCCGGTACCTGGTCGGGCTGCCCGGGAACCCCCTGGCCGCCGTCTCCGGGCTGCTGACCCTCGCCGATCCGTTGCTGCGCGCCCTGGCCGGCCGTCGCCGACGGCCCCGCTGCACGGCCACGGTCGAGGGCGACGTACCGGGCCACCCGAACGACACCCGGCTGGTCCCGGTCCAGCTGAGCGGCGAGCACGCGGCGCCGCTGCGCTACAACGGCCCCGCCATGCTGCGCGGCGTGGCCGCCGCCGATGCGCTGGCCGTCGTACCGCCGCACGGCGCCCGGTCGGGGCAGGAGCTGGAGATCCTGGATCTGCCGTGGGCGTCGGGAGGATGTTTCACGTGAAACTCCACGGTTCCGACGCCATGGCCCGTGGCGCCGACGAGAAACTCGTCTCCCGGCGCATCAACCTGCCCCGGCGCGTCGTCGAGAAGCCGCTCAGGCAGGTCGGCAAGCGCCTGCTGATGGCCTTGTCCGTGCTCTTCCTGACGGTCCTCATCGTGTGGCTGGACCGCGACGGCTACCACGACAACGCCAACGAGCAGGTCGACCTCCTCGACTGCTTCTACTACGCCACCGTGACCCTGTCGACGACCGGCTACGGCGACATCGTCCCGTACAGCGACAGCGCACGACTGATCAACATCCTGGTGATCACGCCGCTGCGCGTGCTGTTCCTGATCATCCTGGTCGGTACCACCCTGGAAGTCCTGACGGAGCGGACGAGGGAAGAGTGGCGGCTGAACCGCTGGAGGAAGAACTTGCGCGAGCACACGGTCGTCGTCGGCTTCGGCACCAAGGGCCGCTCGGCCCTGCAGACGCTGCTGACCACCGGCCTGTCCAAGGAGCAGGTCGTCATCATCGACCCCAGCAGCAAGGTGATCGACATGGCCAACGCGGAGGGCTTCACGGGCGTGATCGGCGACGCCACCCGCTCCGACGTGCTGCTCCGCGCCGAGCTGCACAAGGCCCGGCAGATCATCATCGCCACCCAGCGGGACGACACGGCCGTGCTGGTCACGCTGACGGCGCGGCAGCTCAACCGGGGCGCGAAGATCGTCGCAGCGGTCCGCGAGGAGGAGAACGCGCCGCTGCTGCGGCAGTCCGGCGCCGACGCCGTCATCACGAGCGCGAGCGCGGCGGGCCGACTACTGGGCCTCTCGGTCCTCAGCCCCAGCGCGGGCACCGTGATGGAGGACCTGATCCAGCAGGGCAGCGGCCTCGACCTCGTCGAACGGCCCGTCAACCGGGCCGAAGTGGGCAAGTCGGTGCGGGAGACGGACGACCTGGTGGTGAGCGTGCTGCGCGGGCACCGGCTGCTCCCGTACGACGACCCGCACGCGAGCCCGCTGCAGCTGACGGACCGTCTCATCACCATCGTGCGGGCGGCACCACCGACTTCGCCGCCGGTGATACTGGGTCCTGCGCAGTAGCCGCCGCTTCGCGTAGCCTCCGGGCCATGCATGCGATCACCATCGAGCAGCCCGGCGGCCCCGAGGCCCTCGTCTGGACCGACGTACCCGATCCGGTGGCGGGCGAGGGCCAGGTCCTCGTCGAGGTCGCGGCGAGCGCCGTGAACCGCGCCGACATCCTCCAGCGCCAGGGGTTCTACGACCCCCCGCCCGGTGCCTCCCGGTACCCGGGGCTGGAGTGCTCCGGGCGGATCTCCGCGGTCGGGCCGGGTGTGTCCGGCTGGTCGGTGGGCGACGAGGTGTGCGCCCTCCTGGCCGGCGGCGGGTACGCGCAGAAGGTGGCCGTACCGGTCGGCCAGCTGCTGCCCGTCCCGACGGGCGTGGACCTGGTCACGGCGGCCGCGCTGCCCGAGGTCGTCACGACCGTGTGGTCCAACGTGTTCATGGTGGCCGGGCTGCGACCCGGCGAGACCCTGCTGGTGCACGGCGGATCCAGCGGCATCGGGACGATGGCGGTCCAGCTGGCGAAAGCGGTGGGCGCGACGGTCGCGGTGACGGCCGGAGGGCCGCAGAAGCTCGCGCGGTGCAAGGAGCTGGGCGCCGACATCCTGATCGACTATCGCGAGCAGGACTTCGTGGCCGAGCTGCGGGCGGCGACGGGCGGAGCCGGGGCGGACGTGATCCTGGACATCATGGGCGCGAAGTACCTCTCCCGGAACGTGGACGCCCTCGCCGTGAACGGCCGGCTGGCGATCATCGGGCTCCAGGGCGGCGTGAAGGCCGAACTGAACCTCGCCGCGCTGCTGGCCAAGCGGGCCGCGATCACCGCCACCTCACTGCGGGCCCGCCCGCTGGAGGAGAAGGCGGCCATCGTCGCGGCCGTACGGGAGCACGTGTGGCCCCTGGTGTCGGCGGGGCGGGTGCGGCCGGTGGTGCACGCGACGTTCCCGATGCCGGAGGCCGCCGAGGCGCACCGGGTCATGGAGTCGAGCAGCCACGTGGGCAAGCTGCTGCTCGTCACGCCGGCGGGTACGGCGACGGGTACGGCGGCCTGAGCCCCGGTTCGGGGCCCGGGTCCGGGCCCCGAACCGGGAGAAGGGCGGGGTGGGGCGGCGCCGCGCAGCGGCCCCGCCCCACCCCGCCCCCGCCGGACTACAGGCTGCGCAGCAGAACCGCCGGGGACTCCACGCAGTCGGCGACGTAGCGGAGGAACCCGCCCGCCGTCCCGCCGTCGCAGACCCGGTGGTCGAACGTCAGCGACAGCTGTACGACCTGGCGGACCGCCAGCTCCCCGCCGTGGACCCACGGCTTCGGCATGATCCGCCCCACCCCGAGCATCGCCGCCTCCGGGTGGTTGATGATCGGCGTGGAGCCGTCGACCCCGAACACCCCGTAGTTGTTCAGGGTGAACGTGCCGCCCGTCAGATCGGCCGGAGCCAGCTTCCCCGCCCGCGCCAGCTCCGTCAGCCGGGCGAACTCCGCCGACAGGGACTCCGGATTGCGCGTATGGGCGTCGCGCACCACCGGAACCATCAGACCCCGGTCCGTCTGGGCCGCGAAGCCCAGGTGCACGGCCGGCAGCCGGACGATCTCCTTCGCCTCCAGGTCCACGGTGGAGTTGAGCTCCGGGTACCGGGCCAGCGCGGCCGTGCAGATCCGCGCCAGCAGCGCGAGCACCGAGATCTTGGGCCCGCCCACGGCGTTCATCGCGGCCCGGGCCGCCATCAGTTCGGTGGCGTCCGCGTCGACCCAGCAGGTGGCGTCCGGAATCTCCCGCCGGCTGCGCGACAGCTTCTCGGCGACCGCCCCGCGCACGCCCTTGAGCGGAATCCGTTCACCCGCGGTCGCGGTCACGGCCACGGGTGCCGCGGCCGCGGCCGCCACCACCGGCTCCGGCGCGCGCAGCGCCGCCTCGACGTCCGCCCGCATGATCAGGCCCTCCGGACCCGACCCGCGAAGGGCACGCAGGTCGACCCCGTTGTCCTTGGCCAGCTTGCGCACCAGCGGCGAGATCACCGGCACCGGCCCCGCCGGAACGGCCGGAGCCGCCGCGACGGGAACGGGAGCCGGGGCCGGGGCCGCGGCGGGAGCCGACACCGCGGCGGTGACGGGTCGCACCCGTCGCCGTCGCGCCGGGCGCGAGTGGTCCGTGCCGTAACCGATCAGGGGCCGGGGCACGCTGCCGGAGCCTTCGGCATCGGCCTCCGGGGCCTTCGGAGCTTCCGGCATCGACTCCGCGCCCACGGCCACCGTGATCAGCGGGGCCCCGACCGGAAGCTCCTCCCCCTCTTCCCCGAAACGGGCGGTGACCACGCCGCCGTACGGGCAGGGCACTTCCACCATCGCCTTGGCCGTCTCGACCTCGACGACCGGCTGGTCGATGGCGACGACATCGCCCACCGCCACCAGCCAGCGCACGATCTCGGCCTCGGTCAGGCCCTCACCGAGATCGGGCAGCTTGAACTCCATGACCTGCGGCATCAGTTCTCCCACTGCAGGCGTGCGACGGTGTCCAGGATCCGTTCCACTCCCGGCAGGTGGTGCTTCTCCAGCATCGGCGGCGGGTACGGGATGTCGAAGCCCGTCACCCGCAGCACCGGCGCCTCCAGGTGGTGGAAGCACCGCTCCGTGACCCGGGCGGCGATCTCCGCACCCGGTCCGCCGAAGCCGTTCGCCTCGTGGACGACCACCGCGCGCCCGGTCCGGCGTACGGACTCCACGACCGTGTCCTCGTCGAAGGGGACCAGCGAGCGCAGGTCCACGACCTCCAGGTCCCAGCCCTCCTCGCGCGCCGCCTCGGCCGCCTCCAGGCACACCGGGAGCGAGGGCCCGTACGTGATCAGGGTCGCGCTCGTGCCCGTACGCCGGACCAGCGCCTTCCCGATCCCGGGAACGGCCGTCGGCGCCTCGGGCGACCAGTCGGCCTTCGACCAGTACAGCCGCTTCGGCTCCAGGAAGATCACCGGGTCGTCGCTGGCGATCGACGCGCGCAGCAGTCCGTACGCGTCATCGACCGTCGCCGGGGTCACCACGTGCAGGCCCGGCGTCGCCACGTAGTACGCCTCGGAGGAGTCGCAGTGGTGCTCCACGCCGCCGATACCGCCGCCGTACGGCACGCGGATGGTGATCGGAAGCGGCATCGCGCCCCGCGTACGGTTGCGCATCTTCGCCACGTGCGAGATCAGCTGCTCGAAGGCCGGGTACGCGAACGCGTCGAACTGCATCTCCACGACCGGGCGCAGCCCGTACATGGCCATGCCGACCGCCGCGCCCAGGATGCCCGCCTCCGCGAGGGGGGTGTCCGTACAGCGGTCCTCGCCGAACTCCTTCGCCAGGCCGTCCGTGATCCGGAAGACCCCGCCGAGCGTCCCGACGTCCTCGCCCATGACGTGGACCGTCGGGTCCTCGGCCATCGCGTCTCTCATCGCCCGGGTCAGTGCCTGGGCCATCGTCGCGGGCTTGACCCCCGACTTGGCCGCCTTGGCCGCCACCGTGGTCATGCGTCTCCCTCCGCGTCGAGCTCGGCGCGCAGCATGGCCGCCTGTTCGCGCAGCCTGCCGGTCTGCTCCGCGTAGACGTGCGCGAAGAGGTCCATCGGGTCCAGCACCGGGTCCGCGTTCATCCCCTCGCGGAGCTCCGCGGCCATCGTCTCGGCCGCGTCACGCGCCTCCTGGATGCCCACTTCGTCGAGGATCCCGCGCGCGGTCAGCTCGCGCTCCAGCAGGTCGACCGGGTCGTGCGCCTTCCAGGCCTCGACCTCGGCGTCGCCGCGGTACCGGGTGGCGTCGTCGGCGTTCGTGTGGGCCTCCATCCGGTAGGTGACGGCCTCGATCAGGGTCGGGCCGCCGCCTGCACGGGCCCGCCGGACAGCCTCGGTCAGTACCTCGTGCATCGCCGCGATGTCGTTGCCGTCGACCAGCCGGCCGGGCATCCCGTACCCCACGGCCTTGTGGGCCAGCGTCGGGGCGGCGGTCTGCTTGGCCAGCGGGACGGAGATCGCGAAGCCGTTGTTCTGCACGAGGAAGACCACCGGCGCCTGCCAGACGGCGGCGAAGTTCAGTGCCTCGTGGAAGTCACCCTCGCTGGTGCCGCCGTCGCCGACCATGGCCAGGGCAACGACGTCGTCGCCGCGCAGCCGGGCCGCGTGCGCCAGGCCCACCGCGTGCGGCAGCTGGGTGGCGAGCGGGGTCGAGAGCGGGGCTATCCGGTGCTCGCGCGGGTCGTAGCCGGTGTGCCAGTCGCCTCGCAGCAGCGTCAGCGCCTGTACGGGGTCCAGCCCGCGCGCGACGGCCGCCAGGGTGTCGCGGTAGCTCGGGAAGAGCCAGTCCTGGTCCTCCAGGACCATGGCCGCCGCGATCTCGCAGGCCTCCTGGCCCACGGTGGACGGGTAGACGGCGAGCCGCCCCTGCTTGGTCAGCGCGGTGGCCTGCGCGTTGTACCGGCGGCCGCGCACGAGCTCCGCGTAGCAGCGGCGCATCAGCGCGGGGTCCAGCCGGTCGGCCGCCGGTGTGCCCAGCACCCGGTAGGGCTCCGGGTCCGGCAGCAGCGGCGCGGCGTCCGTACGGGGCCTCCAGGCGGGCGGCGGGGTGGGACGGTGGGACGCACCGGCACCGGGCAGCTCTTGGACCGTCATGGCGGCGTACACCTCCTCGTGGGAAGTCGACTGGGCGCTCCGGGGACACCCCCGGCGGTGGCCGGGGGAATGTGAGGCGCCTCACCTACCGATTGTTCGGTTGTCCGCGCAATTTGGCTACAGGCGGCTCCAGGCTGTGGACAAACTGGCGCCGGGGCCCTGGGATGGATGCAGGACGTCCAGAAGAGGGAGGCATCGGGCAATGCCGGATGAACAAATGGCCGGAGCGGGTTCCGCACCGGTCCCGCCAGGGGGCACCTCTGGAGTCCCATCCGTGCCACCCCGTCCCCTGGACCCGATCGACAGATCCATCATGCGACTGCTCCAGGCGGACGGCCGCGCGTCGATACGCTCGGTGGCGGAACAGGTGCACGTCTCGCGCGCGAACGCCTACGCCCGCATCAACCGGCTCATCGACGACAGGGTGATCCGCGGGTTCACGGCCCGCGTCGACCACGAACGTGCCGGTCAGGGGGCCTCCGCGTACATCACGCTGAAGATCGTCCAGAATTCCTGGCGCACGGTCCGCGAACAGCTGCGCGAGCTCCCGGGCGCCGCGCACATCGCCCTGGTCAGTGGCGACTTCGACGTACTGCTGCTGGTCCACACCCCGGACAACCGCACCCTGCGCGAACTGGTCCTGACCCGGCTCCAGGCCATCCCGGAGGTCCTCTCCACGCGCACCCTGCTGGTCTTCGAGGAAACGGATCTGCTGGACACGGGCCCGGGTCCGGGGCCGACGGGGCCCACGCCGCTCACCGAGGAGTAGCAGCCGGACACGACGGCGCCCCGGGAACGGCCTGCAGCCGTTCCCGGGGCGCTGTGCGTGGCCACTGCCCGCAGGTCACCGGGCGCGCCGTGGTTCACCCAAAGGGGTCAGCGAGCGGTCCGCAGGCCGTCCAGGGCCATGGTGACCACCGCGTCCGCGAGTTGGTCGGGGCCCGTGCCCGGGTGCGGGCGGTACCACTCGACCAGGGAGTTCACCATGCCGAAGAGCAGGCGGGTGGCGAGGCGGATGTCCACGTCCGCGCGGAGGTCGCCCTCGGCGGCGGCGGCCTTGAGGAGGTCGGCGACCTGGTGGTCGAACTCGCGGCGGCGTTCCAGCGCCCAGCGCTCGGTCCGCGTGTTGCCGCGGACCCGCAGCAGCAGGGTCACGTACGGCAGTTCGCCGACGAGCACCTCCACCGTGCGGCGCGTCACGTACTCCACGCGGTCCACGGCCCGGCCGCGTATCGCGCCCGGCTCCTCCAGGACGGCGAAGAGCCCGTCGAGGGCGCGGCTCACGGCGCGCCGGAGCAGCTCCTCCTTGCCCGTGACGTGGTGGTAGATCGAGGACTTCGAGATGCCCGCGGCCTTGGAGAGGTGCTCCATCGAGGTGCCGTCGTAGCCGCGTTCGTTGAAGACCCGGACGGCGACGGACAGCAGGGTCTCGGGGGTGTAGGTGTCCCGCTTCGCCGTGGTCACTCGGTCTCCCCCGCCTCGTCCGTCTCGTCCGTCTCGTCCTCTTCACCGGCGGCGTAGCCCAGCTTGAACAGCGCCAGCGAGGGCGCGTACCGCCCGCCGGGACAGCGCTCGTCGAGGTGGTGCAGCAGGTCGTAGGCCCAGTCCCGGCCGAGCCGGTCGTGCCATTCGGCCGGTCCGAGCGGGTAGTTGACGCCGAGCTTCATCGCCGTGTCGATGTCCTCGGCGGTGGCGGCGCCGCGTGCGACCGCGTCGGCCGTGAGGTCGATCAGCATCGCCACGGTCCGGGCGACGATCATGCCGGGCACGTCGCCGATGACGGAGACCTTCTTGCCGAGCTTCTGGAACAGGCCGACGGCCTCGGCGAGGGTCCGCTCGCTGGTGTCCTCGCTGGCGGAGAGCGCGATGCGGGTGGCACCCCGGTAGTCGAGGGCGAGGTCGAAGTAGACGACGTCCGCGAACTCCACGGAGGTCTTGCCGTCCGCGAGGACCAGCTGGCCCTCGCCGGGCAGCTGGATGTACGGGCCCCCGTGCCCGGTGGCGTCGACCGCGATGCCGGCCTCCTCCAGGAGGTCGGCCAGCTCCGCCGCGGGCCCGAGGTCGCCGACGATCGTGACCTTGTCCGGGGCGTCCTCGGGCGCGGCGGTGTGCGGCGGCGGCACGGCGGCGTCCTGGCCGTACGGGAACCAGCCGTGCCCCGACTTGCGGCCGAGGCGGCCCGACTGGACCAGCCGGCGCTGCGCGAGGGAGGGGGTGAACTTGGGGCTGCGGAAGAAGGACTCCCACACGGAGCGGGTCACGGCCTCGTTGACGTCCTGGCCGATCAGGTCGGTCAGCTGGAACGGGCCCATCTTGAAGCCGCCGCTCTCGCGGAGCACGGCGTCGATGGTGGCCGGGTCGGCGCCCTGCTCCTCGTACACCGAGAAGGCCTCGGCGTAGAAGGGGCGGGCGATCCGGTTGACGATGAAGCCGGGGGTGTCGGCGCAGCGCACCGGGGTCTTCCCCCAGCCGAGGACCGTGGCGTACGCGCGCTCGGCGGCGGCCGGGTCGGTCGCGAAACCGCTGATCACCTCGACGAGCGGGAGCAGCGGGGCCGGGTTGAAGAAGTGCAGGCCGAGGAAGCGGCCGGGGTGCGCGAGACCGGCGGCGAGCTCGGTGACGGAGAGGGAGGAGGTGTTGGTGGCCAGCAGCGCGTTGGGCGAAACCACCTCTTCGAGTGCGGCGAAGAGCGACTGCTTGACGGTGACGTTCTCGACCACCGCCTCGATGACGAGGGCGGCCCCGGCGAGGTCTGCGAGGGCTCCCGCCGAACCGATCCGGCCGATCGCGTCCTCGGCCTCGGCGCGATCCAGGCGGCCCTTGGCGGCCATCCGCTCGACGCGGTCCTGCACCATGACGACGCCGTCGGCGGCGAGGGCGGCGTCGATGTCGTAGATCAGCACGCGGTGACCTGCGAGAAGGGCGACCTGGGCGATTCCCTGGCCCATGGTGCCCGCGCCGACGACCGCCACAGTGCGGGACCGCTCGATTGCTGTCATGTCCTGATCCTCCCGCACCGACTTATCCACAGGTCCGCCGGGCCCTCTTGTCCCGACCGATCGTTCGGTTACTCTAACTCCAGTCTGCTCTCCTTCGCCCGGCTCAACGAGGAGTTGGTCCCTGATGGCCGCCGAGCTCACCGTCCCCCAGCTGTCCGCCAAGCACCGGCCCACCCTGGACCAGGCCCTGTCGGCGATCCGCAGCCGCGCCTACTGGTCCCCGCACCCCGAGCACCCCAAGGCCTACGGGGAGACCGCCCCGGCCGACGGCCTCGCCGCCTTCCAAGCCCTCCACGGCACCCGGCTGGACCTGGACCAGCCCGGTACGGACGGCTGGACCGGCGCCGAGGTGTCCCCGTACGGCCCGGCCCTCGGCGTCGAGTACCCGCACGCCGACCCGGACGTCCTGCTGCCCGCGATGAAGGCCGGCATGGCCTCCTGGCGCGACGCGGGCCCCGAGGCGCGCGCCCTGGTCTGCATCGAGATCCTGTCGCGCATCTCCGCCCGCACGCACGAGTTCGCCCACGCGGTCATGCACACCAGCGGGCAGGCCTTCATGATGGCGTTCCAGGCGGGCGGCCCGCACGCCCAGGACCGCGGCCTGGAGGCCGTGGCCTACGCGTACGAGGAGCAGACCCGTGTCCCCGGCCAGGCCGACTGGTCGAAGCCGCAGGGCAAGCGCGACCCGCTGGAGCTCGGCAAGACCTTCACGGCGGTCCCGCGCGGCATCTCCCTGATGATCGGCTGCAACACCTTCCCCACCTGGAACGGCTACCCGGGCCTGTTCGCCTCCCTGGCCACCGGCAACGCGGTGCTGGTGAAGCCGCACCCGCGCGCCGTCCTCCCGCTGGCGCTCACGGTCCAGGTGGCCCGAGAGGTCCTCGCCGAGGCCGGTTTCAACGCGAACCTGGTCGCGCTGGCGGTCGAGCGTCCGGGCGAGGGCATCGCCAAGACCCTCGCGCTCCGCCCCGAGATCAAGCTGATCGACTACACCGGGTCCACGGAGTTCGGCGACTGGCTGGAGACCAACGCCCGCCAGGCGCAGGTCTACACGGAGAAGGCGGGCGTCAACACCGTCGTCCTCGACTCCACGGACGACTACAAGGGGATGCTCTCCAACCTGGCCTTCTCCCTGTCCCTGTACAGCGGCCAGATGTGCACCACCCCGCAGAACCTGCTGATCCCGCGCGACGGCATCGCCACGGACGCCGGACACAAGACGTACGACGAGGTCGTCGCCGATCTCGCCGCCTCGGTCGGCGGCCTGCTGGGCGACGACGCCCGGGCCAACGCGCTGCTGGGCGCGCTGGTCAACCCGGACGTCAAGGCCCGGCTGGAAGCGGCGGCAGGCCTGGGCGAGGTCGCGCTGGCCTCCCGCGAGGTCGCGAACCCGGAGTTCCCGGACGCGGTGGTCCGCACGCCGGTCATGGTGAAGCTGGACGCCTCCAAGCCGGACCCGGACGCGGCGTACCTCTCGGAGTGCTTCGGCCCGGTCTCCTTCGCGGTGGCGGTGGACTCGACCGCCGACGCCCTCGACCTCCTGCGCCGTACGGTCCGCGAGAAGGGCGCCATGACCGTGGGCGCGTACACGACGTCCGCGGACACCGAGCGGGCGATCGAGGAGGTCTGCCTGGAGGAGTCCGCGCAGCTCTCCTTGAACCTCACCGGCGGGGTGTACGTCAACCAGACCGCGGCGTTCTCGGACTTCCACGGCTCGGGCGGCAACCCGGCGGCCAACGCGGCCCTGTGCGACGGCGCCTTCGTGTCGAACCGCTTCCGCGTGGTGGAGGTCCGCCGCCAGGCCTAAGCCGTGTCCCTGGGCCCGCCCCAGTGGAACAGGGTCATGGCCACGCTGGTGGCCAGGTTGTAGCTGGAGACCTGCGGCCGCATCGGAAGTGCGACCAGGTGGTCGGCTCGTTCACGCAGCTCGGGTGAGATGCCGTGCCTCTCCGAGCCGAAGGCGAGCAGCGCGTCGTCCGGGAGGGTGAGGGTGCGGATGTCCTCGCCCTCCGGGTCGAGCGCGTAGAGCGGCCCGGGCGGCAGTTCGTCCAGCTCCAGCCGGTCGACGGTGGTGGCGTAGTGCAGCCCGGCCCCGGCCCGGACCACGTTCGGGTGCCAGGGGTCGAGGTCGCCGCGCGTCACCACACCGGTGGCCCCGAAGCCCGCGGCGAGCCGCACGACGGCTCCGACGTTGCCGAGGTTGCGGGGGTTGTCGAGTACGACGACGGGCGCGCGGCGCGGCATCCGGTCGAGCCCGGCCCGCCCCGCGTCCCTGTCGGGCCGCACGGCGAGGGCGGCGACCCCGGTGGGGTGCACGCGGGGCAGCAGCCCCTTGAGTGACGCCGGCCGCACCAGCCGGGCCACGTCCTCCTCGACATCCGGGGCCAGCTCGCCGGCGAGCGCCCGTACCGCCCCGGGGTCGTCGGCGACGGCCATGCGCACATCCGCCCCGAACCGCAGGGCGTGCTTCAGCGCGTGGAACCCGTCGAGAAGGACGAGATCCCCCCGCTCGACGGCCTCCCGCCACTGCCGCACGATCTCTTCGGGGCTCCGGTCCTCACTCATACCCCGACCCTACGGTCCGGGCGGAGCCCCGGGAGACGGCGCCGCAGGTCAGGTCAGGGCGGCCCCGGCGGCCACCGCGGCCGGCTCGGCGTCCGAAGGGGCCGACCGGCCCGGACTCCGGCGAGGCCGCAGAACCGCGGCCCTGGTACCCAGCCAGACCAGGAACACCGTCGGCAGGAACACCGCGTCGGCGGCGATCATCGCCAGGGAGAAGAACGGCAGGCCCAGCAGGACCGCGATCCCGGCGTGCTCCAGCATCATCAAGCCCAGCAGCACGTTCTTGATCCGCCGGTTGAACACGGTGAACGGGAACGCCACCTGCACCGCCACCGTCCCGTACGACAGCAGCATCACCAGCGTCCCGCTGCTCGCCAGCAGCGCCGACAGCCCCGGCCACGGGGTGAAGTAGTCGAGCCCGAGCGGGTAGTACAGCGCCGTCCCGTCCTGCCACCGCGAACCCTGGATCTTGTACCAGCCCGCCGTCGCGTAGATCAGGCAGACCTCCGCCATGATCACCAGCATCCCCGCGTTGTGCAGCAGGTTGGCGAGCACGTCGAGCGTCGCGCGCCCCTCGCCCTGACCGTCGTACCGGTCCACCACCCACCACAGCCCGCAGACCACCCAGACCGCCGCGAAGGCCGCCAGCCAGCCGTAACCGAACCGCCCGGTCACCGCCCCGTACGCGAACACCGCGCCCAGCACCGTCCACAGCACCGGCCCGGCGGCCCCGGCGGAAGCCGACCCCCGCAGCCGGGACCGTCGCGCGTCCAGGGACCACACCTGCGCGCACCGGGTCAGCACCAGGTAGACCGCCATCAGGTGGATGACGTTGTCCCCGCCGTCACCCATGAACACACTGCGGTTCTGCAGCGAGAGCACCCCGACCATGAACACCACGGACGTGGCGCGCGTCCGCCAGCCCAGCAGCAGCCCCACGCTCGCCAGCACGGCCACTGCGTGCACGATCTCGAACCACACCGCCGAGTCGGACCACATCAGCACCGTGAAGGCCCCGTTGGAGGCGGTCAGCTGCTGCGCCAGCTCCCAGCTCCACGGCCCGTCCGGCCCGTACATCTCGCCGCGGTGCGGGAACTCGCGCAGCAGGAAGAAGAGCCAGGTCCCGGCGAAACCGATGCGGATCACGGCGCTCTGGTACGGGCCCAGGGCCTGCCCGGTGACCTTCGCCAGCGCCCGCCCGGCGGAGGCCCGGAGCCTCATACCGTCCACCACGGCAGCTCCCGGTAGTAGGTCTGGGTGTCGGTCGTCTCGCCGCTCCACTCGGGCGCGTCCACCGCCCGCGTCGCCGAGCGCAGCTGGACCCGCAGGACGTGCCCGCCGGGGTGGGCCGGGGTGAGCCGGTTCACCGCGATCCGCCGCAGGTACGCCTCGGACAGCGTGCCGCGCTCGCCGATCGGCTTGTTGTCCTCGTCGTGGGATCCGGTGAAGAAGTCCCAGGCCCGGCGGAGCTCGTTCTGTTCCGTGTGGCTCGGCAGCAGGCTGTGCCGGATGGCCGCGCCGTCCTCGGCGCTCAGGTCCCGCCAGCCGGTCGTGGTGAGCTCGCCGCCGGCGGTCCTCACCTGGGCGCGCACCTGCACCGCGATGTTCTGCTGGAGCGGGTTGGGGGCGAAGAGCTTCCAGTTCTGTTCGAACTCGGGGTAGATCCAGCCGTCGACCGCCTTCGCGTGCTGCCGGCTCACCGTGTTCGCCGGGGCGACGTGCAGGAAGACCAGCGCGAGATGCCCGCAGGCGGCGACCGCGAGGGCCCCGAGGGCGAGCGCGGCGACGATCCGGTACGGGGTGGACAGACCCGCTATTCCGGGCACCCGCGGGGGTGGGGGAGCGGCCCCTCCGGCGGGCTCGTGCTCGTTCGAATCCATCCCGCCCCGATCGTCCGGCGTCCACAGGGTTGACCTCAGAGGTTGACACCCTACGGGCCGCCGTCTCACCATTGAAGAGGATGAACCGAACGATCGGTCGGTCGGGTGGGAAGACGGCCAGCCGACAAACACCCGACAAACACTGACAAGGGGCCGGGATGGTTGCAGTGACCCCGGAAACGGGGCCGGAAACGGCCCTCGGGACAGACGGGACGGATGGGACAGAGATGGCTGCTGATCTGGGCGCACAGCTCGCGGCGGCCTTCGACGCGGCCGTCGCGGCGGAGGAGCGCGTGGAACCGCGCGACTGGATGCCCGAGGAGTACCGCGCCTCCCTCGTCCGCCAGATGGCCCAGCACGCCCACTCCGAGATCATCGGAATGCAGCCCGAGGCCAACTGGATCACCCGCGCGCCCTCGCTGCGCCGCAAGGCGATCCTGATGGCCAAGGTGCAGGACGAGGCCGGCCACGGGCTGTACCTCTACAGCGCGGCCGAGACCCTGGGCACCAGCCGCGACGAGCTGCTCGACAAGCTCCACGCGGGCAAGCAGAAGTACTCCTCGATCTTCAACTACCCGACCCTGACCTGGGCCGACGTCGGCGCCATCGGCTGGCTCGTGGACGGCGCGGCGATCACCAACCAGGTACCGATCTGCCGCTGCTCCTACGGGCCGTACGCGCGCGCCATGGTCCGGATCTGCAAGGAGGAGTCCTTCCACCAGCGCCAGGGCTTCGAGCTCCTCATGACCCTGTCCAAGGGCACCGAGGCACAGCACGCGATGGCCCAGGACGCGGTCGACCGCTGGTGGTGGCCCTCGCTGATGATGTTCGGCCCGCCGGACGACGAGTCGGCCCACTCGGCGCAGTCGATGGCCTGGCGGATCAAGCGGCACTCGAACGACGAGCTGCGCCAGCGGTTCGTCGACATCGCCGTCCCGCAGGCCGAGGCCCTCGGCCTGACCCTGCCCGACCCGGACCTGAAGTGGAACGAGGAGCGCGGGCACCACGACTTCGGCGCCATCGACTGGGCGGAGTTCTGGAACGTGCTCAAGGGCAACGGCCCGTGCAACGAGCAGCGCATAAGCCAGCGCCGCCGGGCCCACGAGGAAGGCGCCTGGGTGCGCGACGCGGCCGCGGCGTATGCGGAGAAGCAGGCGGCACAGCACGCCGAGAAGAACGAGGAGGCACGGGTATGACGCAGAACTGGCCACTGTGGGAGGTGTTCGTGCGCTCGCGGCGCGGTCTGTCGCACACGCACGCGGGAAGCCTGCACGCCCCCGACGCGGAGATGGCCCTGCGCAATGCCCGCGACCTCTACACCCGGCGCAACGAGGGCATCTCGATCTGGGTGGTGCCCTCCACCGAGATCACCGCCTCCTCGCCGGACGAGCGGGACCCGTTCTTCGCCCCGTCCGCCGACAAGCCCTACCGGCACCCGACGTTCTACGACATCCCGGAGGGGGTGAGCCACCTGTGACCGGCACCGACACCACCGCAGCGACCACCGCGGCCACGGCGGCGGCCCTCGCCCTCGGCGACGACGCGCTGATCCTCTCCCACCGCCTCGGCGAATGGGCGGGGCACGCCCCCGTCCTGGAGGAGGAGGTCGCGCTCGCCAACATCGCCCTCGACCTGCTCGGCCAGGCCCGCATCCTGCTGTCCATGGCCGGCGACGAGGACGAGCTGGCGTTCCTGCGCGAGGAGCGCTCCTTCCGCAACCTCCAGCTGGTCGAGCAGCCGAACGGCGACTTCGCCCACACCATCGCCCGGCAGCTCTACTTCTCCCTCTACCAGCACGAGCTCTACGGGGAACTGGCGCGCGGCGACGGTCCTGTCGCCCCGCTGGCGGCCAAGGCCGTCAAGGAGACCGCGTACCACCGCGACCACGCCGAGCAGTGGACCCTGCGGCTCGGCGACGGCACCGAGGAGAGCCACGCCCGCATGCGGGCCGCCCTGGACGCCCTGTGGAAGTTCACGGGTGAGATGTTCCAGCCGGTGGAGGGGCTCGACGGCCTGGACTGGGCCGCCCTGGAACAGCGCTGGCTCGCCTCGCTGACCGACGTACTGGAGCGGGCCGGGCTCGCGCTGCCCGAGGGGCCGCGCACCGGCGCCTGGGCGGCCGGAGCCGGACGGCAGGGCCTGCACACCGAGTCCTTCGGCCGGCTGCTCGCCGAAATGCAGCACCTGCATCGCAGCCACCCGGGGGCGTCATGGTGACCGCCGACGCCGGGACGACCCGCCTGGAGGCCGAGCTGGCCGAGCTGGCCGGCTCCGTACCGGACCCCGAGCTGCCCGTGCTCACCCTCGGCGAGCTCGGCGTGGTGCGCGGAGTGCGGGTGCACGAGGACGGCCGCGCCGAGGTCACCCTCACCCCCACCTACACCGGCTGCCCCGCCATCGAGGCCATGTCCGCCGACATCGAGCGGGTCCTCACCGGCCACGGGATACCCGAGGTGCAGGTGACCACCGTGCTGGCCCCCGCCTGGTCGACCGACGACATCAGCGCCGAGGGCCGGCGCAAGCTCGCCGAGTTCGGCATCGCCCCGCCGCGCCCGCACTCGGCCGGCGGGCCGGTCCCGCTGACCCTGTCGGTCCGCTGCCCGAACTGCGGATCGACCGACACCGAGCTGCTCAGCCGGTTCTCCTCCACCGCTTGCAAGGCGCTGCGCCGCTGCACCGCCTGCCGCGAACCGTTCGACCACTTCAAGGAGCTGTAGATGGCCGCCCCCCGCCACGGCGCGTTCCACCCGCTGACGGTGGCGGCAGTCGACCGGCTCACCGACGACTCGGTGGCTCTGACCCTCCGGGTCCCGCAGGAGCTGCGCGAGGACTACCGGCACGCCCCCGGCCAGCACCTCACCCTGCGCCGCACCGCCGCAGAGGGCGAGGAGATCCGGCGCACCTACTCGATCTGCTCTCCCGCCCCGGGGCCGACGGGCCCGGGCCCGGCGGAGCTGCGGGTCGGAGTGCGGCTCGTGGAGGGCGGCGAGTTCTCCACCTTCGCGCACAAGGAGATCGCCGCCGGTGACGTGCTGGACGTGATGGTCCCGGCCGGCCGGTTCGTCCTGGACCCGGCCGCCGCCCCCGACGCCGCGCACTACGCGGCGATCGTCGGCGGCAGCGGGATCACCCCCGTGCTGTCCATCGCGGCGAGCCTGCTGGCCGCCCGCCCCGACGCCCGCTTCTGCCTCGTGCGCAGCGACCGTACGGCGGCGTCGACGATGTTCCTGGAGGAGGTCGCCGACCTCAAGGACCGCTACCCGGCGCGGTTCCAGCTGGTCACGATCCTCTCCCGCGAGGAGCAGGAGTCCGGTCTGCCCTCGGGGCGCCTGGACGAGGAGCGCCTGGCCGCCCTGCTGCCCGCGCTGCTGCCGGTGGCCGACGTGACGGGCTGGTTCCTGTGCGGACCGTACGGCCTGGTCCAGGGTGCGGAGCGGACCCTGGGCGCACTCGGCGTCGCACGGACCCGGGTGCACGAGGAGATCTTCCACGTCGAGGACATCACGGCGCCGGCCCGCGCCGCGTCCGGGCCCGCCCCCTCCCACGGGCGGGTCACCGCACGGCTCGACGGCCGTTCCGGTACCTGGCCGGTCCAGGACGGGGAATCCCTGCTGGACGCGGTGCTCCGCAACCGCGCGGACGCCCCGTACGCCTGCAAGGGCGGCGTGTGCGGCACCTGCCGGGCGTTCCTGGTGACGGGAGAGGTCCGGATGGAGCGGAACTTCGCGCTGGAGGCGGAGGAGACGGAGGCCGGGTTCGTGCTGGCCTGCCAGTCGCACCCGGTGACGGAGGAAGTGGAGATCGACTTCGACCGGTAGCCCCGGCCCTGTCCGCTTTCCGGGCCTGTCCATTTCAAAGAACCTGTTCTATCTTGACGCACCGTCAGATGAGAGCGGGAGGACCGGCAGTGGACTTCACCTTCACCGAGGAGCAGCAGGCGGCCGTCGAGGCGGCCAGGGCCGTGTTCGCGGACGTCGCACCCGACGGCGTGCCCAGTCCCGCACTCACCCCGGGAGCCGTGGCCGACGACTTCGACCGCCGGCTGTGGGCCAGGCTCGCAGGATCCGACCTGCTGAGCCTGGTCCTCGCCGAGGAGCACGGCGGCGCCGGCCTGGACGCCATCGCCCTGTGCCTGGTGCTGCGCGAAGCCGCGAAGGTACTGGCCCGGGTACCGCTGCTGGAACACTGCGCCACCGCCATGGCCGTACAGGCCCACGGCAGCCCCGAACTGGCCGCCGCCCTGCTGCCCGGCGCCGGTAGCGGAAGCCTCGTACTCACCGCCGCCGCGCACGGCCGCTCCGGCCACGACCCGGCCGAACTCGCCGTCATCGCCCGCCGCGAGAGCAGCGGCGGCGACTGGATCCTGGACGGCACCCAGACCGCCGTCCCCTGGGCACACGGCGCCGACTGGATCGCCGTACCCGCACACACCGGCGAAGGCGACGCCGTCCTCGCGCTCGTCCCGCGCACCGCCGAAGGCCTCGCCCTCGCCGAACAGGTCTCCACCAGCGGCGAGCGGCTCGCCGAACTCGCCCTGGACGGCGTACGGGTGGCCCCCACGCACCTGATCGACGCACCCGGCGCCTGGGACCGGCTCCGCCAACTCCTCGCCACCGGCACCTGCGCCCTCGCGCTCGGCCTCGGCGAGGGGGTCCTCACCATGACCAGCCAATACACGAGCAAGCGCGAGCAGTTCGGCTTCCCGGTGGCCACCTTCCAGGCCGTCGCCGTCCAGGCCGCCGACCGCTACATCGACCTGCGCGCCATGGAGGTCACCCTCTGGCAGGCCGCCTGGCGGCTCGACGCGGCGACCGGCGTCGCCGGCGGCCCGCTGCCGAGCTCCGGTGACGTCGCCGTCGCCAAGATCTGGGCCTCGGAGGGCGTACGCAGGGTCGTGCAGACCGCCCAGCACCTGCACGGCGGTTTCGGCGCCGACACCGACTACCCGCTGCACCGCTACCACGCGTGGGCCAAGCAGCTGGAACTCCAGCTCGGCCCGGCCGCCGCGCACGAGGAGGCCCTGGGCGACCTGCTGGCCGCCCACCCCCTCGCCTGACAACAGCTACGGCATCTACAGCACGAAGGCCGGGTTCCCGCTGTCCGTCACCATGGGGCGACCGGCGCCGTCCCACGCCTGCATGCCGCCGTCGACGTTCACCGCGTCGATCTCCTGGCGCACCAGGTACTGGGTCACCTGCGCGGAGCGGCCGCCGACCCGGCACATCACGTATACCCGGCGGCCGTCCTCGACGGCCTCCGTCAGCTCACCGAAGCGGCCCACGAAGTCGCTCATCGGGATGTGCAGAGCACCCTCGACATGCCCGGCAGCCCATTCGTCGTCCTCACGGACATCGAGGACAAAGCCTTCGGAGGGCACCGCGGCTGCGTCCACCGAGGGCAGCGGTCCGAAGTTCATAGCTGTCGCCTTCTCTCGTCACGGATCTGCTGCCAACCTATCCGACGCGCCCGGCAGCATTCAGCCCCGCCGACGCCCCGGACCCCCACCCGTCACTGCGCGGCGAGCTCCGCGGCCAGCTCCGCCTCCCGCTCGGAGACCTGCGCCAGCAGCTGCTCCGCGATTTCCTCCAGCAGCCGGTCCGGGTCCTCGGGGGCCATCCGCAGCATCGACCCGATCGCACTGTCCTCCAGCTCCTTGGCCACCAGAGACAGCAGCTCCTTGCGGCGCGCCAGCCACTCCAGGCGGGCATAGAGCTCCCCGCTCCCGCCCGGCGCCGCCTCCTCGGGCGCCGGACCGGCCGCCCACTCCTCGGCCAGCTCGCGCAGCAGCTGCTCCTCGCCGCGCCCGTAGGCGGCGTTGACCCGCGCGATGAAGGCGTCGCGGCGCTCCCGCTCCGCGTCGTCCTGCGCGAGGTCCGGGTGGGCCTTGCGGACCAGCTCGCGGTAGAGCCGGCGCACCTCCTCCGAGGGGCGCACCCGCTCCGGCGGCCGCACGGGCCGGTCGGTGAGCATCGCGGCGGCGTCGTCGGAGATCCCGTCCGAGCCCAGCCAGTCGTGGAACAGCTCGTCCACCCCGGGCATCGGCATCACCAGCGACCGCGCGTCCCGCGCACGCCGCAGGTCCTCGGGATCCCCGGTACGGGCCGCCTTCGCCTCGGCGATCAGCGCGTCCAGCTCGTCGAGCCGCGAGTACATCGGGCCGAGCTTCTGGTGGTGCAGGCGGGAGAAGTTCTCCACCTCGACCCGGAAGGTCTCCACCGCGATCTCGAACTCGATCAGCGCCTGTTCAGCGGCCCGCACGGCTCGCTCCAGGCGCGCCTCGGGACGCTCCTCGCCCACATCGCCGGATTCGCCAGGGACTGTCTGCTCGCTCTGCTCGCTCACCCGGCCAGCCTACGGCCACCCCGCGCGGGCGGATGTTTCACGTGAAACATCCGCCCGCGTTTCACCGGGGGCACGGCCGGCGGTAGCCGGGGGAGAAAACACCGCCCGCCCGCGGCACGCCCCCAGGAGCGGCGCTCTAGACACCCGCCTCCGCCGCGATCCGCCCCGTACGGACCGCCGTCACCAGGTCGGCGTGGTCGGCCTCGGTCCGGTCCGCGTAGGCCACGGCGAAGGTGGCCATCGCCTCGTCCAGCTCCTCGTTCTTCCCGCAGTACCCGGCCAGCAGCCGGGGGTCGGCGCTGTGCGCGTGCGCCCGGGCCAGCAGGGCCCCGGTCATCCGCCCGTAGTCGTCGATCTGGTCGACGGCCAGCGCCGCCGGATCCACGCTGCCCTTGCGGTTGCGGAACTGGCGCACCTGGAACGGACGGCCCTCCACCGTGGTCCAGCCCAGCATGATGTCCGAGACCACCTGCATCCGCTTCTGCCCGGCCACCACCCGGCGCCCCTCGTGCTCCTCCGGCGCCGAGACGAAGCCCAGCGCGGGCAGGTGCGGCAGCAGCACCGAGGGCCGCGCCTCCTTCACCTGGAGCACCAGCGGCTCGCCCCGGTGGTCCAGCAGCAGCACCACGTACGAACGCGTGCCGACGCTCCCGGTCCCCACCACGCGGAAGGCCACGTCGTGGATGGCGTACCGGGCCAGCAGCGGCAGCCGGTCCCCCTGCAGCGTGTGCAGGTACGGGCCCAGCGCGGCCGCCACGGCCGCCGCCTCCCCGTCCCCGACCCGCCGCAGCACCGGCAGCGCGTCCACGAAGCGCCGGCCGCCGTCCTCCCCGACCACCGTCGACTTGGCCGCGAACCGCGCCGAGGTGTTGTTGCGGGCCTTCTCCGAGACCCGCTCCAGGGTGCCCAGCAGATCGCGGGCATCGGTGTGCGAGACCAGTTCCTCGTCCGCGATGGCGTTCCACGCGTCGAGCGCGGGCAGCTTGGCCAGCAGCCGCATGGTCCGCCGGTAGGCGCCCACCGCGTCCAGCGCGGCTGCCCGGCAGGTGTCCTCGCACGCGCCCGCCACCCGGCCGGCCAGCACCAGCGAAGCCGCGAGCCGCTTCACGTCCCACTCCCACGGACCGAACACGGTCTCGTCGAAGTCGTTCAGGTCGATGACCAGCCGTCCGCGCGCGTCCCCGTACAGCCCGAAGTTCGCCGCGTGCGCGTCACCGCAAATCTGCGCGCCGACCCCGGTCACCGGACCGCCGGACAGGTCGTGGGCCATCAGCCCGGCCGCCCCGCGCAGGAACGCGAAGGGGTTCGCGGCCATCCGGCCCACCCGTATCGGCGTCAGCTCGGGAACCCGGCCGACATTGGACTCCTCCACCGCCCGCACGGCGTCCGGGCGCCCGGCCGGCGCCTCGAAGGCGGCGTGCGCCGCCCGCGGCACACGTCCGCGCAGCGCCTTGCCCTCCTCCTTCGGCGAGCCCGCCACCACCCGCGGCGCGAACCCCGCCACCTGCGGTATCCGCTGCCCCACTACCGTCGCCATGCGCGCCGCCCCCACCCGTACATTGATCGCTTCCGGAACGGGCTGACCGTATCTACAGCCCGGCGTCCCTGGCCAGCAGCGCGGCCTGCACCCGGTTCTCGCAGCCCAGCTTCGCCAGGATCCGGCTCACGTACGTCTTCACGGTCGCCTCGCTCATGTGCAGCCGCCGCCCCGCGTCCGCGTTCGACAGGCCCTCCCCCAGCAGCGCGAGGACCCCGCGCTCGCGCTCGCTCAGCGCCGCGACCTGGCGCCGGGCCTCCTCGCCGCGCACCACAGCCTTCCCCGACGCCAGCTGGTCCACCACATGGCGCGTCGCCGACGGCGAGAGGTACGCGTCCCCGGCCGCGGCCGCCCGGACGGCCCCGATCAGCTCGCCCGGCGCCGAGTCCTTCAGCAGGAACCCCGCACCGCCCTGGCCCAGCGCCCGCAGCACGTTCTCCTTCTCCCCGAAGGTCGTCAGGATCAGCGAGCGCACCTCCGGCACGGCCCGCCCCAGCTCGCCCAGCGCGGTCAGCCCGTCCATCACCGGCATCTGGATGTCCAGCAGCACCACGTCCGGCACGTGCGCGCGGGCCAGGTCCACCGCCTCCCGGCCGTTCGCCGCCTCCGCGACGACCTCGATGTCCGGCGCCGACGTCAGGATCATCCTGATCCCGGCCCGGATCAGCGGCTCGTCATCGGCGATCACCACTCGGATCACTTCGGCTTGCACCCGCGCTCCTACTGCTTGACCTCGTAAGCCTGCTTGTCCACGAGCTTGCCGTCCTTGAAGCAGAACCGGAAAATCAGGTCCGTCCCGAGCGGCTGCGAGTCGTCCGACGCCAGCAGCGCCAGACACTTCGAGCCCTCCGGCCGCGGCGGCCCCTTGCGCTCCGCCCCGGCGGTCAGGAAGCTCTCACCGCTCGGCAGCCGCTCCCGCACGGCCTGCTCCGACTCGCCCACCTGCACCGCGTCGAACTCCTCCCGGGCGACCACGGCCTCGCTCATCGAGCCCACCAGCAGAGCCACCCCCGCGCCGATCACGATCACCATGAGCACCACGGCCGCGAAGGCGATCCCGCAGCCCACCGCGAGACCACCGCTGCGGCTGCGCACCCGCACGGCCAGCTCCCGGTCCACCGCCTCCCAGTCCATCGGCGGCGCGCCCCGCAGCCCCCGCGCCTGCGCCTGCTGCCCGAAGTCGTCGGCGACGTCCTCCACCCCGGCCGGCTCCGCCCCGTACGGCAGCACTCCGGCCACCCGGAACCCGCCACCGTCGGCCGCCCCCGCGTGCACCATCCCGCCGACCAGGCGGGCCCGCTCGCGCAGCCCCGTCAGCCCCTGCCCGCCCGACACCACCTCACCGGCCCCCGGACCGGCCGCCGGACCGTTGGCGATCTCCACCACCAGCGAGTCGTCCTCGTACCGCAGCGCCACCGTGATCGGGGCCCCCGGAGCGTGCTTGTACGCGTTCGTCAGCGCCTCCTGCACGATCCTGTACGCCGCGTGGTCGCACGCCGCCACCAGCGGCCTCGGCTGACCCGAGACGGACATCCGCACATCGGTCCCCGCGCCGCGCGCCGCCTCGACGACCCCCGCGATCCCGGCCACCCCGCGCGCCGCGGGCTGCGCCGCCTCCTCCACGGGCACCGGCGCCGCGACCCCGTCCCGCAGGATGCCGACGACCTCGCGCAGCTCGTGCATCGCCGCCACCGACGCCTGCCGCAGCACCCCCACCGCCTCGCGCTGGCGGTCGGTGAGCTTCGGATCCACCTCCAGCGCACCGGTGTGCACCGAGATCAGTGCCAGCTGGTGGCCGAGGCTGTCGTGCATGTCCTGGGCTATCCGCTGCCGCTCGCGCAGCCTCGCCTGCCCTTCGACCATCGCCCGCTCGCGCAGCAACTGCCCGTTGCGCTCCTGGAGCGCGCGCAGCAGCGTCCGGCGCTGCGACCAGTACCGGCTGGCCAGACCCGGCATCACCGTCGTCGCCAGGAACATCAGCGCGGAGAAGACGACCACCAGGAGCGGCCGCATCTGCGCCCACTCGTGCACCACGCTCAGCCCGACCGACGCCACGAACGCCAGGGTGAATGCGGCCCCCGCCCGGCCCACCCCGACGATCCGGCGCCCCGCCGACCAGCCCAGCAGACCCGTGATCAGCACCGTGCCCGGCAGGAACGCGCTCACCGCCGAGCCCACCACTAGCGTCGTCGCCGGCATCCGCCGCCGCAGCAGGGTCAGCACCACCACGACCACGACACTCGCCAGCATCCGCCGCCCGGAGCCGTGGTCGAGTTCCTCGACGCCCAGGCCGGGCAGGGCCAGGATCCCGGCAAGCGCCAGATCCCCCGCCAGCATCCGCCAGGTCCAGGGCTCCGGCCCCTTCAGCCAGTCCCAGCCCGCACGCGTCATCGCCTTCGCATCCACCCGGCCGACCCTAGACACCCCGCCGCGCTCCCGGCCGCCCTCTTTCGTCGTGCCCCGAGCAACGAAAGTCGGACCATGCGCGACGAAAGCCGGACCGGGCGCGACGACGGCCCCGGCCACGCGGGGGCTGACCAGCCGTCAGCGGCGGCGCCCCGCAGTGGTCTACGTCACTTCCACGGCTCCAGCCCGACCCCCGGACCGGACTCCGAACGCACAACACGAAACGGCCGCCACCGCTTTCGCGATGACGACCGTTTCGTCGATGTGGGCGAGGGGGGATTTGAACCCCCACGTCCCGAAGGACACTGGCACCTGAAGCCAGCGCGTCTGCCGTTCCGCCACTCGCCCGAGTAGCGTCCCAGTGGTTCTTCCCTTTCGGGCCGTTCCCCTGGCGACGTCGAAACATTAGCACGTAGGACGGGGTGGAATCACATCGCTTTCCCCGCACCCCCGCACCCCGCCCAGGACGGCCCCTCCCGCACTCCGCCCCTGGTGCGGGACACTGTCCTTGGGGCGCCCCTACGATCCCTTGTGAGGACCAACACTCGTCCTCACAGGACCGATGGGGAACCACCCGAATCCGCCACGCGTGGATACGATCAGTAAGCAGTACAGGGCGACAACGACGGAGGAGGTGCCCCATGGGAGTTCTGAAGCGGTTCGAGCAGCGACTCGAAGGTCTGGTGAACGGCACCTTCGCCAAGGTGTTCAAGTCCGAGGTCCAGCCGGTGGAGATCGCCGGAGCCCTCCAGCGTGAGTGCGACAACAACGCCACCATCTGGAACCGCGAGCGGACCGTCGTCCCCAACGACTTCATCGTCGAACTCAGCGCCGGCGACTACGAGCGCCTGAGCCCCTACTCCGGGCAGCTCGGCGACGAGCTCGCGGGCCTCGTCCGCGACTACGCCAAGCAGCAGCGCTACAGCTTCATGGGCCCCATCAAGGTCCACCTGGAGAAGGCCGACGACCTCGACACCGGGCTCTACCGGGTCCGCAGCCGCACCCTGGCCGCCAGCAGCTCCCAGCCGCAGGCCTCCCAGGGCCGGCCGCAGGGCGGACCCTCCGTCCAGGGCGGATACGGTTACCCCCCGGTCGCCGCACCGCCCATGCCCAGCGCCCCGCCCCCCGGCGGACCCGGCGCCCGGCGGCCCGCCCCCGGCGGGCCCGGCGCGGCCGCACCCGTACCGACCTCCGGCGCACCCAAGCGCCACTGGATCGAGATCAACGGCACCCGCCACCAGATCTCGCGCCCCACGCTCGTACTCGGCCGAAGCACCGAAGCCGACGTGCGGATCGACGACCCCGGCGTATCGCGCCGGCACTGTGAGATCCGGACCGGAACGCCCTCGACGATCCAGGATCTCGGGTCCACCAACGGCATCGTGGTGGACGGGCAGCACACCACCCGCGCTACGCTCCGCGACGGCTCGCGGATCGTCGTGGGCAGTACCACCATCATTTACCGGCAAGCCGAAGGGTGAAGCGGGGGCAATGTCAGAGCTGACCCTGACGGTCATGCGGCTAGGTTTCCTAGCCGTTCTGTGGCTGTTCGTCATCGTGGCCGTACAGGTCATCCGCAGCGACCTCTTCGGAACGAGAGTGACGCAGCGCGGCTCCCGCCGCGGCAGCGCGGGCAACGCCCCGCAGCAGCCGGGGCGCCAGGCCGCGCCGCCGCAGCAGCGCCAGCGCCGCGGTGCGCCCACCAAGCTCGTCGTGTCCGAGGGCACCCTCACGGGAACCACGGTGGCCCTCGCCGGCCAGACGATCACGCTGGGCCGCGCCCACGATTCGACGATCGTGCTGGACGACGACTACGCGTCCAGCCGCCATGCCAGGATCTACCCCGACCGTGACGGCCAGTGGATCGTCGAGGATCTCGGGTCCACCAACGGCACGTATCTCGACCGGACCCGGCTGACCACCCCGACGCCCATTCCGCCGGGCGCCCCGATCCGCATCGGCAAGACCGTCATCGAGCTGCGGAAGTAGTACGAGAATGAGCGAGCGGAGCGAGCGCGCGGCGGTGATCCGTCCCACCGAGGACACGGACACGTGCGCGCTCCCGACCGGAGGGTGGGCAGTGTGGCTCGAGACCGGTTGTACCCGGAGCCGACCGGCGAGGTGCGCATGAGTCTGTCCCTGCGGTTCGCCGCCGGATCGCACAAAGGCATGATCCGCGAGGGGAACGAGGACTCCGGCTACGCCGGACCCCGCCTCCTCGCGATCGCCGACGGCATGGGAGGCCAGGCCGCCGGCGAGGTCGCGAGCTCCGAGGTGATCTCCACCCTCGTGCAGCTCGACGACGACGTCCCGGGCTCCGACATCCTCACCTCCCTCGCCACGGCCGTGCAGCGCGCCAACGACCAGCTGCGCGTCATGGTGGAGGAGGATCCCCAGCTCGAAGGCATGGGCACCACGCTCACCGCCCTGCTGTGGACCGGACAGCGCCTCGGCCTCGTCCACGTCGGCGACTCCCGCGCCTACCTGCTCCGCGACGGCGTCCTCACCCAGATCACCCAGGACCACACCTGGGTGCAGCGCCTCGTCGACGAGGGCCGCATCACCGAAGAGGAAGCCACCACCCACCCGCAGCGCTCCCTCCTGATGCGGGCACTCGGCAGCGGCGACATCGTCGAACCCGACCTCTCCATCCGCGAGGTCCGCGCCGGCGACCGCTACCTCATCTGCTCCGACGGACTCTCCGGCGTGGTCTCCCACCAGACCCTCGAAGAGACCCTGGCCGACTACCACGGCCCCCGCGAGACCGTGCAGTCGCTCATCCAGCTCGCCCTGCGCGGCGGCGGACCCGACAACATCACCTGCATCGTCGCCGACGTCCTCGACACCGACAGCGGCGACACCCTCGCCGCCCAGGTCAGCGACACCCCGGTCGTCGTCGGCGCGGTCGCCGAGAACCAGCACCAGCTGTTCGACGGCGGCAACGCGATGCAGACCCCGGCCGGCCGCGCCTCGGGCCTCGGCCGCCAGGCCGCCCCGCCCGCCGGCTCCTTCGGCCCCCCCGGCAGCGGCGAGGCAGGCGGCTACGGATACGGCGGCGACCAGGGCCAGGGCGGCGGCGCCTACGGCAGCTTCGGCGAGGCCGAGGCCTACGACGCGGACTCCGGCTACGAGGACACGTACGACCACCCCCGCCGACGCCGCAGCAAAGGGCGCAAGTGGACCACGCGTACGCTGGTCCTGCTCCTCGTCGCCGGCGCCGTCGGCGGCGGCCTCTACGCCGGCTGGCGCTGGACCCAGACCCAGTTCTACGTCGGCGTGAAGGGCGAGCACGTCGCGCTCTTCCGCGGCATCAGCCCGAAGCTCGGACCGCTGGAGCTCTCCAAGGTGGAGACCGACCGCCCCGACATCGAACTGAGCTACCTGCCGCCCTTCAAGCGGAAGCTCGTCGAGGCCACCATCAGCGAGGGCAGCCTCGACGTCGCCCGCGAGAAGCTCGAAGACCTCGGCGTCCAGGTCTCCGCCTGCAAGAAGGACGAAGAACGCCGCAAGGCCGAGGCGCAGAACCAGACACCGGGCTCCACTCTGACTCCCGCGGAGCAGCAAGTGGTCAGCCTCTGCGGCAAGCAGTAGACACTCGCGGGCACAGGGGGCCTGCCACACCATGAGCGTTGTCACCAACACGACCACCATCGGCGCCATCGAGCTGCCGAGCCGGCGGAACACCGAGCTCCTGCTGCTCGCTTTCGCCGTGGTCATCCCGATCTTCGCCTACGCCAACGTAGGCCTGTCGATCCACGGCGAGCTGCCCCCCGGCATGTTCCTCTACGGCCTCGGCCTCGGCGCCCTCGCCGGGATCGCGCACCTCGTCGTGCGCCGGTACGCGAAGTACTCGGACCCGCTGCTGCTGCCCCTGGGCACGCTCCTCAACGGGCTGGGCCTCGTCCTGATCTGGCGCCTCGACCAGTCCGAGCGGCTGCAGAACCTCGCCAAGCGCGCCTACGGCACCTTCACCCCCTCCGCGCCCCGCCAGATGATGTACACGGCGATCGCGATCGCCCTGTTCGCCGCCGTCCTGCTGATCCTCAAGGACCACCGCGTCCTGCAGCGGTTCACCTACATCTCCATGGCCGGCGCCCTGATCCTGCTGATCCTGCCCGTCATCCCGGGCCTTGGCGCCGACGTCTTCGGCGCCAAGATCTGGATCAGCATCGGCGGTTTCTCCATCCAGCCCGGTGAGTTCGCGAAGATCGTCATCGCGATCTTCTTCGCCGGCTACCTCATGGTGAAGCGCGACGCGCTCGCCCTGGCCAGCCGCCGCTTCATGGGCCTCTACCTGCCGCGCGGCCGCGACCTCGGCCCGATCCTGATGATCTGGGCGATGAGCCTGCTCGTCCTCGTCTTCGAGAACGACCTCGGCACCTCGCTGCTCTTCTTCGGCATGTTCGTGATCATGCTGTACGTAGCCACCGAGCGGACCAGCTGGATCGTCATCGGCCTGCTCATGAGCGTGGGCGGCGCCGCCGTAGTCGGCACGACCGCCAGCCACGTCAAGGTCCGCGTCAACGCCTGGCTCGACCCCTTCGCCTGCTACAGCACCTCCGGCGCCTGCGAGCAGGTCGGCCAGTCGATCATGAGCTTCGGTTCCGGCGGCGTCCTCGGCGCCGGCTGGGGCCAGGGCAACTCCGACCTCATCGGCTTCGCGGCCAACTCCGACTTCATCTTCTCCACCGTGGGCGAAGAGCTCGGCCTCGCCGGCGTCATGGCCTTCCTGCTGCTCTACGGCCTGATCATCGAACGCGGTGTCCGCACCGCCCTCGCCGCCCGCGACCCCTTCGGCAAGCTGTTCGCCATCGGCCTGTCCGGCGCGTTCTCCCTGCAGATCTTCGTCGTCGCCGGCGGAGTCATGGGCCTCATCCCCCTCACCGGCATGACCATGCCCTTCCTCGCCTACGGCGGCTCCTCCGTCCTCGCGAACTGGGTGCTCATCGCCATCCTCATCCGGATCAGCGACACCGCACGCCGACCTGCCCCGGCCCCCGCCCCGTCCCCCGACTCCGAGATGACCCAGGTGGTCCGCCCGTCATGAACAAGCCCCTGCGCCGCATCTCGCTGTTCTGCGGGCTGCTCGTCCTCGCGCTGCTGATCCGCACCAACTGGCTGCAGTACGTCCAGGCCGAGGAACTCAGCACCCGCAAGGAAAACCGCCGGGTCCAGATCGCCCAGTACGCCACCGAACGCGGCAACATCATCGTCAACGGCGAACCGATCACCGGCTCGGCGGTCACCGACGGCAGCGACTACAAGTACAAGCGGACCTACACGGACGGCGCCCTCTGGGCCCCCGTCACCGGGTACGCCTCGCAGGCCTTCGGCTCCACCCAGCTCGAATCCCTCGAAGACGGCATCCTCACCGGCAACGACGACCGGCTCTTCTTCGACCGCACCATCGGCATGTTCACCGGGGAGAAGAAGCAGGGCGGCAACGTCGTCACCACCCTGAACCCCGAGGCCCAGAAGGCCGCCTTCCAGGCACTCGGCAAGAACAAGGGCGCGGCCGCCGCCATCGACCCGCGCACCGGCGCCATCCTCGCCCTGGTCTCCACGCCCTCCTACGACCCCTCCCGCTTCGCCGGCAACTCCAAGACCGACGAGAAGGCCTGGGTCGAGCTGAAGGACAGCGAGGACAAGAACCTCGTCAACCGCGCCCTGCGCGAGACCTACCCGCCGGGCTCCACCTTCAAGGTCGTCACCGCGGCCGCCGCGCTCGAAAACGGCGTCGTCAAGGAGATCAACGACCCGACGGACACGCCGGAGCCGTACTTCCTGCCCGGCACCAAGACCGTGATGGAGAACCACGCCAAGGGCTGCGAGAAGGCCAGCCTCAACGAGGCCCTGCGCGTTTCCTGCAACTCCGTCTTCGCGAACATGGGCGACAAGGTCACCCGCGACAAGATGGTGGAGACCGCCGAGAAGTTCGGCTTCAACAACGACAAGGTCGACATCCCGGTCCGCGCCTTCGCCAGCGTCTACGACAAGAAGATGGGCAAGGACGGCAACGCCCTGAGCTCCATCGGTCAGTTCAACACCGCCGCCACCCCGCTCCAGATGGCCATGGTCACCGCCGCGATCGCCAACGACGGCAAGCTGATGAAGCCGTACATGGTCGACCAGCTCACCGCGCCCAACCTCGACGTCATCGAGAAGCACTCCCCGCAGGAGATGAGCCGGCCCCTCTCCGCCGCCAACGCGCAGAAGGTCCAGGAGATGATGGTCAACGTCGTCGAGAACGGGACCGGCACCAAGGCCAAGATCAAGGACGCGAAGGTCGGCGGCAAGACCGGTACCGCCCAGCACGGCGAGGGCAACAAGAAGCGCCCCTACGCCTGGTTCATCTCCTACGCCGAGAACCCGGACGGCACCTCGCCCGTCGCCGTCGCCGTCGTCATCGAGGACAGCTCGGCGGACCGCGAGGACATCAGCGGCGGCGGCCTCGCCGCCCCGGTCGCCAAGGCGGTCATGGAAGCCGTACTGAAGAGCCAGCGATGACCAAGGGATCGTCCCGGAACGATCCAGGGACGACGGACCGCCGGAACATAGTGATCCACATCACTGATCCCGGGCGGATCCGCGCGTACGGTACCGGTCCAGTATCAGCCTGTGGCCACGAACCGATCACAGACGATCGGCCGGTAGCCTTTGCGCGAACAGCACACCGCCGGACCACACACAGGTGCGGTCGGGACTGACGGAGAGGGCTGCAACGTTATGGAAGAGCCGCGTCGCCTCGGCGGCCGGTACGAGCTGAGCCACGTGCTCGGCCGCGGTGGCATGGCCGAGGTCTACCTCGCCCACGACACCCGGCTCGGCCGTACCGTCGCCGTCAAGACCCTGCGCGCCGATCTCGCCCGTGATCCGTCCTTCCAGGCCCGGTTCCGCCGCGAGGCCCAGTCGGCCGCGTCGCTGAACCACCCGGCGATCGTCGCTGTCTACGACACCGGCGAGGACTACGTCGACAACATCTCCATCCCGTACATCGTGATGGAGTACGTCGACGGCTCCACGCTGCGCGAACTGCTGCACTCGGGCCGCAAGCTGCTGCCGGAGCGCACCCTGGAGATGTGCATCGGCATCCTCCAGGCCCTGGAGTACTCCCACCGCGCAGGCATCGTGCACCGCGACATCAAGCCCGCCAACGTGATGCTGACCCGTACCGGCCAGGTCAAGGTCATGGACTTCGGCATCGCCCGCGCCATGGGCGACTCCGGCATGACCATGACACAGACGGCGGCCGTCATCGGCACCGCCCAGTACCTCTCACCGGAGCAGGCCAAGGGCGAGCAGGTCGACGCGCGCTCCGACCTCTACTCCGCGGGCTGCCTGCTCTACGAGCTCCTCAGCGTGCGGCCCCCGTTCGTCGGCGACTCCCCCGTGGCCGTCGCCTACCAGCACGTCCGCGAAGAACCGCAGCCGCCGTCGAACTTCGACCCCGAGATCACGCCGGAAATGGACGCCATCGTCCTGAAGGCGCTGGTCAAGGACCCCGACTACCGCTACCAGTCCGCCGACGAGATGCGCGCCGACATCGAGGCCTGCCTCGACGGCCAGCCCGTCGCCGCCGCCGCCTCCATGGGCGCGTCCGGCTACGGCTACCCCGACCAGGGCGGCTACGGACACCAGGGCTACGACCAGCCCACCGCCGCCCTGCGCGCCGCCGACTCCGGCCAGACCTCGATGATGCCGCCCATGCCCCCGGGCGAAGGCGGCTACGGGTACGGCGACCAGGGCCACGGCGGCTACGACCAGGGGCCGCACCGCCGCCAGAAGAAGAGCAGGGCCTCCACAATCCTGCTCGTGGTGGCCGGCGTGCTCGTCCTGGTCGGCGCGATCCTCATCGGCCGCTCCCTCTTCAACACCGCCGACAACCGGCCCAGCGTGCCCAAGCTCGTCGGATCGACCTTGGAGCAGGCGCAGAAGAGCGGCGAGAACGTCGGCCTCAAGGTCGTCAAGGGCGCCGACGAACCCTGCGACCAGCCCAAGGGCAGCGTCTGCAAGCAGGACCCGGCAGCCGAGACCAAGGTCGCGAAGGACTCCACCGTCACGGTGACGGTCTCCTCGGGCGCGCCCAAGGCGCCGGTCCCCAACGTCCTCAACCTCACGTACGAGCAGGCCGAGGCGGCCCTGAAGGAGAAGGGCTTCCAGGTCGACCGCAAGCTCCAGGAGTCCGAGCGCACCGCCGGTACGGTCATCGACCAGACCCCCAAGGCCGGCGGTGAGGCGGAGAAGAACAGCGTCATCACGCTGACCGTCGCCAAGGAGCAGGCCAAGGCGGTCGTCCCGGACCTCAAGGGCAAGACCAAGGACGACGCGGAGAAGGCGCTCAAGGCCGTCAAGCTCAAGCTGGGCTCCGTCACCGAGATCGACTTCCCCGGAGCCGCCCCGCGGACCGTCGTCGATCAGGGCAACCAGCCCGGTGAGCAGCTCGACGTGGGCAAGACGGTCAACATCACGATCTCCAAGGCCGCCGCGCCGCAGCAGACCCAGGTGCCGAACCTGGCCGGCCGGACCGTGGCCCAGGCGAAGCAGGAACTGGCGTCCAGGGGCCTGACGTTCGGAAGGGTCATCAACGGCCCGACGGACGACAACGCGGTCGTGTTCCAGTCCGACCCGATCGCCGGCTTCCCGGTCAACACCGGCTCGGTGGTCAACGTCTACACGACGCAGGGCGGCCAGCAGGACGGGGGCATCTTCGGAGGCCTGACCGGCGGCCGCCGCTAGAAGCAGGCACAAAAAAGGTCCGGCCCTTCTCCTCGGAGAAGGGCCGGACCTTTTTATGGGTGCTGGTTCACGCGTGCTGGTTCACGCGTGCTGGTTCACGCGTGCTGGAACGGACGCACGGCCAAGCCTTGGCCACCGCCGCCCGGGGAGGCGTCGCAGCCGTCCACAGGGGCCTTCTGGGGGCTTGGAGCACGGAAATCCGGCTCCAGGTGCCCTGCGCCCTTCCCAAGCTGCAGCCTGCGGCTTGGGAAGAACACCTAGCGCAGCTCCGCCGGCAGCGTCCGCTTGCCGTCCACCTTCTCCGTGCGGACCAGCTCGCCCCACACCACGTACCGGTACTTCGACGTGTACACCGGCGTGCACGTGGTCAGCGTGATGTAGCGGCCCGGGGCGGTCCTGCCCGACTCCTTGGGGACCGGGTTGATCACGTCCACGTTGTACTTCGACGTCTGCCGGAGCTCCGCGAAGACCTTGTACACGTACCAGGTGTCCTTGGTCTCGAAGACGATCGCGTCGCCGTTCTTCACCTTGTCGATGTTGTGGAACTTCGCGCCGTGCCCGTCCCGGTGCGCGGCGAGGGAGAAGTTCCCCTTCTCGTCCCACGGCAGCGCCGACTTCACCGGCTCCGTGTAGTAGCCCGCGACCCCGTCGTTGAGGATGTCCGGGTCCGTGCCCGGCTTGACCAGCACCTCGCCGTTCTTCATCGCAGGCACGTGCAGGAAGCCGACGCCGTCCTTCGTGTCCAGCGCCCCGGGCTCCGCGGGCTTCGCCGCCTCCGGGCCCGGCGTCAGCCACTGCTGGCGGATCTCGTCGCCCCGCGCCGACGCCTGCCGGTCCGCGAGCACGTTCGTCCACCACAGCGAGTAGGCCACGAACAGGCCCAGGACCAGGCCCACCGTGATCAGGACCTCGCCCAGCAGGCTGAGGAACCCGGCGAGCACACTGCGGCGGCCGGCGGGCGGGGCCGCGGCGCGGCGGCGGGCACGAGACACTGCTGATTCGTCCTTAGGGCGGCTACGGGCTGCTCAGCGCGGGCGGAAGGCCCTGGCTGCGGGGGCGTTCATCGGTCATCCTGCCCCATACGATCATCCGGTAGGTGCTGGTGAACTCCGGGGTGCAGGTCGTCAGCGTGATGTACCGGCCCGCCGAGGTGAATCCCGATCCCTCCGGCACGGGCTTCAGCACCGACACGTTCGTCGGCGGTGTCTGCGCCAGCGCCGAGGTCATCTCGTACGTGTAGTACGCGTCCCGCGTCTCGACCACGACGGGATCACCCGGCACGAGCCGGTTGATGAAGCGGAACGGCTCCCCGTGGGTGTTGCGGTGGCCCGCCACCGCGAAGTTGCCCTGCGGGTCCCCCGGCATCGCCGTCTTCAGCGCACCCTCCCCGTAGTGCCCGACCATCCCCCGGTCCAGCACCTTCGGCTTGCTGATCCCCTCCGCCACCGGCACCTTCAGGTCCAGCTTCGGGATGTACAGGATCGCGAAGCCCTGGCCCGGTTCGAAGGCCGACACCGCCGCAGCCGCGGGCCCGCCCGCGCCCGGGTCCCGCTGCCACGTCTGCTGGAGCGAGCCCGCGGCCCCGTCCGCCGCCCGCTCCGCCACGATGTTCGTGTACCAGAGCTGGTAGGCGACGAACAGCAGCATCACCAGGCCCAGTGTGATGAACAGTTCCCCGCCCAGCCGGCTCGCGATGACCACCGGGCCACCTGAGGCCGGGCGCCTGCGCCGCCTCCCGCCCCGCCTGCGGGTGTTCCTCGCGGCCCGCTTCGCGGCCTCCTGAGCTGCCCTGCGTCGCGCGGCCCGGCCCCCTGTGGGCGCGGACTGCGCGAGCGCGGTCACGCGACGGCCTTGCCCACCACCGGGGCCAGCCCCACCGAGCGCTCCACGGCACCCGCGTCACCGCACCGCACCAGCCAGTTCGCGAGCATCCGGTGGCCCCACTCCGTCAGCACCGACTCGGGGTGGAACTGCACACCCTCCACGTCGTGCTCCCGGTGACGCAGGCCCATGATGATCCCGTCCTCGGTGCGCGCCGTGACCTCCAGCTCGTCGGGGAGGGTCAGGGGTTCGGCGGCGAGGGAGTGGTAGCGGGTCGCGGTGAACGGCGACGGCAGGCCGGTGAAGACGCCGAGGCCCTCGTGCACCACGGGCGAGGTCTTGCCGTGCAGCAGCTCCGGAGCCCGGTCCACGACCCCTCCGTACGCCACCGCCATCGACTGCATGCCCAGGCAGACGCCGAAGACCGGAACGCCCGTCTGCGCGCAGTGGCGGACCATGTCGACGCAGACCCCCGCCTCTTCCGGCGTCCCGGGCCCGGGGGAGAGCAGCACGCCGTCGAAGCCGTCCTGCGCGTGCGAGAGCTCGACCTCGTCGTTGCGCAGCACCTCGCATTCGGCGCCGAGCTGGTAGAGGTACTGGACCAGGTTGAAGACAAAGCTGTCGTAGTTGTCTACAACCAGAATGCGCGCGCTCACGGAGTGGCTCCCGATCCCTCGTCCACCGTCACATCGTTGAACGGAAGGAGCGGCTCGGCCCACGGGAAGACGTACTGGAACAGCACGAACACCACCGCGAGGACAAGTACGAGTGAGATCAGCGCGCGCACCCACGCGTTGCCCGGCAGATGCCGCCAGATCCAGCCGTACATTCCGTCCGCATCCCTTTCGCTCCACGCACCGCAGGGGCGGTACGCGAACAGACTAAAGGCACAGGCCCGGCCGGGTCAGTCACCTCGGCAAACCCTCGGGCCCGCCCTGCCCCACGACGCGCGTGCGGGTCAGCTCCGCCCACACGACCAGCCGGTGACTGTGGCCCCACTCGGGGTCGCAGGTCGTCAGCGTCAGGTACCGGCCGGGCGTCGTGAACGGCGATTTCCGGGGCACCGGGTCGACCACCCCGACGTCCGTCGGCAGGGTGCGCAGCGGCCCGCCGCGCACCGTGTACGTGTACCAGGTCGTCGCGTCCTTGAGGATCACGGCGTCGCCGGGGCGCAGTTCGGGGAAGTCCTTGAAGGGGTCTCCGTAGGTGCGCCGGTGGCCCGCCACCGAGAAGTTCCCGGTGGCGCCGAGCGGGGCGGTGGCGGCGTAGTGGCCGAGGCCCTTCTTCAGCAGCTCGGTGCCCGTGCCCTCCAGGACGGGCTTGTTCCAGTCCGGGCCGAAGCGGGGGATGTACATCTCGGCGAAGGCCCGGCCGGCGGGATAGCCCTCCGGTGCCGCGGGCCGGGACGGTTCCGGCGGCGGCGCGGCGTCGGGGGCCGGTATCGGGGACGCAGCCGGGGCCGGGGCTGCCGCCGGGGCCGCGGCCCAGCCGTCGCGCAGCCGGGCCATCTCGCCGTCCATGGCCCTGTCGGCCTTGACCCCGGTCCACAGCAGGACGTAGGCGACGAACAGCACGATCAGCGTGCCCGCAGTCAGGCACACCTCGCTGAACGTCCGTACCACCAGGCGGAGTACGGCGTCAGGGCGAACTCGTCTCGGCGGAAGGGGCCAGCGGCTTCGCATAGTGGAGGTCCACTGTGCCGGAGTAGCCGGGAAGTGTCAGCGCCTTGTGCTCGTCCACTTTCCAGCCGAGCCCGTACGCGTTCACGTACAGCTGGTAGTTCTGCAGGGCCGGGGAGGCGGCGAGAGCCTTGCGCAACGCGCCCGGGTCGCCGACCGCCGAGACCTTGTACGGAGGCGAGTACACCCGGCCCTGGAGGATCAGGGTGTTGCCCACGCAGCGGACCGCGCTGGTGGAGATCAGCCGCTGGTCCATGACCTGGATGCCCTGGGCCCCGCCCTGCCAGAGGGCGTTCACCACGGCCTGGAGGTCCTGCTGGTGGATCACCAGGTCGTTGGGCTGCGGCTCGGGCACGTTGGGGATCCGGGCGGTGGCGTTCGGCGGGGCGTCGTTGAGGGTGACCGTCAGACCCTTGCCGGACAGCTCCTCGGTGCCCGACGCGGTGCGCAGAGCGGCCAGCTTGGCGTCCTCGGCCTTGGTGCTGCCGTCGTCGCGCTCGGCGAGGGCGTCCACCCGTCGGCGTACCGGTCCGAGGCTCTCTTCCAGCTCCCCGTTGCTCTGACTGCGTTCCTCGATGAGGTCCGACAGCTTGAGGAGCGAGGCGTCCGTCCGGATGTTCGTACCCTTGGAGGTGTTGAAACTGGTGACGAAGAGCAGCCCGGCCAGGGCGAAGACGGCGGCCGTCAGCAGCCGGACCACTCTGGTCCGGCGACGGGGACCCGCGGAGGAGTCGTCTGAATTGCTCAACGTACCCTTCTCCTTCAACGCCACAGGTCCACTACGCTAACGGACGCCCGGGGCAGGCAAGGTCCCCAGCGCATCGACAGGAGAGCCCCTCGTGCCGAAGTCACGTATCCGCAAGAAGGACGACTACACGCCTCCGCCCACGCGGACGCCGCAGTCCATCAGGCTGACGAACCGCAGCTGGGTCGCTCCGGTCATGCTGGCGCTCTTCCTGATCGGTCTCGCGTGGATCGTCGTCTTCTACGTGACCGAGACCCAGCTGCCGATCGAATCGCTGGGCAATTGGAACATTGTAGTCGGATTCGGATTTATCGCTGCGGGATTCGGCGTATCCACGCAGTGGAAGTAGCACCTGGCGCCCGCTGAGGGAAGCTCTCCCCATGAGTTATCCACAGCGTCATCCACACCTGAGGAAAAGACAGAAGATCTGTGGATAACTCTGTGGAGAGTTGACGCCGGTGTGATCAGGTGAGTTCGGCCGTCCGGATCAGAATCACCGCTGCCGCCAGCAGGAACACGGCCGCGCACGTCCCCCATTGGATGAGTGCGCGGTACCTGCCGGCGGCGGGCCGGAGCATGCCCAGGCCCACCAGCGCGCCGGTGACCAGCCCGCCCACGTGCGCCTGCCAGGACACGGTGAGGCTGCCGCCGATCGGTACGAAGGTCAGCACCAGCATCAGCACGACCATGACGATGACCGGCCGCATCTCGTAGCGCAGCCGGCGGGCGAGGACGACGGTGGCGCCGAGCAGCCCGAAGACCGCGCCCGAGGCGCCGAGGGTCGGGGTGTTCGGTTCGGTCAGCAGATAGACCAAGGCGCTGGCCCCGAGGCCCGAGAGCAGGTAGACGGCGAGATAGCGGGAGCGGCCCAGCGCCGCTTCCAGCGGTCCGCCGATCACCCACAGGGCGATCATGTTGCCGATGATGTGCCACCACTCGACGTGCAGGAACACCGACGTCAGCAGGCGGTAGTACTGGCCGGTGGAAACGCCTTCGACGGGGGCGCCGAAGAATTCCACATAGCGGCCGAGGAGCTCCAGCTGGACCACGACCGCCGGGGCCACCAGACCCGCGAGGAACACGGCGGCGTTGATGCAGATGAGGGTCTTGGTGACCAGGTGGGGATCCGCGGCCACCACTCCGCCCGCGATGTTGCGCGGCGCGTTCGCGGTCGGCCGGTGGCCGGTGCCGGAGCCCTCACGGACGCACTCGGGGCACTGGAAGCCGACCGAGGCGCTGATCATGCACTCGGGGCAGATGGGGCGCTCGCAGCGGGTGCAGCGGATCCCCGTATCGCGGTCCGGGTGGCGGTAGCAGCCCGGCAGACGGTCGGTGTCCATCGGTTCCCTCGATCGGCGGCGAGGCTCAGGGACGCCCCGCCGGTACGGCTCCCCACTTCGTATGCATGCAGGACGGACGGGCGGGGCCCAAAGGTTCCCTCGGGGGTCAGCGCTTCTCGATGACGACCGACTGGATGATCACGTCGTCCACCGGACGCTCGGTGCGCGGATTGGTGGCGCTGGAGGCGATGGCGTCCACGATCTTCTGGCTGGCCGGGTCGGTGACCTCGCCGAAGATGGTGTGCTTGCGGGTCAGCCACGCGGTGGGCGCGACGGTGATGAAGAACTGCGAGCCGTTGGTGCCCGGGCCCGCGTTGGCCATGGCGAGCAGGTAGGGCTTGGTGAAGGCCAGGTCGGGGTGGAACTCGTCGGCGAACTGGTAGCCGGGGCCACCGGTGCCGTTGCCCAGCGGGTCGCCGCCCTGGATCATGAATCCGCTGATGACACGGTGGAAGACGGTGCCGTCGTAGAGCGGGTCCGTGGTCTTCTGGCCGTCGGTGGGACGGGTCCATTCACGCGCGCCCGTGGCGAGCTCCACGAAGTTCCGGACCGTCTTCGGAGCGAAGTTCTCCAGCAGCTCGATCACGATGTCGCCGTGGTTGGTCTTCAGGGTGGCGTAGAGCTTCTCGGCCACGGATCTGCCTTCCATAGTCATCACTGTCGGTCCAGATGGTCCCACGCAGCGCAGCGCGGCACAGAAATCGTCCACCCGTATGCCCTGTCACGCATGCCGGTCGGCGCTATGGCAGGCATGATCCGACAAAGGGTGGAAAGGTGAACTGTGTCCGCCACCGAGGAGGAGGATCCCGTGACCGGCAAGGACAGCATGCGCCTGGCAGCCGAGAGCGCCAGGGAGAGTGTGCGGCACGCGGCGGAAGTGGTGGCGCCGTACGCGGAGTCCGCCAAGGATGCCGCGGTGCACTACGCGCAAGAGGCGAACGAGCGGCTGGCGCCGATGGTGTCGCAGGCGGCCAACGAGGCCGCACGGCAGGCGCGTACGACATACGACTGCCACGTGCATCCCCGGATCGTGCAGGCGCGCGCCCACGTGCCGCCGAATGTCGACCGGGCGGCTAAGAAGGCCGTGGAGCAGACGCGTCTGGTGGCGCGTCAGGCGGCCGATTACACCCAGCCCCGGATCGAGAGCGCGATGGCCGTGGCCTCGCCGGTGGCCGAGGAGGCCGCCGCGCGGTCGGCGGCCGCGTCGGCGGCGGCCCTGGCCGCGCTCCGCGGCCAGGTGTCGGCCAAGGAGGTGCACCAGATGGTGGCGCGCCACGAGCGGCGGGCGCGCAGGGGCCGGGTGCTGCGCGGTGTCGCGCTTGCAGCCGTGCTTGCGGGCGTCGCTTTCGCGGCGTGGAAGTGGTGGGACCAGCAGTCGAACCCGGACTGGCTCGTCGAGCCGCCGGCGGCCACGGAGGTGCCGGCGGGCGACGCCGGGCAGCCTGCGAGCTTCGACGACGAGCTGGCGGAGAAGGAGCGCGAGGCGGGTTCGGGACCGGGCTCGGAGGACGAGCCGCGCTGACCCGAGCCGAAGAACCCGAGCCGAAGAAGGGGCCCGGATCCATCAGGATCCGGGCCCCTTCGGCTGCCGTCCTGCGTCAGCCGGGCAGGGTCAGGACCATGCCGGGCCGGACGAGGTCGGGGTTGGAGCCGATGACGCCCTTGTTCATGGCGTAGAGCTCGCGCCAGCGGGCCTCGTTGCCGAGCTCGCGGCGGGCGATGTCCGAGAGCGAGTCGCCGGACCTGACGGTGTACGTGCGCTTCTTGGCCGTGGGCGCCGGCTTGGGGGCCGCGGGTACGGCCTTGTGCGCGGCCGACGCGGGGGTCGGGGTGTGCGGAGCGCCGGGCGCGGTGCGGGCCGAAGCCGATGTGGGCGGCATGGGGACGGGGTTGGGGGGGACGGGAACGGCCTTGTGCGCGGCCGAGGCCGGGGTCGGGGCCGCGGGGGCGTGCTTCGGCTTCGGCGGCGCGGCGGCCGCCATGCGCTCGGCGGCGGCGCGGGTGGCCGAGGCGGCGTCGGCCGCCTGGCTGCCGGGACGGGCCGTCGCGGCGGAAGCCTGCTGCTGGACCTGCTCCTTCGCCTTCTCGGCGGCCTCGTGTTCCTTCTTCTTGTCGGACTTCAGGAAGTCGAAGAGTCCCATGTGTGTACGCCTCCGGCGTGGTGATGCCCCCTGGGCTCGGTGCCTTCCCCCACTGTCGGACACCGGCCGCCGTCCGGCCCCGCGACAAGGCCGTCCGGGGGACCCGGCCGCCTCCCGTACGCCGGTCCTCGGCCGCGACCACCTCGGCCGCCACGCTTGCCCACCGGTGCCTCGACTGTTTCACGTGAAACATCGGCCGAACGGCGAGGCCCCGGGCCCGCTCCGGACCGGCTGATAGCGTCCGGAACATGCCCGAGCTGATACGGCCCACTCCCCGCCTGCACTCCTCCTGGCTCCGCGCCCGCGAGGAATGGGGCCCCGACGCCCACATGGACGGGGCCGGCCTCGGCTCCGACGACGACGTCGACAGCCCCGAGGGATTCGCGGCCTGGGTGGAGCGGCTGCACGGGTACGCGGACCGCACGGTGCCGGTCGAGCAGGGCCGGGTCCACGCCACGTACTGGTGGATCGCCGAGGGCGACACCTATCTGGGCGCCATAGACCTGCGCCACCACCTGAACGCGTTCCTCCTCGACGCGGGCGGCCACATCGGCTACAGCGTGCGCCCCTCGGCCAGGCGGCGCGGGCTGGCCGGCTGGGCGCTGGAATCGGTGCTCCACGAGGCACGGGTGATGGGGATGGACCGGGTCCTGCTGACCTGCGACCCGGACAACACCGCCTCGGTACGCACGATCGAGCGGGGCGGCGGTGTCCTGGAAGATCTCCGCGAGACCCTGATCGGCCCCAAATACCGCTACTGGATCGACGTCTAGACACCCGCAACCTGTCCGGCCGACGCGGCCGCCGCCACAGCCCTCCGGACGCGAAAAAGACCCTCCTTGACCGCGTTTCCGCAGGTCAAGGAGGGTCTTGTTTGTGGAGCCTAGGAGATTCGAACTCCTGACATCTGCCTTGCAAAGGCAGCGCTCTACCAACTGAGCTAAGGCCCCAGGGGTCGGCACACGCCTCTCCCTGTGCAGGGAGCGGGTGTTCCGCAGAACAGAGTACCGGGTGTACCCCCTCATCTCGCAAAATGATAGGGACTCCCGCCGTGCGACCACTCTCCGTAAGATGCTCGCGAGGTTCGCACCAGCGAAGGGGAGTAGTAAGAGTGGACGCAGTACAGCAAGAGGCCACGGCCAGAGCCAGAGAGCTTCAGCGCAGTTGGTACGGGGAGCCGCTCGGAGCTCTCTTCCGCCGGCTCATAGATGACCTCGGCTTGAACCAGGCCCGCCTCGCTGCCGTCCTCGGACTGTCGGCGCCCATGCTGTCCCAGCTGATGAGCGGCCAGCGCGCCAAGATCGGCAACCCTGCCGTGGTGCAGCGCGTCCAGGCGCTCCAGGATCTCGCCGGCCAGGTGGCCGACGGGAGCGTCAGTGCCGCGGAGGCCACCGACCGGATGGACGAGATCAAGAAGACCCAGGGGGGTTCCGTCCTCAGCAACAGCGGTCAGACCACCACCAGTTCGGGCGCGCCCACCGTCAAGCGCGTCGTCCGTGAGATCCAGTCGCTGCTGCGCTCGGTCTCCGCGGCCGGCGACATCATCGACGCGGCGGACAGCCTCGCCCCCAGCCACCCGGAACTGGCAGAGTTCCTCCGGGTGTACGGCGCGGGCCGCACCGCCGACGCGGTCGCCCACTACGAGGCCCACCAGAACTGACGGGCAGGGCGGGCGGACTACGGGTAACGGGGGACGGGCACAGCGATGGGTGAGGTTTTCGCCGGTCGGTACGAACTGATCGATCCGATCGGACGCGGGGGCGCGGGCGCCGTGTGGCGCGCCTGGGACCACCGTCGCCGCCGGTACGTCGCCGCGAAGGTCCTCCTGCAGAGCGACGCCCACACGCTCCTGAGGTTCGTGCGGGAGCAGGCCCTGCGCATCGATCACCCGCACGTACTGGCCCCCGCCAGCTGGGCGGCCGACGACGACAAGGTCCTCTTCACCATGGACCTGGTCAGCGGCGGCTCCCTGGGCCACGTCATCGGGGACTACGGTCCCCTCCCGCCGCGGTTCGTGTGCACCCTGCTCGACCAGCTCCTGTCGGGGCTGGCGGCGGTGCACGCGGAAGGCGTCGTGCACCGCGACATCAAACCGGCCAACATCCTGATGGAGGCCACCGGAACCGGGCGGCCGCACCTGCGGCTGTCCGACTTCGGCATCTCCATGCGCAAGGGCGAACCCCGGCTGACCGAGACGAACTACGTCGTCGGCACCCCGGGTTACTTCGCCCCCGAGCAACTGCTGGGTGCCGAGCCCGACTTCCCCGCCGACCTCTTCGCCGTCGGGCTGGTCGCCCTGTACCTGCTCCAGGGGCGCAAGCCCGACTCGCAGGCCCTGGTCGAGCACTTCCTCGCCCATGGCACCCCGGGCGCCCCGGAAGGCGTCCCAGCGCCGCTGTGGGACGTCATCGCCGGTCTCCTGCAGCCGGACCCCCACAGCCGGTTCAAGACGGCCACGGGGGCGCGCAAGGCCCTTGCCGAGGCCGTGGAGCTGCTCGCGCCGGCCGCGCCGGGCGAGGATCCGGTGGAGGTGTTCGACCAACTCGGCCCGCTCCCCTCCGGTTTCGGCCCTCAGGGGCCGCAGACAACGGCCGCGCCGGCCCCGGACGGACCCACGGCCGCCGCGGTACCGCCGCCGACCGGACCTCAGACCCCGACCGGACCTCAGACCCCGACGGGGACACCGGCCTCGGTCCCGACGCCGTCCCCGAACCCGTACGCGGGCTCGGTCCCGACGCCGTCCCCGAACCCGTATGCGACCCCGGGCCCGTACGCGTCCCCGTACGCGGCGTCGGCCACCGTGGCGGAGGCTCCCCGCACCGATCCGCGCGGCAACGGCGGCCAGACCGTCCCCGTGTCCGCCGGATACGCGGGTTCCTCGGAGACCGGGAGTTTCCACCTCCCGCCGCCCGTGGCGCACACCCCGGCCGCGCCGCCCGCCCGGGCCGGCGGGATCGCCCCGCCGCCGGGGAAGGTGACCGCCGGCATCGTCGCCGCGGCGCTGCTCTGCTTCGCCGTCGGCGTCTGGGCCCTCACCCAGCTGTAGTACGCGCGCCCCTGCGGGCGAGCAGGACCCAGCCGCCCAGCACGAGCAGCAGCAGCGTCCCGGCGCCGAACGCGGCACCCGCCACCACCCGCATCACGGAGCGGTTCCCCGCGGCGTCTGCGGCTTCCGGGGCGGTGAGCCCGGCCTTCGCCGCGGCCCGGTCCTCGGCCCCGACCCCGAACCCGCCCGCGGCCAGGCCCTCCTTGTACGCGGGCGCCTTGGCCGGGGTGCCGGTCACGTCCATCCGCAGGGTCAGCGGCACGGGCGCCGCGTCCTCGGTGAAGTCGGCGACCTTCGCGCCCATGGTCACGGCGACGTAGTACCAGCCCGCGACGCGCACGGACTGAACGGCCCGGTCGCCGGCGAAGCGGTTCTCGTAGGCGACGGGAGGCGTCTTCTCCAGGGTGATCCCGGCCTGCTTGCCGTCGTACGAGGTGTCCTTGTCGGAGATCAGGCTCCGGTAAGGGGTGTAGAGGGAGACGACGAGCCCGCCCGAGGCGGAGCCGTACTGCTTGGTCATCTTGGCGGCGGCGAGCTCGGCGCTGAGGCCCAGCTGCTGCCCCCAGTCCAGCGGGACCCGGTAGTAGCGGGTCTGTCCGGGCCGCATCTCGTCGCGCCACACACCGGCGCCCAGCGCGCGGGCGTCGTTGAAGCCGGTGCCCCCGGTGCGGGCCACCGCCTCGCTGCCGGGCAGGGCCGGGGCCCCCGAGGGCCAGCCGCTGGGCGCGGTGGTGGGGCCGCCGGTGCCGCGGCCGGGTTCCCGCTGGACCCGGAGTTCGAGCGGCCAGGGGCTCTGGTCGGAGCCCTTGGCCGACGTACGGGTGACCTTGGCGTAGTAGACGCCGGCCGGCGCGCAGTCCTCGTCCTCCGCCCCCCGCCGGACACCGGCGGCACTGACGGGGGCGGGGTCGTAGTTGAAGCTCGCGCGGCCGGTGCTGCCCGGGCAGGAGCGCCCGGCGGTGGTCATGATCTCCACCTCGATGCCGTCGCTTGAGGAGACCTTGGCGCCCGGGGCGGGCCGGAGCACGGCGGAGACGTACACATCGGACTCGTCCTTCTCCAGGACGAGCCGGTAGAAGCGCTCACCGGGGGCGAGCGTGTCCTTGTAGAAGTTCCCGGCCTCCAGGAGCGGGGCGTCCGCGCTGGAGGGCTTGCCCTCGACCGCCTTCGCACCGTCCGCCGCGCGGTACGTCGGGACCGGCTGCGGGGCCGTCCCGTCCGCGTGGGCGGCGTCCGCCGCGCCCGCCGCCATGGTCAGGGCCGCCGCCCCCACCACGGCTCCCGCCCGCACCGCCGTCCGTACCCGACTCATCACGCGCCCACCCCGACTTTGCTAGCGCAAGCCAAATCTTTGCATAATGTAACTTTTTGTCACAGAACAGCACAAAGCCCCGGCCGCAGCGGCAGCCGGGGCTTCATGAGATCAGCTTTCGGTCTCACACACCGGAACCAGAGGGCACGGAGTCAGTTGCCTCCGTCCACAGGTCCTGCTCGGCGCGGTCCGCCTGGATCTGGCGGTACACGAGGAGCCCGCCGATGGCGGCCAGTGCGACCAGGAGCAGCTTCTTCACCGCGCGACCTCGTCTTTCGTTGACGTAGGGGACTTCTGGCGCCCAACAATACACACCGACCGATACCGATCGGTGACCTACCGACCCACCAACTGGCCCAACGACGAAGACCCCCAGGCCATGGGCCTGGGGGTCTTCGACACTGTGGGGCTAACAGGATTTGAACCTGTGGCCTCATCCTTATCAGGGATGCGCTCTAACCAACTGAGCTATAGCCCCATCCGCGCTGCGCGCTGACTCCTGAAGGTTAGCGCACAGACCCGGGAGGTCCAAAATCGGTTCCCCGCGAACGTCTGCGCAGGTCACTCGTCCTCGGCGAGCGTCAGCTCCACACCACCGACGAAGCCCGCCGACAGGTTGTAGATGAACGCGCCGAGCGTCGCCAGAGCCGTTGCCAGCACCACGTCGATGACCGCGATCACCGATGTGAAGATCAGAACGCGCGGCAGGGACAGGAACGACTGGAGATCGAAGCCGTTGCTCTCGTTCGAGCCGGTCGCCTCGCTGATCGTGCCGCCGACGGTCGAGAAGACGCCCATGGCGTCCATGACCATCCACAGCACAGCCGCAGCCACGATGGTGCAGATGCCCAGCGCGATCGACAGCAGGAAGCTGACCTTCATCACCGACCACGGGTCGGCCTTGGCCACCCGCAGCCGCGCCTTGCGCGTCCTGGGCGTCATCCTGACCCCCGTACGCGGCTTGCGCTGTGCGCCGGCCGCCCCGCCGCCGCGCGGCGCACCCGGGCCCGAGGGCGCCGAGTAGGCCTGCGGCGGGTGGTAGGGCTGTGCGGGCCGCTCCTGACCGGCTTCCGCGCCGGCCTGCGGCTGCGGTCCTCGGGTGTCCGTCACAGTGCTCCCTCTGCCTTCGGTGGCGGTGCCCCCACCCTGGGAGTCCGCGGCGGGGCCACGGGCACCATTTTTTCCAGTCTCGGCCGGTCCGGCGCCCGTGGCTCCACTCACGACTTACTCCTCGTGCTCCCCAGCCGAAGGCTGCGTGCCCTCGGCGGCCTCGGCGGCCTGTCCATCGGCTGCCGCGGTCTCGATCTCGTCGGCCTCGACCTCGTCAGCTTCCTGACCGGCCTCGGCGTTACGGGCGATGCCCACCACGGCATCGCGCTTGCCCAGGTTGATCAGCTGGACGCCCATGGTGTCACGGCCGGTCTCCCTGACTTCGTTGACGCGCGTACGAATCACACCACCGCTGAGCGTGATGGCGAGAATCTCGTCCGTCTCGTCGACCACGAGCGCCCCGACGAGCGACCCACGGTCCTCCACGATCTTCGCGGCCTTGATGCCCAGACCGCCACGACCCTGGACGCGGTACTCGTCGACCGGCGTCCGCTTGGCGTAGCCGCCGTCGGTCGCGGTGAAGACGAACGTACCCGGCCGGACAACGCTCATGGATAGCAGTTCGTCACCCTCGCGGAAACTCATGCCCTTCACGCCCGAGGTGGCGCGGCCCATCGGGCGCAGCGCGTCGTCGGTCGCCGTGAAGCGGATCGACTGCGCCTTCTTGCTGATCAGCAGCAGGTCGTCCTCGGCGGACACCAGCTCCGCGCCGATCAGCTCGTCGGCAGTGCCGTCGCCGCCGTCGGCGCCCGTCTCCCGGAGGTTGATCGCGATGACGCCGCCCGAACGGGGCGAGTCGTAGTCCTTCAGCGCCGTCTTCTTCACCAGGCCGCCCTTGGTGGCCAGGATCAGGTACGGCGCCGCCTCGTAGTCGCGGATGGCGAGGATCTGCGCGATCTTCTCGTCCGGCTGGAAGGCCAGCAGGTTCGCCACGTGCTGCCCGCGCGCGTCACGGCCGGCGTCCGGGAGCTCGTACGCCTTGGACCGGTAGACCCGGCCCTTGTTCGTGAAGAACAGCAGCCAGTGGTGCGTGGTGGAGACGAAGAAGTGGTCGACCAGGTCGTCCTGCTTCAGCTTCGTACCGCGCACGCCCTTGCCGCCGCGCTTCTGCGAGCGGTAGTCCTCGGTCTTGGTGCGCTTGACGTAGCCGCCGTGCGTGATCGTGACGACGATGTCCTCTTCGGCGATCAGGTCCTCCATGGACATGTCGCCGTCGAAGGGCACCAGCTTGGACCGCCGGTCGTCGCCGAACTTCTCGACGATCGCCGCCAGTTCCTCGCTGACGATCGAGCGCTGCTTCTCCGGCGAGGCCAGGATCGCGTTGTACTCGTTGATCTTCGCCTGGAGCTCGTCGTGCTCGGCGACGATCTTCTGCCGCTCCAGTGCCGCCAGGCGCCGCAGCTGCATCTCCAGGATCGCGTTCGCCTGGATCTCGTCGATCTCCAGCAGGCCCATCAGGCCCTCGCGCGCGATCTCGACCGTGTTGCTGCGCCGGATCAGCGCGATGACCTCGTCGATCGCGTCCAGCGCCTTGAGCAGGCCGCGCAGGATGTGCGCCCGCTCCTCCGCCTTGCGCAGGCGGAACTTGGTACGCCGGACGATGACCTCGATCTGGTGCGTCACCCAGTGGCGGATGAAGGCGTCGATCGACAGCGTGCGCGGCACGCCGTCCACCAGCGCCAGCATGTTCGCGCCGAAGTTCGTCTGGAGGTCGGTGTGCTTGTACAGGTTGTTCAGCACGACCTTCGCGACCGCGTCGCGCTTCAGCACGATCACCAGGCGCTGACCCGTCCGCGACGAGGTCTCGTCACGCACGTCGGCGATGCCGCCGATCTTGCCGTCCTTCACCAGGTCGGCGATCTTCTGCGCCAGGTTGTCCGGGTTGGTCTGGTACGGAAGCTCCGTCACCACCAGGCACTGGCGGTTCTGGATCTCCTCGACCTCCACCACCGCGCGCATCGTGATGGAGCCGCGACCGGTCCGGTACGCCTCTTCGATGCCCTTGCGGCCCACGACCAGGGCGCCCGACGGGAAGTCCGGGCCCTTGATCCGCTCGAGGAGCGCGTCCAGGAGCTCCTCGTGCGAGGCCTCCGGGTGTTCCAGCGCCCACTGCGCGCCGGCCGCGACCTCGCGCAGGTTGTGCGGCGGGATGTTGGTGGCCATACCGACCGCGATACCGGCGGAGCCGTTCACCAGCAGGTTCGGGAAGCGCGCCGGCAGGACCGTCGGCTCCTGGTTGCGGCCGTCGTAGTTGTCCGTGAAGTCGACGGTCTCCTCGTCGATGTCCCGGAGCATCTCCATGGCCTGCGGCATCAGCTTGCACTCGGTGTAGCGCATCGCGGCCGCCGGGTCGTTGCCCGGGGAACCGAAGTTGCCGTTGCTGTCCACCAGCGGCATGCGCATCGACCACGGCTGGGCCAGGCGGACCAGGGCGTCGTAGATCGAGGAGTCGCCGTGCGGGTGGTAGGTGCCCATGACGTCGCCGACGACGCGGGCGCACTTGTAGAAGCCCTTCTCGGGCCGGTAGCCGCCGTCGTACATCGCGTACAGCACGCGGCGGTGCACCGGCTTGAGGCCGTCGCGCACGTCCGGCAGGGCGCGCGAGACGATGACGGACATCGCGTAGTCGAGGTAGGAGCGCTGCATCTCCGTCTCGAGCCCGACGGGCTCGATGCGCAGCACGGGCTGCTCCTCCGCGAGATTCTCGGCGTTCTCGGCGGGTTGGGTGGTTTCGTCGGCCATTGCTGGTCAGAAGTCCTTTCAGGCGGTCAGCGGAGGCCGACTCAGATGTCGAGGAAACGAACGTCCTTGGCGTTGCGCTGGATGAAGGAGCGCCGAGCTTCGACGTCCTCACCCATCAGCACCGAGAACAGGTCGTCGGCCTGGGCCGCGTCGTCCAGGGTGACCTGGCCGAGCACGCGGTGGTCCACGTCCATGGTGGTGACGCGCAGTTCCTCGGCGTTCATCTCGCCCAGACCCTTGAAGCGCTGGATCGAGTCTTCCTTGATCCGCTTGCCGTTCTGCTTGCCCAGTTCGACGAGGGCGTCGCGCTCACGGTCCGAGTAGGCGTACTCGAAGTCGTCCCGGCCCCACTTGATCTTGTAGAGCGGCGGGCGCGACAGGTACACGTGACCGGCCTCGACCAGCGGCCGCATGAAGCGGAACAGGAAGGTCAGCAGCAGGGTGTTGATGTGCTGGCCGTCGACGTCGGCGTCCGCCATCAGGATGATCTTGTGATAGCGGAGCTTCTCGATGTCGAAGTCCTCGTGCACACCCGTGCCGAACGCGCTGATCAGCGCCTGGACCTCGGTGTTCTGGAGGATCTTGTCGATCCGGGCCTTCTCGACGTTCAGGATCTTGCCGCGGATCGGCAGGATGGCCTGGTACATCGGGTTGCGGCCGGACTTCGCGGAGCCGCCGGCGGAGTCACCCTCGACGATGAAGATCTCGCACTTGGTCGGGTCGTTCGACTGGCAGTCGGACAGCTTGCCCGGCAGCGAGGCGCTCTCCAGCAGACCCTTGCGACGCGTCAGATCGCGGGCCTTGCGGGCCGCGACGCGCGCCGTGGCCGCCTGGATCGACTTGCGGATGATGTCCGCGGCCTCGTTCGGGTTCCGGTCGAACCAGTCGTTGAGGTGCTCGTGGACGACCTTCTGCACGAAGGTCTTCGCCTCCGTGTTGCCCAGCTTGGTCTTGGTCTGGCCCTCGAACTGCGGCTCGCCCAGCTTCACCGAGATGATCGCCGTCAGACCCTCGCGGATGTCCTCGCCCGCGAGGTTGTCGTCCTTCTCGCGCAGCAGCTTCTTGTCGCGCGCGTAACGGTTCACCAGACCCGTCAGCGCCGCGCGGAAGCCCTCCTCGTGGGTACCACCCTCGTGCGTGTGGATCGTGTTCGCGAAGGAGTACACACCCTCCGTGTACTGCGAGTTCCACTGCATCGCGATCTCGACCGAGAGCATGCGCTCCTTGTCCTCGGCCTCGACGTCGATGACGGTCGGGTGGATGAGCTCGCCCTTGCGCGAGTTCAGGTACGTCACGAAGTCGACGATGCCGCCCTCGTAGTGGTACTTCACCGTGCGCGCCGCGGGCTCGGCCGCCTCCGCGTCCGGGTCGTCGGCGCCGACCGTGGCCTTCGCCGACTCGCGCTCGTCGGTCAGCGTCAGGGTCAGGCCCTTGTTGAGGAAGGCCATCTCCTGGAAGCGCCGCGACAGCGTCTCGAAGGAGTAGTCGGTCGTCTCGAAGATGTCGCCGTCGGCCCAGAACGTCACCGACGTGCCGTGCTCGTCGGTCTCCTCGTTCTTGGCCAGCGGGGCCGTCGGGACGCCCAGCTTGTAGTCCTGGGTCCAGCGGTAGCCGTCCGTCTTGACCTCGACCGCGACCTTGGTCGACAGGGCGTTCACGACGGACACACCGACGCCGTGCAGACCGCCGGAGACGGCGTAGCCGCCGCCGCCGAACTTGCCGCCCGCGTGCAGGACCGTCAGGACGACCTCGACGGCCGGCTTCCCCTCGGACGGAACGATGCCGACCGGGATACCGCGGCCGTTGTCGACCACCCTGACGCCGCCGTCGGCCAGGATCGTCACGTCGATCGTGTCCGCGTGACCGGCCATCGCCTCGTCGACGGAGTTGTCGACGACTTCTTGGACCAGGTGGTGCAGGCCGCGCTCACCGGTCGAGCCGATGTACATGCCTGGCCGCTTGCGGACCGCGTCCAGGCCCTCGAGGACCTGGATCGCACTGGCGTCGTAATTCTTCTCGTTGGAGTCGCCGGAATCGGCCACGAAGCGCCCTCTCTGGCACAGCGCAGCCCGTACTCCGGACCAGCGAGTGCGCCGGAGGAGCGGCCGCGTCGATCTGCGTTGTCTGCGTGATCCCGCGAATGGGCGGGATCGGCTCCAGTCTACCGGTACCACCGACATGAATGGGGGTTTGCCGGTACCTGAGTCCGCATGTGCCGCCCTGAACCTCCACCTTCCGACTCCCCATATCCGGGAAGGGGCTCAAAGAGGCTCACACGGGCATCCAGCGCTTCGGCCTGTCAACCTCCCACTACCGTGAGGGACACCACCCGCGCCGAGGCCGCCCTCACCCGTAGGTGTCCCCCGGGCCCGAGCTTCCCGGCGCCCGCCACGGCCCGTACCGCTTCGGCCGCCCGCCCGGCCCCTGCACCTTGATCAGCCGTACGGTGCCCTGCCCGAGGTCCGCGTTCAGCCGCGCCACCAGCTGCGGAGCCAGCAGCTTCAGCTGCGCCGCCCACGCCGAGGAATCGCACCGCACCACGAGCTCACGGTCCTCGTACCGCTCCGGTTCACAGTGCGCCGCGATCTCCGGGCCGACGATCTCCGGCCAGCGCTCCATCACACCCGCCACCGCCATCGGCATCTCCCAGCCGCGCTCCGTGCGCAACCGGTCCAGCGCCGCCATCAAGGGCATCGGGTCCCGGCCGTCCGCACGGGCCCCCGAGCGCAGCCCCGGACCCTGCTGGCGCTTCTTCCCGCCCGCGGCGTTGCCCCGGGCACGCGCCTGCTCCCGCGCCGCGGCGAGCGCCTGCCGCGCCAGATCCACACCGGAGGGCTCCGGCGTCCTACGGGGCTCCTTGCCGTGACCGCCCTGACCGCCCCCCGTTTCGCCGCTCCGGCCGCGGCCGTGGCCGCCGCCCGTGTCGCCGCCCTGATCGCTCACAGCCGGGTCACCTCACCGCCGGACACCCCGAACCGCGCCCCCACCAGCACACCCGGAACGTCATCGTCCACCGCCGCCGTCACCAGCACCTGCTCACCCGGCGCCACCAGCTCCGCCAGCCGCTCCCGGCGCCGCGCGTCCAGCTCCGCGAACACGTCGTCCAGGATCAGCACCGGCTCGGCACCCTCCGAGCGCAGCAGCTCGTACGAGGCCAGCCGCAGGGCCAGCGCGTACGACCACGACTCCCCGTGGCTCGCGTACCCCTTCGCCGGCAGCTCCCCCAGCCGCAGCAGCAGATCGTCGCGGTGCGGACCGACCAGCGTCACACCCCGCTCGATCTCCTGCTTGCGCACCTCCGACAGCGCCGCCAGCAGCACCTCGTAGATCGCCTCACGGCCGCGCGCCGCCCCGCTGTCCACGGGCTCGCCCGCGGAGGACTTGTACGACAGCCCCAGCGGGCCACCGCCGGGCGCGAGCTGCTCGTACGCCTTGTCCGCCAGCGGCAGCAGCGTCGCTATCAGATCCAGCCGCTGCGCCAGCAGCTCCGCGCCCGCGCGCGCGAGGTGCTGGTCCCACACGTCGAGGGTGGAGAGGTCCATCGAGCGCCCGCCGTGCCGGCGCGCCATCGCCGCCGACTTCAGCAAGGTGTTGCGCTGCTTGAGCACCCGCTCGTAGTCGGAGCGGACCGCCGCCATCCGCGGGGAACGCGCCGTGACCAGCTCGTCCAGGAACCGGCGCCGCTCCCCCGGGTCACCCTTCACCAGGGCCAGGTCCTCCGGCGCGAACAGCACGGTCCGTACGATCCCCAGCACGTCCCGCGGCCTGACCTGCGAGGACCGGTTGATCCGAGCGCGGTTCGCCCGCCCCGGGTTCAGCTCCAGCTCGACCAGCTGCTGGCGCTCGCCCTGGGTGACGGCCGCCCGGATGATCGCCCGGTCCGCGCCCATCCGTACGAGCGGGGCGTCCGAGGAGACCCGGTGGCTGCCCAGCGTCGACAGGTAGCCGATGGCCTCGACGAGGTTGGTCTTCCCCTGCCCGTTGGGGCCCACGAAAGCCGTGACGCCCGGGTCGAGGGGAACCTCGGCCCGGGCGTACGAGCGGAAGTCGGCCAGCGAGAGATGCGAAACATGCATACGGCGCCGACCTCCCCCGGCTTCCCTACTGCTACTGCTCTGCGTGGTGCTGTGCAGCCACTGCGAGCTGCACGGTTTTCTTCTCTACTGCGTCGTCTCCACTGCGCCGTCTCTTCCCGACTGCGCCTTCTCGGCTACGCCTTCTCGACCGCGTGGCCGCCGAACTGGTTGCGCAACGCGGCGATCATCTTCATCTGCGGGGAGTCGTCCTGGCGCGACGCGAACCGCGCGAACAGCGAGGCGGTGATCGCGGGCAGCGGAACGGCGTTGTCGATCGCCGCCTCCACCGTCCAGCGGCCCTCGCCCGAGTCCTGCGCGAAGCCGCGCAGCTGCTCGAGGTGCTCGTCCTCGTCAAGGGCGTTCACGGCCAGGTCCAGCAGCCAGGAACGGATGACCGTGCCTTCCTGCCAGGAGCGGAAGACCTCGCGGACGTCGGTCACCGAGTCCACCTTCTCCAGGAGCTCCCAGCCCTCGGCGTAGGCCTGCATCATGGCGTACTCGATACCGTTGTGGACCATCTTCGCGAAGTGGCCCGCACCGACCTTGCCGGCGTGCACGGCGCCGAACTCGCCCTCGGGCTTCAGCGCGTCGAAGATCGGCTGGACCCGTGCCACGTGGTCCTTCTCGCCGCCGTACATCAGCGCGTAGCCGTTCTCCAGGCCCCACACACCGCCGGAGACTCCGCAGTCGACGAAGCCGATGCCCTTGGCCGCCAGCTCCGCGGCGTGCTTCTCGTCGTCGGTCCAGCGGGAGTTGCCGCCGTCGACGACGATGTCGCCGATCGAGAGCAGCTCGGCGAGCTCGTCGACGGTGGACTGGGTGGCCGCGCCGGCCGGGACCATCACCCACACCACGCGGGGGGCCTGCAGGCTGTTCACAAGTTCCCGCAGGCTGTGGACATCCGCGAGGTCCGGGTTGCGGTCGTATCCGATGACGGTGTGGCCTGCGCGGCGGATGCGCTCGCGCATGTTGCCGCCCATCTTGCCGAGACCGACGAGACCAAGCTCCATCAGGTGGTTCCTTAAGCGTTGTGGCCGTCTTTGCCGGGGCCTCCTGCTTGCCCGGAGGACATCCCAGGCCCCGAGCCTACGCCGGGCCGGGCCGCCCGGCTGCCCGGCTCCACGGGGTGCGCGGTGCCCCTACCCCGCTGCTTCGAACGTGGTCAGGCCCGGTCTCGCGGTGCGCGAGACCGGGCCTGACCTGCGAAGAATCAGCCGGAGAGGCGCACCGGCATGATCAGGTACTTGTAGGCCTCATCGGCCTCCGCGTCGACCGCCGGGCGGCCGCTGAGCAGCGCCGGCTTGGTGGACGTGGTGAAGCTGAGCTGCGCGGCGGGCGAGTCGATCGCGCTCAGTCCGTCGAGCAGGAAGGTCGGGTTGAAGGCGATCGAGATGTCGTCGCCCTCCAGCTTGGCGTCCACGCGCTCCACAGCCTGTGCGTCGTCGCTGGAACCGGCCTCCAGGATCAGCACGCCCTGCTCGAAGCTCAGGCGCACCGGGGTGTTCCGCTCGGCGACCAGGGCCACGCGCTTGACGGCCTCGACGAACGGGGCGGTCTCGATCACGGCGATGGAGTTGAACTCCGTCGGGAACAGCGTGCGGTACTTCGGCAGGTCGCCTTCGAGGAGGCGCGTGGTGGTGCGGCGGCCGGCGCCCTCGAAACCGATCAGGCCTTCACCGGCACCGGAGCCCGACAGCGCCAGGGTGACGGTGTCGCCGCTGGTCAGGGACTTGGCGGTGTCCAGGAGCGTCTTGGCGGGCACCAGGGCCACGGCGGAGGCGTCCGGGTTCTCCGGCTTCCACAGGAACTCGCGGACCGCGAAGCGGTAGCGGTCGGTGGAGGCCAGGGTGACGCGGTCGCCCTCGATCTCGATGCGCACACCGGTCAGCACGGGCAGCGTGTCGTCACGGCCTGCGGCGATGGCGACCTGGGCGGCCGCGGAGGCGAAGACCTCGCCGGGCACGGTGCCGGTCGCGGTCGGCATCTGCGGCAGTGCCGGGTACTCCTCCACAGGCAGGGTGTGGAGTGTGAATCGCGAGGAGCCGCAGACCACGATCGCCCGTACACCGTCTGTGGAAATCTCCACCGGGCGGTTGGGGAGGGCCCGGCAGATGTCGGCGAGCAGCCGGCCGGAGACCAGGACGGTGCCGTTCTCCTCGACGTCCGCCTCGACGGAGACGCGGGCCGAGACCTCGTAGTCGAAGCCGGAGAGGGACAGCGTGCCCTCCTCGGCCTTCAGCAGCAGGCCCGCGAGAACGGGCACCGGCGGCCGGGCCGGGAGGCTACGGGCAGCCCAGGCCACCGCCTCCGCGAGTACGTCGCGCTCCACCCGGATCTTCACCGGAACCGCCTCCTGCTGTTGCTCGCTCGTCTGCCGGCCTTCGTCGTCGGCTCGTCGATGCCTCGACCGATGCCGGGGACCAGTCTGACGTACGGCGCCGACAGTCGGTGCGGCTGGCGGTCAAGTCGGGAGCGAGGTGCCTGGGACGGCCGCCCACCGAGTTGTGCACAGGACCTGCTTGAAAACCGAAACCGGCCTAACTCTCTATGGGGGTAGTAGTAGGGCCTGTGGAAACGGTGGATAACCCCGTTTTCCCAGGTCATCCCGCGTTTTTTATCCCCACAGCCTGTGGGTGGCACCGGTGGACAACACGGTGTCTCTGTGGAGAACGAAAACTTCTGCACAGGCCGTCCCCAGGCGACCCCGACTACTCCACAGGTGTGTCCCCAGCTTTCCCCCGGTACTCCACAACCCAAACGTCCACCTCCGTGTGACGGCTTTCACTCGGGGCAGTGAGATGGGGTGGTGCGTTGCCGAACAGTGGACAAGGGTGTGGAGAAGACATCGGATCCTGTGCACAGGATCGGGGAAGCTGTGGGCAGGCGGTGGACAACGTGGTGGACAGTCCTGTGGACGAAGAATCTGTCCACAGCCTGTGGATGAAGCTTGCGCACAATTCCACAGCCCGTTGACCTGGCCTGATGGTGGCTCATGCCGCACCCCTGTGGACAGATTGTGGGCGACAGAACCCGTCCCCAGCCTGTGGACGGAAGAAAGTCCCCCAATCTGTGGACGAGTTGCGCCGGAGGGGGCGTATTCGAACAGAGCAGGGGCGCGCGAACGAAGAAGGGCGCCCCCGTTGTGGTCCGGGAGCGCCCTCTGAATGCGTTTGAAGGGACCTTGGCGTGACTCTCCCCAGCGGTCCGGGGCAGTCGGCTCAGGCGTTCTTGATGCGGTTGGTGAGCTCCGTGACCTGGTTGTAGATGGAGCGGCGTTCGGCCATCAGAGCGCGGATCTTGCGGTCGGCGTGCATGACGGTGGTGTGGTCGCGGCCGCCGAACTGCGCCCCGATCTTGGGCAGGGAGAGGTCCGTGAGCTCCCGGCACAGGTACATGGCGATCTGCCGTGCGGTCACCAGGACCCGGCTGCGCGAGGAACCGCACAGGTCGTCCACGGTGAGCCCGAAGTAGTCGGCGGTGGCCGCCATGATGTCGGAGGCCGTGATCTCCGGCGCGCTGTCCTCGCCGCCCGGGATCAGGTTCTTGAGCACGTCCTCGGTCAGGCCCAGGTCGACCGGCTGCCGGTTGAGGCTCGCGAAGGCGGTGACCCGGATCAGCGCACCCTCCAGCTCGCGGATGTTGCGCGAGATACGGGAGGCGATGAACTCCAGTACCTCCGGCGGGGCGTTGAGCTGCTCCTGGACCGCCTTCTTGCGCAGGATCGCGATGCGGGTCTCCAGCTCGGGCGGCTGGACGTCGGTGATCAGGCCCCACTCGAAGCGGTTGCGGAGCCTGTCCTCCAGGGTGACGAGCTGCTTGGGCGGCCGGTCGGAGGAGAGGACGATCTGCTTGTTGGCGTTGTGGAGCGTATTGAAGGTGTGGAAGAACTCCTCCTGCGTCGACTCCTTGCTCGCGAGGAACTGGATGTCGTCGACGAGCAGGATGTCCATCTCGCGGTAGCGCTTGCGGAACGCGTCGCCCTTGCCGTCGCGGATGGAGTTGATGAACTCGTTGGTGAACTCCTCGGAGCTCACGTACCGCACGCGGGTACCGGGGTACAGGCTCCGCGCGTAGTGCCCGATGGCGTGCAGCAGGTGCGTCTTGCCCAGACCCGACTCGCCATAGATGAAAAGGGGGTTGTACGCCTTCGCGGGCGCTTCGGCGACGGCCACCGCGGCGGCGTGCGCGAAGCGGTTGGAGGCGCCGATGACGAAGGTGTCGAAGAGGTACTTGGGGTTCAGCCGGGCGGTCGGTTCGAGCGGGCCCGAGGAGGAACCGCCGGACGGGGCCGGGGCCGAGGAGGGTCGGCCGGGAGCCTGGCGGGGCGCGGGCTGTTCGTACTTCTGCTGTTCGTACTGATGGGGCTGGTGCTGCTGGGAGTCGTACGGGGACTGCTCGTACTGCTGCTGCTCGTAGGAGCCCTGGTCGTAGCCGGAGGGCTCGGACTGCTGGAGGTAGCCCGGCTGCGGGGAGGCGTACGGGTCGCGCTCGGGGAATCCGCCGAGGCGCGGCTGCTGCCAGCCGTAGTCGTCCTGCTGGCCGCCCCGGGGCCAGGCGCCGGGCTCGGGGCGCTGCTGCTGGTAGTCCGGGTAGGCGGGGCGGGCGGTGGGGAGCTGGTCGTCGGGGCCGCCGCCGGGACGCTGGCCGGCGTACGGCTCGTACCCGCCCGGCTGCTGCACGGGCGGGGCGGGGGGCGCGGGCTCGCCGGCGGAGTCGTCCACGGTGATGGCGATCCGGATGGGGCGGCCGCATTCCCGGCTGAGGGCGTCGCTGATCAGCGGGGCGAGGCGGCCTTCGAGGACGCGCTTGCCCCACTCGTTGGGGACGGCCAGCAGTGCGGTGTCGGCGACGAGTGCCAGGGGCTGGCACCGCTCGACCCACTGCTTGTCCTTGGGTTCGATCCCCGGCTGTCCCTCCCCGAGGAGCTTCTCGAGCACCCTTGGCCACACTGCGGCAAGATCGGCAGGTACGTCAGCCACAGAGCACGCTCTCTCACAGGGGGTCCCACGAATGTGTGGTTCTTTGGGACGGTCGGGACAAAAAATCCGGGATCAGGCAACGGTAGTCAGGCCAGCGGGTACGGTTCAAGTCGTTGTCCACAGCCTGTGCACAGTGTGGGGCAGCATCGCCTCGGTTTGACCGGATGGCGTAGCCGCGCGTACCGTAACGAGGTCGAGTTGTCGATGGCTGCTGCCGCCTGCCTACCGATGGGCGAAGATCACTGTTAGTGATCGTTTAGCGGTGCCACTCGGGCGAACACGCGAGTTTCCTCGTGGGCGCACGGTGACAGCCAGGCGATGTCCCGCCACAACGATTCATTCTCTGGAGCCCCCGAGTGAGCAAGCGCACCTTCCAGCCGAACAACCGCCGTCGCGCCAAGACCCACGGCTTCCGCCTGCGGATGCGTACCCGTGCCGGTCGCGCGATCCTCGCGAACCGTCGTGGCAAGGGCCGCGCCGCCCTTTCCGCGTAACAAGCACGCAGGTCGTGACGTCGTGCTGTCTCCCGAAAATCGGCTGAGGCGGCGCGAGGACTTCGCGAGCGCGGTACGCCGAGGGCGTCGGGCCGGTCGCCCACTCCTCGTCGTCCACCTACGTACAAGCGGTTCAACGGACCCGCACGAGCCGGGGGAGATCGATCCCTCGACGCGTGCGGGTTTCGTCGTCAGCAAGGCTGTCGGCAACGCCGTCATACGTAACCGGGTGAAGCGCCGTCTGCGCCATCTGGTCCGGGAGCGGCTGTCCCAGCTGCCCGCCGGTAGCCTGGTGGTGGTACGTGCGTTGCCCGGAGCGGGTGATGCCGGCCCCGACGAGCTGGCCCGGGACCTGGATGCCGCTCTGGTGCGGCTTCTGGGAGGCGTGGCTCGATGAAGTACCCGCTGCTCGCTTTGATCAAGCTGTACCAGTGGACGATCAGTCCGCTGCTCGGGCCGGTGTGCCGCTATTACCCGTCGTGCTCGCACTACGGATACACGGCCATCGACCGGCATGGTGCGGTCAAGGGGACGGTCCTGACCGCCTGGCGGATCCTGCGGTGCAACCCGTGGTCCCCCGGTGGCGTGGACCATGTCCCACCCCGTAAACGCCCGCGTTGGCACGAGCAGCTGCGCAGTGCGTTGCGTAGATCTCGCAATGCTCAAGGAGCCTGATTAGTGGACACGATTGCCAATCTGTTCAGCTTTATCACCACGCCCGTCTCGTGGGTCATCGTCCAGTTCCACTCCGTGTACGGCGCGATCTTCGGGCCGAACAGCGGGTGGGCCTGGGGCCTGTCGATCGTGTCCCTGGTGGTCTTGATCCGCATCTGCCTGATCCCGCTCTTCGTGAAGCAGATCAAGGCGACGCGGGGCATGCAGGCGCTCCAGCCGAAGATGAAGGCGATCCAGGAGCGCTACAAGAACGACAAGCAGCGTCAGTCCGAAGAGATGATGAAGCTGTACAAGGAGACGGGTACCAACCCGCTCTCCTCGTGCCTTCCCATCCTGGCGCAGTCCCCGTTCTTCTTCGCGCTCTACAGCGTGCTGTCGGCCATCGCCAACGGGAAGACCATTGGCGTCATCAACCAGTCGCTGCTGGAGAGCGCGCGTCAGGCGCACATCTTCGGGGCCCCGCTGGCCGCGAAGTTCACCGACAGCGCCGAGAAGGCTGCTTCCCTGGGCGCTTCGATCACCGATGTGCGTGTCGTCACCGCCGTCATGATCGTCCTGATGTCGCTGTCGCAGTTCTACACCCAGCGTCAGCTGATGCAGAAGAACGTCGACCTGTCGGTCAAGACCCCGTTCATGCAGCAGCAGAAGATGCTGATGTACATCTTCCCCGTGATCTTCGCGGTCATGGGTATCAACTTCCCCGTCGGTGTTCTCGTCTACTGGCTGACCACGAACGTGTGGACCATGGGCCAGCAGATGTACGTGATCAACCAGAACCCGACGCCGGGCAGCAAGGCCCAGGACCAGTACCTGACGCGCCTGCTGAAGCACGTCAGCTCGCACGGTGAGGTCAAGGGCCGGGGCAAGAAGAAGATCGTCGCGGCGATCGTGGCCAAGGGCCCGGACCGCAACGACAACGAGCGCAAGTTCATCACCGCGCTGACCAAGCAGGGCATGGCCGCTCAGGCGGACGGCTCGGTGATCAAGAGTTCTGAAGCCACGGCCGACGCGGATGCGGCGAGCGGCGGTGTCGCCACGAAGCGGCAGCAGCCCAAGCGGCAGTCGAAGTCGAAGCGTCAGACGCCCCCCAGCAAGCCCTCCAAGAAGTAAGAAGGAGTCCCTCCCGTGACGGAAGGCACCACCACCGCCGCCGCTGAGAGTGGCGACACCCTGACCCGCCTCGAGCAGGAGGGTGAGATCGCGGCCGACTACCTTGAGGGTCTGCTGGACATCGCCGACCTCGACGGCGACATCGACATGGACGTCGAGGCCGACCGGGCCGCGGTGTCGATCGTCAGTGACTCCGCCAGCCGGGACCTGCAGAAGCTCGTGGGCCGCGACGGTGAGGTTCTGGAGGCTCTGCAGGAGCTGACCCGCCTCGCCGTGCACCGGGAGACCGGAGACCGCAGCCGGCTGATGCTGGACATCGCCGGGTTCCGCGCGAAGAAGCGTGAGGAGCTGGCGGCGCTGGGCGCTCAGGCGGCGGCGGACGTGAAGGCGTCCGGCGAGCCGCTGAAGCTGGCCCCGATGACCCCGTTCGAGCGGAAGGTCGTCCACGATGCCGTGGCGGCCGCGGGTCTGAAGAGCGAGTCCGAGGGCGAGGAGCCGCAGCGCTTCGTCGTTGTGCTCCCGGCCTGACCTGTAGTGCGAGTGTTCGGCCCCGTCTGTGTCGCAGACGGGGCCGATGTTTGTCAGCCTGGCATGTGAACGACGCGCCATTTTGAAGACGTGGTTCTTCAGAACCATGCGGTACGGAAGGGACGGTCCCCGTGACGGAGGCAGCTGAGCTTCCCCCGGCGCCTGAAGAGGCGCGCGCGGTGTTCGGTGAGTTTTTCCCGGAAGCTGTGCGGTACGCGGAGCTGCTGGCCGACGCGGGAGTCAAGCGGGGCCTGATCGGGCCGCGTGAGGTGCCGCGGCTCTGGGAGCGGCATCTGCTGAACTGCGCTGTGCTGTCGGAGGTGGTGCCGCAGGGCGTCACCGTGTGCGACGTGGGGTCGGGTGCGGGTCTGCCCGGGATCCCGCTGGCGCTGGTGCGGCGGGATCTGAAGATCACGCTGCTTGAGCCGCTGCTGCGGCGGACGACCTTCCTCCAGGAGGTCGTGGAGCTGCTGGGCCTGGACCATGTCACGGTGGTGCGCGGTCGGGCCGAGGAGGTTCTCGGCAAGCTGCAGCCGGTGCACGTGGTGACGGCCCGCGCAGTGGCTCCGCTGGACCGGCTGGCCGGCTGGGGTGTGCCCCTGCTGCGTCCGTACGGGGAGATGCTGGCGCTCAAGGGCGATACCGCCGAGGAGGAGCTGGTGTCGGCGAAGACGGCACTGACGAAGCTCGGTGTGGTGAAGACCTCGGTGCTGCAGGTGGGCGAGGGCGTGGTGGACCCGCTGTCGACGGTGGTGCGGGTCGAGGTCGGAGAGAGCCCCGGTGGGGTGAGGTTCGCGGCCAAGCGGGCTAAGGCTGCCCGGACCAGCCGTACGCGTCGGCGCCGCTGATACGCCGGCAGCCGGGCTTTCTTGCGGAGATTTAGGGCGTGTTGGGCCCTATAGGTATGGATTTCGGAGTGTCGTAGCGGCCTGATGACTCCGTCCCGGCATCGTGTTTCACGTGAAACGTCGCTCTCTGCTGCACGGAATCATCAGCCGCGGTCGTGCGGCCACGTCCCCCCGTCTCCGCAAGCACGAAGGGGGGACGGAGTTGTCCACATCGGTGGATTCATCCACAGGAGTACGGGCCCCGCTGGTTCGCGACCCGGGTGACATGGCAGGCTCTGTTCATCGCGAGCCTGATGTCGAGGAGAGTGACACCGTGCGGTCCGACGCCAACCTCGCGGGGCCGATGGCCGATCCGGTCCCCGGTCCCCGCTCTGAATCGGCGGGCGAGGATGTTTCACGTGAAACATCGACGCCCCTTGTAGACAACGACACCCCCATCGGCCGAGCCGCCCAGCTGGCCGTCGAGGCGCTGGGGCGTGCCGGCCAGGGTCTGCCCAGGCCGGAGCAGACCCGGGTCATCGTGGTCGCCAACCAGAAGGGCGGCGTGGGCAAGACCACGACGACCGTGAATCTGGCGGCCTCGCTGGCACTGCACGGGGCGCGGGTCCTGGTGGTCGACCTCGACCCGCAGGGCAATGCCTCCACGGCGCTGGGTATCGACCACCACGCGGACGTGCCGTCGATTTACGACGTGCTGGTGGACAGCCGCCCCCTGCTGGAGGTCGTCCAGCCCGTGGCGGATGTGGAGGGGCTCTTCTGTGCTCCGGCCACGATCGACCTGGCGGGTGCGGAGATCGAGCTGGTGTCGCTGGTGGCCCGGGAGAGCAGGCTGCAGCGGGCGATCCAGGCGTACGAGCAGCCGCTCGACTACATCCTGATCGACTGCCCTCCGTCGCTTGGGCTGCTCACGGTGAACGCCCTGGTGGCCGGGGCGGAGGTGCTGATCCCGATCCAGTGCGAGTACTACGCGCTGGAGGGTCTGGGTCAGCTGCTGCGCAATGTCGATCTGGTGCGGGCCCATCTGAACCCGACGCTGCATGTGTCGACGATCCTTCTGACGATGTACGACGGAAGGACCCGGCTGGCCTCGCAGGTGGCGGAGGAGGTTCGCAGCCACTTCGGCAAGGAGGTGCTGCGGACGAGCATTCCGCGGTCGGTGCGTATTTCCGAGGCGCCGAGTTACGGGCAGACGGTACTCACGTACGATCCGGGGTCCAGTGGTTCCCTCTCCTATCTGGAAGCGGCGCGTGAGATCGCGTTCCGAGGTGTGGGAATGCAGTACGACGCCCAGCAGGCCCATCTGGGCGCGGGCATGAACAGCACGCAGAGTGTGGCGGAGGGGATCCAGTGAGCGAGCGACGTAGAGGCCTGGGACGGGGGCTCGGTGCGCTGATTCCCGCTGCGCCGCAGGAGCAGACGCCGCCGGTGATCAGTGCCGGGTCGACGTCTCCGGCGGCGATGCCGGTGTTGACCTCGGAGCGTGGGATCGCGGCGGCGAAGCTGGCTTCGCTGACGCAGGCGGATGTTTCACGTGAAACATCGTTCGTCGCGCCGGTGGAGGAGCCGGTGCCGGCGGCGCCGGAGACCAATGTGGTGGCGGGAGCGACGTTCGCGGAGCTTCCGATGGACGCGATCACGCCGAACCCGCGGCAGCCGCGTGAGGTGTTCGACGAGGACGCGCTCGCCGAGCTGGTGACCTCCATCCAGGAGGTGGGTCTGCTCCAGCCGGTGGTGGTGCGGCAGTCATCGCCCGGCCGCTACGAGCTGATCATGGGTGAGCGGCGCTGGCGGGCCTGCCGGGAGGCCGGTCTGGAGAACATTCCGGCGATCATCCGGGCGACGGACGACGACAAGCTGCTGCTGGACGCGCTGCTGGAGAACCTGCACCGGGCTCAGCTGAACCCGCTGGAGGAGGCGGCGGCGTACGACCAGCTGCTGCAGGACTTCGACTGCACGCATGACCAGCTGGCGGACCGGATCGGTCGCTCGCGTCCGCAGGTGACGAATACCCTGCGGCTGCTGAACCTGTCGGCTCCGGTACAGCGTCGGGTGGCGGCCGGAGTGCTGTCGGCGGGGCATGCGCGGGCGCTGCTGTCGGTGGAGGACACCGAGCAGCAGGACCGGCTGGCGCACCGGATCGTGGCCGAGGGGCTGTCGGTGCGGGCGGTCGAGGAGATCGTCAAGCTGATGGATTCGGATCCCGCGAGTGCGGTGAAGCCGAAGGGCCCGCGTGCGGGTACCCGGGTGGCTCCGGCGCTCAGTGAGCTGGCGACGCGGCTGTCGGACCGGTTCGAGACGCGGGTGAAGGTGGATCTGGGTCAGAAGAAGGGCAAGATCACCGTCGAGTTCGCGTCGATGGAGGATCTGGAGCGGATTCTGGGGACGCTGGCGCCGGGCGAGGGCCGCGTTCTGGAGCAGGGGCTGTCCGGGGAGTGATCCCGCAGCCGCCGAGGGGCGGATCGTGTCGGTTTCCACCGTCGCGGTCCGCCCCTTCGCCGTGTTGCTGCTGTCGAAAGAGCGGGGGCCAGTGGATACGATGCCTTCATGGGTCGTCGGCTGGTACCGCTCACGCTGGACAACCTCCAGGACCTGCCCCGTCGTTGCCGGTCCTGTGTGTTCTGGGAACTGGATCCGGTCAGCGGTGAGGCCGCCGTGAAGGCGGGTACGCCGGCGCTGGAGAAAGAGGCCTGGATCTCCGCCGTTCTCCTGGAGTGGGGATCGTGCGGCCGTGTGGTCTACGTGGACGATGTCCCGGTCGGGTTCGTGCTGTACGCGCCGCCCGCGTACGTTCCGAGGGCCACGGCGTTTCCGACCAGTCCGGTCTCGCCGGACGCCGTTCAGCTGATCACCGCTTGGATCATGCCGGGATATCAGGGGCAGGGCCTGGGGCGGGTGATGGTCCAGACGGTGGCGAAGGACCTGCTGCGCCGGGGGTTCCGTGCCATCGAGGCGTTCGGGGATGCGCGCTGGGAGGGGCCGGCGTGCCTTTTGCCGGCGGACCATCTGCTCTCGGTGGGCTTCAAGACGGTGCGTCCCCACCCGTTGCATCCGCGGTTGAGGCTGGAGCTGCGGTCGACGCTGTCGTGGAAGGAAGACGTGGAGCTGGCGCTGGACCGGCTTCTGGGTGCTGCGCGCAAGGAGCCGGCGCTGCGTCCCCTGTGAACCGGGAAACGTGAAACGGGGCCGCCCCCTGCCAGGGGGCGGCCCCGTTTCACGTGAAACCCCCCTGGCTACCGCTGGTTGGGGCCCCTGGACGTCAGACGGTCTTGACCTCGACGAAGTCCGAGAGGTCGCGCAGGATGGCGGCCTTCGGCTTGGCGCCGACGATGGTCTTGGCGACCTCGCCGCCCTGGTAGACGTTCAGCGTCGGGATGGACATGACGCCGTACTTGGCGGCCGTGGCCGGGTTCTCGTCGATGTTGAGCTTGACGATCTCGATCTGGTCGCCGTACTCGGCGGCGATCGCCTCGAGGGACGGCGCGATCTGGCGGCACGGTCCGCACCAGGCGGCCCAGAAGTCCACCAGTACGGGCTTGTCGCTCTTGAGGACCTCGGCGTCGAAGTCAGCGTCGGTCACGTTCTTGAGGGTGCCGGCCACAGCGGCCTCCTTCTTCTTCCTGCGGGGTGTGGGTGGGGCTGGTGCGAGGGTCAGACGGCCGCGTGAGCCTTCTCGGCGTCCGCGAGGGCAGCGAGGAAGCGCTCGGCGTCGAGGGCCGCGGAGCAACCGGTGCCCGCGGCGGTGATCGCCTGACGGTAGGTGTGGTCCACGACGTCGCCGGCGCCGAACACGCCGGTCACGCTGGTCCGGGTGGAGGGGGCGTCGACCTTGAGGTAGCCCTCGTCGTCGAGCTCCAGCTGGTCCTTGAACAGTTCGGTGCGCGGGTCGTGGCCGACGGCGATGAAGAGGCCGGTGACGGGCAGCGCGGAGGTCTCGCCGGTCTTGGTGTTGCGCAGGGTGACACCGGAGAGCTTCTGCTCGCCGTGGATCTCGGCGACCTCGCTGTCCCAGGCGAACTTGATCTTCGGGTCGGCGAAGGCGCGGTCCTGCATGGCCTTCGAAGCGCGCAGGCTGTCGCGACGGTGGACGATCGTGACGGACTTGGCGAACCGGGAGAGGAAGGTGGCTTCCTCGATCGCGGTGTCGCCGCCGCCGACGACGGCGATGTCGTGGTCCTTGAAGAAGAATCCGTCGCAGGTGGCGCACCAGGAGACGCCGCGGCCGGAGAGGGCGTCCTCGTTGGGCAGGCCGAGCTTGCGGTGCTGGGAGCCGGTGGTGACGATGACGGCCTTGGCACGGTGGACGGTGCCGGCGGTGTCCGTGACGGTCTTGATCTCACCGGTGAGGTCCACGGACACGATGTCGTCCGGGACCAGCTCGGCGCCGAAGCGCTCGGCCTGGCCACGCATGTTGTCCATGAGATCCGGACCCATGATGCCGTCCTGGAACCCCGGGAAGTTCTCCACCTCGGTGGTGTTCATCAGGGCGCCACCGGCGGTGACGGCACCTTCGAACACCAGGGGCTTGAGCGAAGCGCGTGCGGTGTACAGGGCGGCGGTGTAACCGGCCGGCCCGGAGCCGATGATGATCACGTTTCGGACGTCGCTCACGGGTTTCTTCCTCGTTTCTGCGGACTGCGTGCTGCCTACCGGGGGCCGGTGCGGACTCTCACCCCACCCAACGGATCCTACGGCGCATGCATTCCCTGCCTGTCCCGGTGCGGCCTTACGTGTCGCTAACGGGGATAGGTGTTCGTCAGCAGGAGCTTTCCGGGGGTCGCCGGTGCGGTGTTCTCGCAGCCGGTGTCGACGAGGTAGGCGTCGACGCGGGAGGCGTCGCCCGGGTGCGGCAGGACGAGCAGGAGGACCGGAGTGCCCTGGTAGCTGCCGCGTTCGGCGGCGATCGGGGTCTCCGGGCGGCCGGTGGCGCGTTGGACACAGGCGGGGACGGAGGGCGCCTGGCGGTCGTTGGGGGCGACTCCGGGGGCGGGGGTGTTCTCCAACCCGTACGTGTTGTTCTGCTCCCCCTGGGTGGCTGCCTTGGCGCCCTGCCCGGAGCCGAGGAGCTGCTCGACGCTGCCGCGCAGGCCCTGGGCGGTGTAGGCGCCGTCGGTGGGGGGCTGCGCGGCGGAGGTCGCTGTTTCACGGCGTGCTGTGGCGTCGTGGGAGGACGGCCCGGAGAGGTCAGCGAACAGGAAGATCCCGAGTGCGCAGGCGGCGGCCCCGGCCAGGCCGGTGAGGACGGCGATCCGGCGGCGGGCGCGGCGTCGCCCGGGTCCGCTTGAGCCGTTCGGGTGGCCGACGGGCGATGTTTCACGTGAAACATCGCGGGAGGCCGGGCGGGAACGGGCGGCGGACGCGGGCCGAGTGTCCTCCTCGGAAGCCTGGGGGGTGGTGGAGTCGAGGAGGGCTTCGGCCGCGAGGGCCGCGTCGATGCGGCCCGCGATGTCGGCGGGCATCCGGGCGGGGCCCGGGAGGGTGCCCAGAAGGGCACGGATCTCGTCGAGGGAGGCGCGGACGTCGGCGCACAGGGGGCAGTCGCCGAGGTGGCGCCGGACTTCGGCGCTGCGGGCCGGGGAGAGGAGTCCTTCGGTCAGGTCGGCGATCTCCGAGACCTCCGGGTGCCGAATTGTGCCGGTCGTGCCTGTCGTGCTTGCCGGGGGGGTCACGGTCGTCCACCTCCGCCCTTCACTGCGTCTGGGTCTGGGTGCCTGGGGTCTGCCGCTGGTGGGACGGCCGTGCCCGGCGTCCGGTTCCTTCCCCGCTCGGTGGCGGTGTTATCCCCGGCATTCGTGCGCAGATGAGTGAGCATCGGGAGGAGCTTCGCCCGGCCGCGTGCGCAGCGGCTCTTCACGGTGCCGGTGGGCACGTCGAGGATGCGGGCGGCTTCGGCGACGGGGTATCCCTGCATGTCGACAAGGACGAGTGCGGCCCGCTGTTCGGCCGGGAGGGTGCTGAGGGCGGCCAGGAGCTGGCGGTGGAGGTCCTGGCGTTCCGCCGGGGCCTCGGCGGACTCATGGGGCTCCAGGAGGCGCTCCAGACGGTCCGTGTCGTCAAGGGGCGCGGTCCTGCGGGAGGCCGCCTTGCGAGCCCGGTCCAGGCAGGCATTGACGGTGATGCGGTGCAGCCAGGTGGTGACTGCGGAGTCCCCGCGGAAGGTGTGGGCGGCCCGGTAGGCGGAGACGAGGGCGTCCTGTACCGCGTCGGCGGCTTCCTCCCGGTCGCCGAGCGTGCGCATGGCCACCGACCACAGCCGGTCGCGGTGCCGCCGCACGAGCTCACCGAAGGCGTCGGGGTCACCGGCGACGTGCCGGGCCAGAAGGTCCCCGTCGCTGTCGTCGCCGGGTGTCGTGTCGTCCAACGGTGAGCCCCTCCCGGATTGTGCGGTCAGCCCGAGAACTTCACGTCCGTGATGGCCTGTTTGTAACCGGGACCGCTGAATTCGTCTTGCGGGGCGTTCGGCATGGCAGTGATCCACAGGAGCACGTACCGCGTCTTGACCGGTTTCTCGGCGGTCAGCTGGAGGGTGGTCTCCGAGGTGGTGGTTCCGGCGATCTTTGCCATGGAGCCGACGGAGCCCTTGGGGGTCTTGGAGTCGGTGGCGTACAGCGTGAGGGTCGTGTGCGGGCCGCCGTACTTCAGCGCTATCGAGGCTGTTGCGACCTCGTGTTCGGAACCGAGGTCGTAGACGATGCCCACGCCATCCTTGATCTTCATCTCGGGGCCGTCGAAGAAGCTCTTGGTGCGCCAGTAGGTGGAGACGTCTTTGTCGTAGGTGTTTGCGACGTCCTCGGCGTTCTGCGGTTTGCCATCCGGGAAGTACTCCTGTGCCCCCTTGATTTCCAGCGGGCTGGTGTCAGGCTTCTCCCCGTGTTCGCCGGTGTCGGCCGTGGTGTTGCTGGTGCCGCTGTTGCCCTTCTGGGTTCCATGGCCCAGCAGGGTGTCCGCGAGCTGCCAGCTGCCGAGGCCGAGGGCGGCGATGAGCAGGGCGGCGACACCCCACTTCAGGGCGCGGCCGGTGCGGCTCTGCAGCGGGGGCGGCGGGGGAGCGACGGTGACCGTCTGCGTGGTAGGCACGCCGGGGGGCGTGGGGCGGCCGTAGCTGCCCTGCTGGTAGGTGGTGTGCTGGTACTCGGGCGGGGCGGTGAAGGCGGGCTCCGGCGGCCGGATGCGGGGCATCGCGGCGACGGCCTTGGCCAGCTCCTCGGGGGTGGTGCAGGCCGGCTCCTGACGGGAGGCGGTGGCTCCGTCGTTGGCGAGGGCGCGCATGGCGAGCTCGCCCAGACCCCGGTGGACACCGGCGCGGACCTGGTCGGGGGCGATCAGGCCGACGCCCTTGGGCAGGCCGGTGAGGCCGTAGGCGTCGTTCTCGTACGGCCAGCGCTGGGTGAGCGCGGCGTACAGGAGTGCGCCGATGGCCTCGGTGTCGGCACGCTGGGGGGTCTCGCTGGTGATCCCGCGCAGGGCGGCGTTCACGGCGAGGCCGCGGATGCGGTACTGGCCCGTGGAGGTGCGCAGTATCGCGCTGGGCGTCAGGCGCAGGTGGGCCAGGCCCTCGCGGTGTGCCGCGGACATGGCCTGGGAGATCTGGCTGACGAGCTGGTAGGCCTCGTGGGGTTCCAGGGGGCCCGCGGCGAGGAGCGCGGTGAGCTCGGTGGCGTCGGGCAGCCACTCGTGGACGACGTAGACGAGGTCGTTCTCCTCCACGGCGTCGAGCACCTGGACGAACCGGGGGTCGCCGAGCAGGGCGGAGGAGCGCGCTGCGGCCAGGACGGAACGGGCCCGCGGATGGTCGGCGGGGATCAGGTGCACGCCCACGGCCCGGCGCAGCTTCTCGTCCATCGCGCGCCAGCTGCTGAATCCGTCCACACGAGTGACGCACTCTTCGAGCCGGTAGCGTCTGGCGAGCTTGTGGCCGCTGTGGAGTTCGGGTGCGGCCGTGGGGGCCGGGGTCGTGCGTTCGCCGTCCTTTTCGGGCATGGGTCCGTCCGCGGCTCGTCCGTTCTGGATGTCCACCCCGTCGGCCGTGGCCTTGTCCGCTTCTGCGGCCAGCGGCTTGACGCCACTGTTGTCGGCCACGTCGACGGCGGCCGTGCTACGTTCCGCCACCGTCGTTCCCGCCTCCCCATCCGTTGCACGCTGTCGGCCAGTCTGCGAAGCCACGCCAATTGTGCCCACAGTCCGACGCTATGCACGACACACGAAGGGGGGCGACGGTTGTGCGCATCAGCGCCCCAAACGTCCGCGGATCATTCCGACCATCGAGTTGAGCTCTTCGATCCGCATCCGCTTGGCGGCGATGAGGAACACGGCCGCCAGGGCGATGCCGCCGGCCACGAGGGCGGCGGCGGAGCCGGCGACTCCGTTGCCCAGCCACTGGGTGACCGCATAGGCGGCGGCGCCGCCCACGGCGGCGGCCGGGACGCAGGCGCCGGTGAGGCGGGCGTAGGTGCGCATCACGTGGGCGCCGTCGAGGTCGCCGCCGAGGCGGGTCTTCAGCCGGCGCCAGGCGACGCCGACTCCGACGGTGTAGCCGAGGCCGTAGGCGGCTGCCATGCCGACGACGGCCCATCGGGCGGGGAGGACGAAGAAGGAGGCCGTCGATACCGCCGCGTTGACGGCGGCGACGATGACGGTGTTGTAGAAGGGCGTCCGGGTGTCCTCGTAGGCGTAGAAGCCGCGCAGGACCACGTACTGGACCGAGTACGGGATGAGGCCGAGACCGAAGGCCATCAGGACGTAGCCGATGTTCTGTGCGCCGGCGCCGGAGCCCGCGTAGAGCAGGGTGGCCATCGGGACGCCGAGGGCGAGGAACGCGAAGGCGCAGGGCACGATCGCGACGGCCGAGGTGCGCAGCCCGTAGGAGATGTCGTCGCGGACGGCGGCGGCGTCTCCGTCGTGGGCGGAGCGGGAGATGCGCGGCAGGACGGCCGTCATGACGGAGACGGTGATGATGGCCTGCGGCATCTGCCACAGCAGAAGCGCGTAGTTGTAGGCGGTGATGCCGGTACCGGGGTGGCCCTGCTTCTCGGCGACGGATCCGGCCCAGGTGGCGAGCTGGGTGACGACGACGAGCCCGATCTGGTTGGCGAGGACGAAGAAGAACGTCCACTTGGCCAGGCCGGCGGCCTTGCCGAGTCCGTGGCCCTTCCAGTCGAAGCGCAGGCGCGGCCTGAAGCCCGCGTCGCGCAGGTAGGGGAGCATGGCCAGGGCCTGGACGGTGAGGCCCAGCAGGGTGCCCAGGCCCAGCAGGCGGACGCCCTCGGGGGTGACGGTGGTGGCGTTGACGCCGGAGGTGGTGAAGCCGCCGAAGGCCCAGATGAAGGCGCCGAAGGTGGCGATGACGACGATGTTGTTGAGGACCGGGGTCCACATCATTGCGCCGAAGCGGCCGCGGGCGTTGAGGATCTGACCGAGGACCACGTGGACGCCCATGAAGAACATGGTGGGCAGGCAGTAGCGGGCGAAGGCGACCGCGACGTCCATCTGCTGGGGGTCGGAGGCGATCTTCGGCGACATCATCGTGATGAAGACCGGTGCCGCGAGGACGCAGATGGTCGTGATGGCGGCCAGCAGGACCACGACGAGGGTCAGCAGCCGGTTGGCGTACGCCTCTCCCCCGTCGCTGTCGTTCTTCATGGCCCGCACCAGCTGCGGGATGAAGACGGCGTTCAGGGCGCCGCCGCCGACCAGCACGTAGATCATCGTCGGCAGGGTGTTGGCGATCTGGTACGTGTCGTTGAACGTGCCGACGCCGATGGCGCCGGCGATGACCAGGGTGCGCAGGAATCCGGTGATGCGGGAGACGATCGTGCCGGCGGCCATGAGCGCGCTGGACTTCAGGAGGCTGGACGCACGTCCGGCGGGCTTGCTCGGCGCCGGGACGGCGACGGGGACGTCCTCGGCGGGGGTGCGGGGAGCCGCCTCCTGGTCCCGGTAGAGGTGCGCGAAGGCGTCGGGCTCGGGCCGCTCGTCCGCCGCCTTGGTGACGAGAGAGTCCACACCGACGAACTCGGTGGTGGTGGCGTGGTCGCCGTACGGCAGGTGGCGGGAGGGCCCGTCCGGCTCGGGCGGCGGGGTCTGGGCCCAGACGCGCGGGTCGGGGGAGTAGGAGGGCGCGGTCGGGGCGGCGTAGAGCGGGCCGGGCTCCTGGTAGGTACCGGGCGGCGGCGGGGGGTGTGCGGCCCGGTCGTAGAGGACCTCGCCGACGGGGTCCTGGGCGGACAGGTCCTGCGACCGGTAGGGGTCGTGATCGTAGGCGTCCTGGACATATGGGTCGTGGTCCGGCGCGGGCGCGGGCGCGGGAACCTGCCCGGGCACCGGGGTGCTCGGGGCAGTGCCCTGGGAGGGCGCGGGCCCACCAGTGCCCTGCGCGCGGTCACCGTCGTACGGCGCGTTCATCGAAACCCCACCTCATCGTCCCCAGGCCGACCGGCCACGGCATCGCTCAACGGTCCACTGTCTCACTCGTGCCGGACCCCTCGGTGCTTTGCGGTCCGGTGTCCGGGGACTCGTCACTCGGCTGCGTGCTGTCCTCGGCGGCCGCGCGGGCCGCGACGCGCTTGCGGCTCGCGTACATCTTGATGCCCGCGAGGACGAGGAGGAGCACACCACCGGCGATGACGAGCATGACGGTGGGGGTGACCTCGGTGGCGTTCACGGTGAACTTGCGTTCCTTGCCGTAGGGGACGCCGTCCTTGGTGAAGAGCTGTGCGGTGACCTCGACGGGGCCGCTCGCGGTCGCGTTGGCGGGGAACTTGACGGTCTGGGTGTGGTCGCCCTGGACGGTGACCTGCTGTTCCGCCTCGCCCTTGTCGCCGAACATCAGGCGGGTGGGGTTGGCGGACTTCACCCGCAGGACGAGGTCGTGGACATCTTGGACGAGGCTGTTCTGGACGCTCACCGGGATGGTGGCGCTGTGTCCGGACAGCGTGGCGTCGGACTTCGGGATGACCTTGACCTTCTCGGTGAGACCGATCAGGTAGTTCTGGACCTGGTCCCGGTAGAGGCCGGCCTCGTCGGGGTGGCCGCGCCAGGAGGTGGACATCTCCCGGTTGGTGGTGTTGCCGAAGGGGATCTCTACGCGGTCGGGTGCGGCGAGGATCACTTTGAAGTGATCGAGGGTGTTCTGGGTGGTGCGGATCTTCTCGAAGGCCGTGACGGGGAGCTCCTGCTTGCGCAGGCTCTCGGGGTACTGGCCGGCGCCCGGCACCTGGGTGGCGGCCGCGGGGTCGGGCTTGGCGGTCGCCGCGGCTTCGAGGTCCCCGGGCTGGGTCCAGCGGCCGGCCTGGAGGGCGCGGACGGCCCGGGCCATGGTCTCCACCTGGCTGGCGGTCGGCATCCGCTGCGGGGCGACGACGAAGCTGCGCTGCTCGTCGGTGTGCTGCAGGTTCAGGGCGAGGGTGTGGGCGAGGAACCGCTGCTCGGCGAGGGTGGAGTTGCCGGCGCTCAGCATGTCGCCCTCGAAGGCGGTGGAGAGTTCCGCGTCCGCGACGACGGCGGTGGCGCCCGCACCGATGGGGCGGGCGGCCGAGGGGGTGTACCCGAGGGCTCCGCTCTCCGAGAGGCTGTCGCTGCGGGTGAGGATGTTGTGGGCACCGGCCGAGGTGGCGACGTTGACGATCGAGGGGTCGATCGCGCCGTCCACGGGCCAGGAGAAGTCGGTGGACGCGGGGACGTGCAGGACCGTCTCGACGGCCTGCTTCGCCTTGTCGGTCGCCGGCCGCAGCTGGCCCAGGGTGCCCGAGACGTCCTTGCCGTGGTGGGCGAGGGAGGCCAGGTCGGGGTCGGCGAAGGGCAGGGCGACGACCTTCTTGCCCTGGACGGCGGCTTCCAGGGAGTTCAGCCACTGTTCGGCGACGGCCTTGTTCTTGCCCTGTACGGGCTTGCCGCCCGGCACGCGGACCCGGTAGCCCTTGGTCATCGCGTCGACCGTGTACAGCAGGTCCGGGTCGATCACCCAGGTGATGGGCAGTTCCTTGCCGAGCGCGACCATCCGCTCCAGACGGCCGCCCGGCTTCAGCTCCTCGGCGAGGGAGTCGTCGAGGAACACGGGGGTCTGGGTCTCGTCCGAGCCGGTCTCCGCGGTCACGTGGGTGGTGGAGATCAGCGGCCACACGTACGTGAGCTGGGCGCGCTTGGCGGCGGCCTCCGGCTGCCAGGGGAGGAAGGTCCGCTTGATGCCGAGGACCTGCTCGGACGGGCGGCTCTCGGTCACGCCGGACAGGGAGACGCCGAGCTGGTAGACGCCGTCCTTGTCCAGGTCCAGCTTGTTCACCGGGACCGTGAGGCTGAACTGGCGGCCGACCTTGGAGGGCAGCGAGTCGATCTTCACGGCGTAGGCCGGGTCGATCTCCCCCGGGTCCGTGCCGGCCCGGAAGCCGGTGCGCTCCGCCGCCTCGTCTATCGAGGACCGGTCCGCGAGGAGGGGACCCACCCGCAGACCCACGTGGGCGTCGTTGATCGTCTCGGAGCTGTTGTTGACCACGGTGCCGGAGATGGTCAGGGTGTCGCTCTTGACCGGGGCGGCGGGGGTCATCGAGGTCAGCTGGATGTCGACGGAGGCCGCCTGCGCGGCCTGGGCCTTAGGGGCGGGAGAGTAGACGAGAGCGGCCATCACCGGCGTCCCGGCGAGCAGGACGACCGCGCGCCGCAGCCATCGGCGCCGGGCAGGGGCGGGTGACGCCCCCAGGATGTCTGCCGCATCGGCCACGCGCTAGCCCGTCCCTCGAAATGTCAGTGGTCGTCGTCTGTGCGTCCACGAATGGTAACGAGGCCCGCGGCGCGCGAGTGCCGCACCTTGCTCCACATGATCGGCTCACCCCGGGGACGGCTGTGTACCGGGGTCGCCGAAAACGCGGAAGCCCGCGCCGGGCGGGGCACGTACCCTTTTCTGTTGTGCCGAACGCCAACGAAGACAACCTCAGTGCCCTGAATCACGTGCAGCGCCGGGCGGTGAGTGAACTGCTGCGGGTCGCCCCTGTCGCCGACGAGCTCGGCCGCCGTTTCCAGGAGGCGGGCTTCCGCCTCGCCCTGGTCGGCGGGTCCGTCCGTGACGCGCTGCTCGGGCGTCTCGGCAATGACCTGGACTTCACCACCGATGCCCGCCCCGAGGACGTTTTGAAGATCGTCCGCCCGTGGGCCGACTCGCTGTGGGACGTCGGCATCGCCTTCGGCACCGTCGGGGCGCAGAAGCACGCCCGTGTCGGAGACGTCGACCGGAACTTCCAGATCGAGGTGACCACCTACCGCTCGGAGGCTTACGACCGCACGTCGCGCAAGCCCGAGGTCTCCTACGGCGACTCGATCGAGGAGGACCTGGTCCGGCGCGACTTCACGGTCAACGCCATGGCGCTGGCTCTGCCGGAGCAGCAGTTCATCGACCCGTACGGCGGCCTGGAGGACCTGGCCGCCGGTGTGCTGCGCACCCCCGGGACCCCGGAGGACTCGTTCTCCGACGATCCGCTGCGCATGCTGCGGGCAGCGCGGTTTGCCGCGCAGCTGGACTTCGAGGTCGCCCCCGAGGTCGTCGAGGCCATGAAGGCCATGTCCGACCGGATCGAGATCGTCTCGGCAGAGCGGGTGCAGGGTGAGCTGAACAAGCTGATCCTCTCCGCGAACCCGCGAAAGGGCCTGGGCCTGCTCGTGGACACCGGGCTGGCCGACCGGATCCTGCCCGAGCTGCCCGCGCTGCGGCTGGAGAGTGACGAGCACCACCGCCACAAGGACGTCTACGACCACTCGCTGATCGTGCTGGAGCAGGCGATCGCGCTGGAAGAGGACGGGCCGGACCTGGTGCTGCGGCTCGCGGCGCTGCTGCACGACATCGGCAAGCCCCGTACGCGCCGCTTCGAGAGCGACGGCAGGGTCTCCTTCCACCACCACGAGGTGGTGGGCGCGAAGATGACCAAGAAGCGCCTGACCGCTCTGAAGTACTCCAACGACATGATCAAGGACGTGTCCCGGCTGGTGGAGCTGCACCTGCGCTTCCACGGCTACGGGGACGGCGAGTGGACCGACTCGGCGGTGCGGCGCTACGTCCGCGACGCCGGTCCGCTGCTGGAGCGCCTGCACAAGCTGACCCGGTCCGACTGCACCACGCGCAACAAGCGCAAGGCCAACGCCCTCTCCCGTACCTACGACGGGCTGGAGGAGCGCATCGCGCAGCTGCAACAGCAGGAGGAGCTCGACGCGATCCGGCCCGACCTGGACGGCAACGAGATCATGCAGGTGCTGGATGTCGGCCCCGGCCCCGTGATCGGGAAGGCGTACGCGTTCCTGCTGGAGCTGCGGCTGGAGAACGGTCCGATGGGGCGCGAAGCCGCTGTCGCCGCCCTCAAGGAATGGTGGGCCGCGCAGGCCTGACGCAGGACGTCCGGGTCGATGTTTCACGTGAAACATCGACCCGGACGCATGTGCCGGCGGAGCGGTTTCTCCCTCGCCTACCGCTTGGAGGCGCCCCCGGTGAATCGTCGGCTCTGGCGTGCCAGCAGTGCAGCGGTGGCTGCGTAGAGGGCGGCCACGGAAAGGATCAGGGCCGCGGACCGCCCGTCCGGGGGGAGCATGAGCGAGGCCACCGCCGCGGCGCCGACGAAGGCGACGTTGAAGAGCACGTCGTAGAGGGAGAAGACCCGGCCGCGGTACTCGTCGTCCACGCCGGACTGGACGACCGTGTCGGTGGAGATCTTGGCCCCCTGGGTGGCGAGGCCGAGTACGAACGCGGCGATCACCATCGGGCCGGGGGCGAAGAACAGGCCGAGCGCCGGGACGAGGAGCGCGGCGCCCGCTGAGCAGGCGGTGATCCAGCCCAGCGGTCCCAGGCGGCCCACGAGCGAGGGAGTGATCACGGCAGCCGTGAAGAATCCGGCTCCGGAGACACCGACAGCGACGCCCAGGAGAGCCAGTCCGTCCGACTCGTTGTCCGACCAGGAGAAGCGGCAGAGCATGAGCAGCATGACGAACAGCGCTCCGTAGCAGAACCGCATCATGGTCATCGCGGTGAGCGCCTGGACGGGCTCCCGACGGGTGGACAGGTGCCGCAGGCCTTCGGCCATGCCCCGGACGGTGAGGGTGATCCCCTCGGCGACCGACGGGTTGAGCCTGCCGGGAGGGTGGTCGGGGCCGAGCAGATCGACGGCCAGGCTCAGGGACACGAGGGCCGAGCACAGGTACAGCCCGGCCCCGAGGAGGACGACGACGGCGTTGGAGTCGGAGGCAAGCAGCCGGACGACGAAGGCCAGCCCTCCGCCGACGGTCGCGGCGAGGGTTCCGGCGGTGGGGAACAGCGCGTTCGCGGTGACCAGCTGGCCGGGGCCGACGACGTGGGGCAGCGACGCGGAGAGCCCCGCCAGGACGAAGCGGTTGACGGCGGTCACGGACAGCGCTGAGGCGTAGAACAGCCAGTCGGGCACGTTCGCGACGATCAGCATGCCGGTGACACAGGCGAGAAGGGCGCGCAGCAGGTTGCCGTAGAGGAAGACCTGGCGGCGGCGCCAGCGGTCGAGGAGCACCCCGGCGAAGGGGCCGATCGCCGAATACGGCAGCAACAGGACCGCCATGGCCGAGGCGATGGCCGCGGGCGAGGTCTGCTTCTCCGGGGAGAAGACAACGTAGGTGGCGAGCGCGACCTGGTAGACGCCGTCCGCGGCCTGGGAGAGCAGCCGTACGGCGAGCAGGTTCCGGAAATCCCTCAGGCGCAGGAGTACGCGCAGATCACGTACGACAGGCATGAGGGCAAGGGTCACATACGCGGAGGGTCCCCGGGCACATTGCCCGGGGACCCTCCGCGGAAGAACAGCCGAAGCCCAGGTGTCGTCGACGACCTGTGGGGCTCGACTAGCGCTCGACCTCGCCCTTGATGAACTTCTCGACGTTCGCGTAGGCCTCGTCGTCGAAGTACTGCACCGGCGGGGACTTCATGAAGTAGCTGGACGCCGACAGGATCGGGCCGCCGATACCGCGGTCCTTGGCGATCTTGGCGGCACGCAGGGCGTCGATGATGACACCGGCGGAGTTCGGGGAGTCCCACACCTCGAGCTTGTACTCGAGGTTCAGCGGGACGTCGCCGAAGGCGCGGCCCTCGAGGCGGACGTAGGCCCACTTGCGGTCGTCGAGCCAGGCGACGTAGTCGGACGGGCCGATGTGGACGTTCTTCTCGCCGAGCTCACGGTCGGGGATCTGCGAGGTGACGGCCTGCGTCTTGGAGATCTTCTTCGACTCGAGGCGGTCGCGCTCGAGCATGTTCTTGAAGTCCATGTTGCCGCCGACGTTGAGCTGCATGGTGCGCTCAAGACGGACACCGCGGTCCTCGAACAGCTTCGCCATCACACGGTGCGTGATGGTGGCGCCGACCTGCGACTTGATGTCGTCGCCGACGATCGGGACACCGGCCTCGGTGAACTTGTCCGCCCACTCCTTGGTGCCGGCGATGAAGACCGGGAGGGCGTTGACGAAGGCGACCTTGGCGTCGATGGCGCACTGGGCGTAGAACTTCGCCGCGTCCTCGGAGCCGACGGGCAGGTAGCAGATCAGGACGTCGACCTGGCGGTCCTTGAGGATCTGGACCACGTCGACCGGAGCCTCGGCGGACTCCTCGATCGTCAGGCGGTAGTACTTGCCCAGGCCGTCCAGGGTGTGGCCGCGCTGGACGGTCACACCGGTGTTCGGGACGTCGCAGATCTTGATGGTGTTGTTCTCGCTGGCGCCGATGGCGTCCGAAAGGTCGAGGCCGACCTTCTTCGCGTCGACGTCGAACGCGGCGACGAACTCGATGTCACGCACGTGGTAGTCGCCGAACTGGACGTGCATCAGCCCAGGGACCTTGGACGCCGGGTCGGCGTCCTTGTAGTACTCGACGCCCTGCACCAGCGAGGCGGCGCAGTTGCCCACGCCGACGATGGCTACGCGAACCGAACCCATTCCGGTTGCTCCCTGTTTGTTCTCGGACGAGGTCTGCGAGATGCAGGCCTCATTTTGCAGTTTCGTCGGACGGACCGGGTCGCCTGCGATCCCGTCCCGCCCGCTCGCTCTCGATGAGCTCGTTCAGCCAGCGCACTTCGCGCTCCACGGACTCCATGCCGTGCCGCTGCAGCTCAAGCGTGTAGTCGTCGAGGCGTTCCCGCGTGCGGGCCAGAGAGGCGCGCATCTTCTCCAGGCGCTCCTCCAGCCGGCTGCGACGGCCCTCCAGTACCCGCATGCGTACGTCTCGTTCGGTCTGGCCGAAGAAGGCGAAGCGGGCGGCGAAGGACTCGTCCTCCCAGGTGTCGGGGCCGGTGTGGGAGAGGAGCTCCTCGAAATGCTCCTTACCCGCGGCCGTCAACCGGTAGACGATCTTGGCGCGGCGCCCTGCGAGTGAAGCGGCGAGCGCGTCTTCCGGGGCGTTGCCCGGCTCCTCGATCAACCAGCCGTTGGCGACCAGCGTCTTGAGGCAGGGATAGAGCGTCCCGTAGCTGAAGGCCCTGAACACTCCCAGTGAGGTGTTGAGCCGCTTGCGCAGCTCGTACCCGTGCATGGGGGATTCGCGAAGCAGGCCGAGGACGGCGAATTCGAGGATGCCTGAGCGCCTGCTCATCCGCCTGCCTCTCTTCCGACTCTGAGTCTTTATACCGAGCTGATGTATCGACTCGATACATCCAGACGATAGAACGGTGCGCGTCCGACGACAAGGGGTGACATGGTGACCGGCGTCACATCGCGAATTCGTGCCAGGTAAGTTGTCCGTTTTGGGGCGACCTTCGGCACTGGTGAGGTTTTGACCGTGCGTAGTCTGTGCGCCATGACACCGGGGGAACCGGAATTCATCTGCCGCTTCCAGGCCACTCGCCTGCCCGAGGAGTAGTCGTTCGATGAGCGAGCACCGCCGCAAACCGCCGCAGCCCCAAGGTGGCGGGCGAGCTTCGGCCCGCCGGGCCGCCCAGCCGCGCCCCGGCCGGGGCGCCGATGCCCGGCGTGACGTCCCCACGGCGTCACCCAGTGGCCCCTACGCCGAGCGGCCCCCCCAGGGCAGCCGCTCCGACACCCGCCGGGGCGCACAGAGAGGGTCCGCGGGCCCCGGACGGGGCTCGGGCAGAGCCGCTCGCGGCACGGGCCGCCCGGACAAGCGCCTCATCAACTACCCGCGGTCCGACAGGGACGGCTGGAAGCGCTTCGTACCGTCCTGGAAGTTCGTCTCCGGCACGGTCCTGGGCTTCTTCGCGGTCATCATCGCCGGGGCCGGCATCGGCATCGCGATGGTGAACAAGCCCGACGAGAACAAGGCGGCCCAGGCGCAGAACAACGTCTTCTACTGGGCCAATGGCGAGCAGATGGTCGCGACCGGCGGGTCGATGAACCGGCAGATCGTGCCCATCGACAAGATCCCCCGGTCGATGAGGGACGCCGTGATCGCCGCGGAGAACGAGTCCTTCGAGACGGACAAGGGCGTCGACCCGATGGGCATCGCCCGGGCCGTCTACAACATGGCCACGGGCGGCTCCACCCAGGGCGGCTCGACCATCACCCAGCAGTACGTGAAGAACACCTACCTGGACTCCGAGCAGACGCTCAAGCGGAAGGTCACCGAGCTCTTCATCGCGATAAAGCTGGGTGTCTCCGAGGAGAAGGACAAGGTCCTCGCGGGCTACCTCAACACCGCGTACTACGGTCGCGACGCCTACGGCATCCAGGCCGCGGCCCGGGCCTACTTCGGCAAGGACTGCCAGGACCTGAACCCCTCCGAGAGCGCCTTCCTGGCCTCCGTGCTCAAGGGTCCCAACCTCTACAACCCGGACGGCGGCATCGGGTCCGCGGCCACCCCCGCCCTCAACGAGGACCGGGCCAGGAAGCGCTGGGCCTGGGTGCTCGACCGCGAGGTCGAGGTGGGCCGGATGGACAAGGCCGAGCGGGCCACGTACAAGGACTTCCCCGCCCGGGTCGAGTCGGAGCAGGCCCGCGCCATGTCCGGCCAGATCGGCTACCTGGTCGAGACGGCCAAGCAGTACGTGATGAAGACCAAGGGCATCACGCCGGAGCAGATGGCCCTGGGCGGCTATCAGATCAAGACCACCTTCGAGAAGCCCCGGGTCGACGCCCTGGTCAAGGCCGTCGAGGACACCCGCAACGACTTCCTCGACGAGAAGAAGCGCCCCGACCTGGACACCTTCGTGCAGTTCGGCGCCGCCTCCGTCGATGTGAAGACCGGGGCGATCGTCGCTCTGTACGGCGGCGCCGGCATGGACAAGAAGCACTTCAGCAACAACGCCAACACCACCGGTGTCCCGGTCGGCTCGACCTGGAAGCCGTACGTCCTGGCGGCGGCGATGGAGTACGGCACCCAGAACTCGAACGGCCAGGGCCTGTCGGCCAACAGCAAGTACATGGCCGACGACCTCACGGTGATCAAGAACCGGCAGGGCAAGCCCCTGCTGGACAACTCCGGCAAGCCGTTCCGGCAGAAGAACGAGAGCTCGGCCGCCTTCGGCTACGTGACCCTCAACGAGGCGATGGAGAAGTCCATCAACGTGCCGTTCGCGCAGCTCGTCTTCGACGTGGGCCACACCAAGGTCCGCGAGGTGGCCAAGTCCACCGGCATCCTCAAGGAGACGATGAGCGCGGGCGACGACGCCTCCTTCGCACTGGGCACCTCGACCCCCAGCGCCATCCGGATGGCCGACTCGTACGCCACCTTCGCCGCGTCCGGCACGCACCACGAGCCCTACTCCGTGACCGAGGTCATGAAGAACGGCGAGAAGCTGTCCGGCTTCGAGGCGCCCAAGGCCGAACGGGCTATGGACAACGCCGTCGCGGACAACGTCACCAAGGTCCTGGAGAACGTCGTCGAGAACGGCACCGCAAAGAAGGCCAAGGCTCTGGGCCGGCCCGCCGCGGGCAAGACCGGCACCACCGACCAGAACAAGTCGGCGTGGTTCGTCGGCTACACCCCGGAGCTGTCGACCGCCGTCACCCTCTTCCGCACCGACCCGAACTCGGCCGACAAGAAGCTGATGTCCATGAACGGCGTGGGTGGCACCGACTCCATCCACGGTGGTGACATCCCGACGGTGATCTGGACCGAGTACATGCGCGAGGCGCTCAAGGGCGCCCCGCTCAAGCAGTTCCCCGAGGCAGAGGAGATCGGTGTGGTGGCCGACTCGGCCGGCGCGCCCTCCCCCACCCCCTCGGCCCCCACGGTGCCGTCCACCTCTCCGTCGCCGTCGCCGTCGAGTTCCCCGTCCCCGTCCCCGTCCCCGTCCAAGGGCGGCAAGCCGTCGTGCAAGCCGTCGTGGGAGCTGTACTGCGACCCGAACACCACCGGCGGGAACAGCACCGGGGGAACGAATTCCGGGGTCATCGGAGGCGCCGACGGCGGAGCCAGCGGATCACCGTCCCCGACGCCCAGCGCAAAGCCCGGCCGCCCGGGCGGTACCACGGGTTGGCCGACCGGCATGGCGGCCGACTGACCGCGGACCGAGTCGCCGAGTGATCGAGCAGGGGAAGGCCGTCGCACAGGGTGCGACGGCCTTCCCCCATGTCCGGCCCGGTACGGCAGGATGAGCCCATGACCAAGGTGCACGAGGACCGCCCCGTACTGCCCACGCAGCAGGACGAGGTCGCCGCGGCGGGCAGTGAGTTCATCGGCGGCCCGCTCGGCCGCTACGCCCGGCTGGGTGGGCACTGGCTGGGACCGGTGCGCGTGGTGGCCCTGATCGCCATCGGCATGTTCGCGCTGGGCATGGTGCAGAAGCTGCCCTGCTACGACTGGGCGTGGTTCCGGGGGGCAGGCTCGCAGTACACCCACGCCTGCTACTCGGACATCCCGCACCTCTACGCGGCACGCGGCTTCGCCGACAACCTGACGCCCTACTTCGACCGGCTCCCCGGCGACATGGAGTACCTGGAGTACCCCGTCCTCACAGGGCTGTTCATGGAGATCGCCTCCTGGCTGACCCCCGGCAGCGGCTCCATGCAGCACCGCGAGCAGATGTACTGGATGGTCAACGCCGGCATGCTGATGGCATGCGCGGCCGTCATCGCGGTGTGCGTCGCACGGACCCACCGCCGCCGGCCCTGGGACGCCCTGCTCTTCGCCCTCGCACCCGCCTTCGCGCTCACCGCGACGATCAACTGGGACCTGCTGGCCATCGCCCTGACCGCCGCCGGGATGCTCATGTGGTCGAGGGGCCGCACGGTGCTCTTCGGCGTCTTCATCGGCCTGGCCACCGCCGCGAAGCTCTATCCCGTGCTGCTGCTCGGAGTGCTGTTCGTGCTCTGCTGGCGGGCCGGGAAATGGCGGGCCTTCGGCGCCGCCGTCCTCGGCGCGGCCGGGTCGTGGCTCCTGGTGAACCTGCCCGTCATGATCCCCGCCTGGGAGGGCTGGACGAAGTTCTACACCTTCAGCCAGGAACGGCCCATCGACTTCGGCTCCGTGTGGCTGCTGATCTCCCAGCGCTCGGGCAACCCGCTGGAGGACGCCAACACGTACGCCACGGGGCTGACGCTCCTGATGTGCGGGGCCATCGGGCTGCTCACCCTGACGGCCCCCCGGCGCCCCCGCTTCGCTCAGCTGGCCTTCCTGGTCGTCGCCGCCTTCATCCTGGCCAACAAGGTCTACTCGCCGCAGTACGTGCTGTGGCTCATCCCGCTCGCGGCGCTGGCCCGGCCGCGCTGGCGGGACTTCCTGATCTGGCAGGCCACCGAGGTCGTCTACTTCCTCGGGATCTGGTTCTACCTGGCCTACACGAGCAGCGGCGACAAGCACCAGGGCCTGCCCGTGGAGGGCTACCAGCTGGCGATCACCGCCCATCTGCTGGGCACCCTCTACCTGTGCGCGGTCATCGTCCGCGACGTCCTGATGCCCGAACGGGACGTCGTGCGCCGGGACGGCTCGGACGACCCCTCCGGCGGGGTCCTGGACGGTGCCCAGGACGTGTTCGTGCTGTCGGACGCGGCGAGGGCGCCGCGGTACGCGACGCCCTCGGAGGGACAGCGGGTCGACTGGGGCACGAACCCCGAGGACTGACCCCGAGGACTGACCCCGTGTGCCGGCTCCGGGCCGGCACACGGCTGTCAGGCGTCGAGCACCCGGTCGAACTGCGTGGTGGTGTGGCGCAGGTGCGCCACGAGCTCGTCGCCGACCTTCGGCTCGGTCGCGTCCGCCGGCACGAACAGGATCGACACCTGCATGTGCGGCGGCTCCGCGAACCAGCGCTGCTTGCCCGCCCACACGAACGGCGACAGGTTCCGGTTGACCGTGGCCAGGCCCGCCCGGGCGACGCCCTTGGCGCGCGGCATCACGCCGTGGAGGGCCTTGGGGGCCTCCAGGCCAACGCCGTGCGAGGTTCCGCCTGCCACGACGACCAGCCAGCCGTCGGACGCGGCCTTCTGCTGGCGGTAGCCGAAGCGGTCGCCCTTGGCCACGCGCGTGACGTCGAGGACCGCGCCGCGGTACTCGGTCGCGTCGTGGTCGCCCAGCCACAGGCGCGTGCCGATGCGGGCGCGGAAGCGGGTCTGGGGGAACTGCTGCTGAAGCCGCGCCAGCTCCTCGGCCCGCAGGTGGCTGACGAACATGGTGTGCAGCGGCAGCCGGGCAGCGCGCAGCCGGTCCATCCAGCCGATGACCTCCTCGACGGCGTCCGAGCCGTCGGGGCGGTCCAGGGGCAGGTGCAGGGCGAAGCCCTCCAGCCGGACGTCCTCGATCGCCGCGTGCAGCTGTCCGAGGTCCTGCTCGGAGATGCCGTGGCGGCGCATCGAGCTCATGCACTCGATGACCACGCGGGCACCGACCAGGCCGCGGACCCCGTCCAGCGAGGACACCGAGCGGATGACCCGGTCGGGCAGCGGCACCGGCTCCTCGCCCCGCCGGAACGGGGTCAGGACGAGCAGGTCGCCGCCGAACCAGTCCTTGATGCTGGCGGCCTCGTACGTCGTCCCGACGGCCAGCACGTCGGCGCCCATCCGGGTCGCCTCCTCGCACAGGCGCTCGTGGCCGAAGCCGTAGCCGTTGCCCTTGCAGACCGGGACCATTCCGGGGAACTGGTCCTGGATCTGCTTCTGGTGCGCACGCCAGCGCGCGGTGTCGACGTAGAGCGTGAGCGCCATGCCCGTCCGGGACCTCTCCTGAATGGCTGCGGGATGCAGCGGTGCGTGGGTGGGGGTGAGGGGTGGAGTCAGCGACGCGACATATACATGTCGAGCGCCTTGTGCAGCACCTTGTTGAGCGGGAAGTCCCACTCGCCGACGTACTCGACGGCTTCGCCGCCCGTGCCGACCTTGAACTGGATCAGGCCGAACAGGTGGTCGTTCTCGTCCAGCGTGTCAGAGATGCCGCGCAGGTCGTAGACGCTGGCACCGAGCGCGTAGGAGTCGCGCAGCATCCGCCACTGCATCGCGTTCGAGGGACGTACCTCGCGCTTGTGGTTGGCGGAGGCACCGTACGAGTACCAGACGTGCTGGCCGACGGTGAGCATCGTGGCGGCGGCCAGCGGCTCCCCCTCGTGCTTGGCGATGTACAGCCGCATCCGGTTGGGATCCTCGGAGTTGAGGGCCGTCCACTGGCGCTGGAAGTAGCTGAGCGGGCGCGGGCGGAACTTGTCGCGCTCGGCCGTGATCTCGTACAGGTGCTGCCAGGTCGGCAGGTCCTCGTAGCCGCCCTGGACGACCTCGACGCCGGCCTTCTCGGCCTTCTTGATGTTGCGGCGCCACAGCTGGTTGAAGCCCTTGAGGACATCGTCCAGCGAGCGGTTGGCCAGCGGCACCTGGAAGACGTAGCGGGGCTGGACGTCGCCGAATCCGGCGCCGCCGTCCTCGGCCTGCTGCCAGCCCATGCGGCGCAGCTTGTCGGAGACCTCGAAGGCGCGGGGCTCGATGTGCGAGGCCTCCACGTCGCGCAGGCGCTTGACTTCCGGGTCCTGGATGCCGGCCTTGATGGCGGTGGAGTTCCAGCGGCGGATGACGACGGGCGGGCCCATCTTCACGGTGAAGGCGCCCTGGTTCTTCAGGTGCCCCAGCATCGGCTGGAGCCATTCCTCCAGGTTCGGGGCGTACCAGTTGATGACCGGGCCCTCGGGCAGGTACGCGAGGTATCGCTTCACCTTGGGCAGCTGTCGGTACAGCACCAGTGCGGCACCGACGAGTTCGCCGGACTTGTCGAACCAGCCGAGGTTCTCCGAACGCCATTCGTTCTTGACGTCGGCCCATGCCGGGACCTGGCAGTGGCTAGCCGACGGCAGGCTCTGGAGGTACGCCAGATGCTGCTCTCGGCTGATGGTCCTCAGGGACAGGCTCATGCGGGGTGTCTCCTCCGGCGGCTTCGCTGGCTATGGCGCGAAGCCTACTGCGACAGGGGCGCCACCCATCTGGGGGACGGGCCGGGGCCCGGGCCGCCCTGCGGCCGGTGCCCCGTCGCGGAGGTACCCCGGTCAGCCCGGTCAGCCGCCGAAAAGGCCGCCGTGGAACATGCCGAGGAAGAAGCCGATGGCAGACGCGCCAAGGCCGATGATCAGCGCGAAGCGCTCGCGTGTCGTGACGGAGACGAATTGTCCGTACGCGCCGGTCAGGATCCCGATCAGCCCGGACCACGTGGTGAGCAGGTGCAGGTTGTGGAAGAAAGCCGTGACGAACGCCACGGCTCCGAGGATCAAGGTAGCCGCCATCAGGGTGTCCTGCAGCGGATGGGGCTTGCCGTCGGTGGACAAGAGCGAGATCGACGGGGGCGAGGGCTGGGGCGAGGACTGGGGCCGCATTGCCTGTGCCATCGGAAGGCACCTCCTGGCTGACGCAGAGCGGTGCTGCGGGCTTTCTCCGGCGGGGGCCGAAGGCATAGCACCGAGCACACCCGATGGATACAGATTGTGGCCTCCTCCTGCCGGATTTCAACCGGAAGGAGTCGAGCAGGTAGTCTGTACGGTCTGCGCGGTGTCTGCTCTGCGGATGCCGTGCGCACGCATCACGACCCTCCTGCCACGGAACGACCGTGGCCGCTGAGTCCAAAGGAGGTGGGTTCCACATGCGTCACTACGAAGTGATGGTCATCCTCGACCCCGATCTCGAGGAGCGCGCTGTCTCCCCGCTGATCGAGAACTTCCTCTCCGTCGTCCGTGAGGGCAACGGAAAGGTCGAGAAGGTCGACACCTGGGGCCGTCGTCGTCTCGCTTACGAGATCAAGAAGAAGCCCGAGGGCATCTACTCGGTCATCGACCTTCAGGCCGAGCCTGCGGTCGTCAAGGAGCTTGACCGACAGATGAACCTGAACGAGTCGGTTCTCCGGACCAAGGTCCTTCGCCCCGAGACCCACTGAACTTCGGTTCAGCGGTAATCGGGACCGAGTAGCACAGCAGCCCAGCAGCAATCCCCGCCGAGAGGTTCATCCATGGCAGGCGAGACCGTCATCACGGTCGTCGGCAATCTCGTCGACGACCCCGAGCTGCGCTTCACCCCCTCGGGTGCGGCGGTCGCGAAGTTCCGTGTCGCGTCCACCCCCCGCACCTTCGACCGTCAGACCAATGAGTGGAAGGACGGCGAGAGCCTGTTCCTGACCTGCTCGGTGTGGCGGCAGGCGGCGGAGAACGTCGCCGAGTCCCTCCAGCGGGGCATGCGCGTCATCGTGCAGGGCCGACTGAGGCAGCGGTCGTACGAGGACCGTGAGGGTGTCAAGCGCACGGTCTACGAGCTGGACGTCGAGGAAGTCGGCCCCAGCCTGAAGAACGCCACGGCCAAGGTCGCCAAGACCACCGGTCGCGGTGGCCAGGGTGGGTACGGCGGCGGTCAGCAGCAGGGCGGCGGCGGTGGCAACTGGGGCGGAGCCCCCGGTGGCCAGCCGCAGCAGGGCGGCGGAGCTCCCTCCGACGACCCGTGGGCGTCCAGCGCGCCGGCCGGTGGCCAGCAGCAGGGCGGCAGCGGGGGCGGTTGGGGCGGAAGCTCCGGCGGCTCCGGCGGTGGCTACTCGGACGAGCCGCCCTTCTAGGGCAGCTCGCATCCCCACTTCTTGATTTCACAGGAGAGACACAATGGCGAAGCCGCCTGTGCGCAAGCCTAAGAAGAAGGTCTGCGCGTTCTGCAAGGACAAGACCGCGTACGTGGACTACAAGGACACGAACATGCTGCGGAAGTTCATTTCCGACCGCGGCAAGATCCGTGCCCGCCGCGTTACCGGCAACTGCACGCAGCACCAGCGTGACGTCGCCACGGCCGTCAAGAACAGCCGTGAGATGGCGCTGCTGCCCTACACGTCCACCGCGCGATAAGGAAAGGGTGACCGACTAATGAAGATCATCCTGACCCACGAGGTTTCTGGCCTCGGTGCCGCCGGCGATGTCGTCGACGTCAAGGACGGTTACGCTCGCAACTACCTGGTCCCGCGTGGTTTCGCGATCCGCTGGACCAAGGGTGGCGAGAAGGACGTGGCGCAGATCCGCCGCGCCCGCAAGATCCACGAGATCGCGACCATCGAGCAGGCCAACGAGGTCAAGGCCAAGCTCGAGGGTGTGAAGGTCCGTCTGGCCACCCGCGCGGGTGACGCCGGTCGTCTCTTCGGTTCCGTGACCCCGGCCGACATCGCCACGGCGATCGAGTCCTCGGGCGGCCCGAAGGTCGACAAGCGCCGCGTCGAGCTGGGCTCCCCGATCAAGACCCTCGGTTCGTACCAGGTCTCCGTGCGCCTGCACGCCGACGTGGCCGCGAACGTGGGCGTCGAGGTCGTCGCCGCCTAAGGGCAGCGCATGCGAAGGGCCGCACCCCACTGGGGTGCGGCCCTTCGTCGTTGTCGGGTGCGTCGATGTTTCACGTGAAACATCGACGACGGGGGACGGCCGCCGGCTAGCGGGTGGCTCCTGCGACCAGCCACCGGCCCGAGCGGGCGCGGAGCTGGAGGGTGACCATCCGGACCAGCATCATCAGCGTCATGGCCCACCACAGCGTCGTCAGGCCGCCCCCGAGGGCCGGCACGAGGAGCGCCGCCGGGGTGAACACGGCCAGTGTCAGCAGCATCGCCCAGGCCAGGTAGGGGCCGTCGCCCGCACCCATCAGGACCCCGTCGAGAACGAAGACGATGCCGGAGACGGGCTGGGAGAGGGCCACGACCAGGAGCGCGGGCAGCAGGGCGTCCTCGACCGCCGGATCGCTGGTGAACAGCGGAATGAACACGGGGCGGGCCAGGACGACCAGCAGGCCGAGCACGATGCCCGCCGCGATTCCCCACTGCACCATCCGTCGGCAGACGGCCTTGGCGCCTTCGGTGTCGCCGGCGCCAAGGTAGCGGCCGATGATCGCCTGGCCGGCGATCGCGATGGCGTCCAGGGCGAAGGCGAGCAGGCTCCACAGCGCGAGCAGGATCTGGTGGGCCGCGATGTCGGCGTCGCCGAGCCGGGCGGCCACGGCGGTCGCGATCATCAGGATGGCCCGCAGGGACAGCGTGCGGACGAGCAGGGGAGCGCCGGCCTGTGCGCAGGCCCGGATTCCCGCGATGTCGGGGCGCAGGGAGGCGCTGTGCCGCCGGGCGCCGCGTACGACGACGACGAGGTAGGCAGCGGCCATGGCGCACTGGGCGATGACCGTGCCCCAGGCGGAGCCGGCGATCCCGAGTCCTGCACCGTAGACCAGGAGGACGTTCAGGGCGGCGTTGAGGGCGAAGCCGCCGACGGCCACGTAGAGCGGCGTACGGGTGTCCTGGAGGCCCCGGATGACGCCCGTGGCGGCCAGGACCATGAGCATGGCCGGGATGCCGAGCGCGGAGATCCGCAGATACGTGATCGCGTACGGGGCGACGGTGTCGGAGGCCCCGAACAGGGAGATCAGCCCCGGGGCCGCGGGCAGGACCACGGCGATGACGACCGCGCCGATCAGGAGGGCGAGCCAGATGCCGTCCATGCCCTGGCGGATCGCCGCCTGAAGGTCGCCCGCTCCGACCCGGCGCGCGACGGCCGCGGTGGTGGCGTACGCGAGGAAGACGAAGACGCTCACGGCGGTGGTGAGCAGAGCGGCGGCGATGCCGAGGCCGGCCAGCTGGGGTGTCCCGAGATGCCCGACGATGGCGCTGTCGGCCATCACGAAGAGCGGTTCGGCGACGAGGGCGCCGAAGGCGGGGACGGCGAGCGCGAAGATCTCTCCGTCGTGCCGTCTCGGAGCAGCCTTCGGTGCGACGGGGGCCTGTGTCATGTGCTCAATCTAATCTTCCACAGGTAATAGATGCAAGGCTCGTTGGATCCTTACCAAGGCGCTGACTTGCGCGTTCTCCCCAACCCGTTGGAGGCGATCTTGGGACAGTGGCCAAGAATTTTTGGGCCCACTGTCCGTGGAGGAGGAAATTGCAGGTCAGGTGGGGTGTCGGGGTGGGTCGGGTGATTTTGTCCACAGCGTCGTCCCCCGGTCCGTGCACAGCTTCCAGGGACTTACCCACAGCATTGGCGCCGTCGTCCACATCTCATCCACACACCCTGTGGATAACAAGATTGGCTGACGCCGCTCGCGGCCCTACCGTGGTGCGTTGCCCGACTCGCCAACAGCCGAATCGGGTGCCCCATTTGTCAGAGCCGTGTCGTAGAAAGAATGGCACGGCGAGGTCCGCGTTGCGGACGGGAGGAGGCGGCCCGGTGAGCATGCCCGAGCCCATGGACGACCCTTGGGCCGACAGCGGTCCGAGTGACCGTCTGCCCGCCCGTACCCGCCGCAACAGCGAAGGCCGCGGCCGCGGGGACGAACAGCACGACCGGGGCCGCGAGGGCGGTTCCTGGGACGGCGGCGGCGGTGCCGGCGGCTTCGAGCGCGTCCCCCCGCAGGACCTCGACGCCGAGCAGTCGGTGCTCGGCGGCATGCTGCTGTCCAAGGACGCGATCGCCGACGTCGTGGAGGTCCTCAAGGGCCACGACTTCTACCGGCCCTCGCACGAGACGATCTACCAGGCCATCCTCGACCTGTACGCCAAGGGCGAGCCGGCAGACCCGATCACCGTCGGCGCCGAGCTGACCCGGCGCGGAGAGATCAGCAAGGTCGGCGGTGCCTCGTACCTGCACACGCTGGTGCAGTCCGTCCCGACGGCCGCGAACGCCGAGTACTACGCGGAGATCGTCCACGAGAGGGCCGTCCTGCGACGGCTGGTCGCGGCCGGTACGAAGATCACACAGATGGGCTATGCGGCCGACGGCGACGTCGACGAGATCGTCAACAGCGCCCAGGCCGAGATCTACGCGGTCACCGAGCAGCGGACCTCCGAGGACTACCTGCCGCTGGGCGACATCATGGAGGGCGCCCTCGACGAGATCGAGGCGATCGGTTCGCGCAGCGGCCAGATGTCGGGCGTGCCGACCGGCTTCACCGACCTCGACTCGCTGACCAACGGCCTGCACCCGGGCCAGATGATCGTCATCGCCGCCCGTCCCGCGATGGGCAAGTCCACGCTCGCGCTGGACTTCGCCCGCGCCTGCTCCATCAAGAGCAACCTGCCCAGCGTGATCTTCTCCCTCGAAATGGGGCGCAACGAGATCGCGATGCGCCTGCTCTCGGCGGAGGCCCGGGTGGCGCTGCACCACATGCGCTCCGGCACGATGACGGACGACGACTGGACCCGGCTGGCACGCCGGATGCCGGACGTGTCCGCCGCGCCGCTGTACATCGACGACTCCCCCAACCTGTCGATGATGGAGATCCGGGCCAAGTGCCGTCGGCTCAAGCAGCGCAACGACCTCTCCCTCGTGGTCATCGACTACCTCCAGCTGATGCAGTCGGGCGGCTCACGCCGTCCCGAGAGCCGTCAGCAGGAGGTCTCGGACATGTCCCGAAACCTCAAGCTGCTGGCGAAGGAGCTGGAGGTCCCGGTGATCGCGCTCTCCCAGCTGAACCGTGGTCCCGAACAGCGCACCGACAAGAAGCCGATGGTCTCCGACCTGCGTGAGTCGGGTTCGATCGAGCAGGACGCGGACATGGTGATCCTGCTGCACCGTGAGGACGCGTACGAGAAGGAGTCGCCCCGCGCGGGCGAGGCGGACCTGATCGTGGCGAAGCACCGTAACGGCCCGACGGCGACGATCACCGTGGCCTTCCAGGGCCATTATTCGCGGTTCGTGGACATGGCCAACACGTAGCATCCGATCATGGATGAGCTTTCTGAGGACCTGGAACTTCTCCCTTCCACCCGACGTGCGCTGAGGCACCGGATCGCCGTCGCGCAGAGCGAAGGACGGGCGCCGTCCGTGGTGGCGGCGGTCACGCGCGGCGGGCAGGTGGTCTGGGAGGGCTCCCGGACCTCGGTGGAGGGCCATGGTCCGGACGGGAACGTCCAGTACCGGATCGGGTCGATCACCAAGACCTTCACCGCCGTGCTGGTGATGCGGCTGCGCGACGAGGGGCTGCTGGCGCTCGCGGATCCGCTGGAGAAGCACCTGCCGGGGGCCGGCACCGGTGAGGTGACCATCGCCCAGCTGCTGTCCCACACCGGTGGACTGGCGGCGGAGACGCCCGGCCCGTGGTGGGAGCGCACCCCCGGTGAACTGCGCCCCGAGCTCGCCGACGTGCTGGGTGAAGAGCCGTTCAAGCACATGCCGGGGACCCGGCACCACTACTCCAACCCGGGTTACACGCTGCTGGGTTCGCTCGTCGAGGCGCTGCGCGGGAAGCCATGGGAAGAGGTGCTGCGGGCCGAGGTCCTGGAGCCGCTCGGGCTGGACCGGACGAGTGTGCTGCCGCAGGCGCCGAACGCGGGCGGCTGGGCGGTGCATCCGTGGGCCGACGTGATGATGCCCGAGCCGCTGGAGGACCTCGGGCTGATGGCTCCGGCGGGTCAGCTGTGGTCCACGACAAGGGACTTGGCGCGGTTCGCGGACTTCCTGCTCCGGGGTGACGAACGGGTGCTGACCGTGGAGTCCGTACGGGAGATGCGTACGCCGGCCGCGCCCCCGGAGCCCGGTTCCGCCGATCTCGGCTACGGGCTGGGGATGCAACTGGTGGCCCACGGCGTGTACCGGCTGGCGGGGCACAGCGGATCACTGCCCGGGTTCGTCGCGGGGCTGTGGCTGAGCGAGGCGGACGACGTGGCGGCGGTGGCGCTGGCGAACTGCACCTCGGGGCTCGCGGTCGCGACGCTGGCCGCGGACCTCGTGGGCATCGTCGCGGAGGCCGAGCCGCGGATCCCGAAGCCGTGGCGGCCCTTCGCGGAGTCCGACCAGGTGCCGCTGGAGCTGTGCGGCCCCTGGTACTGGGGGACTTCCGCGCAGGTGGTGCGCCTGAATGCGGACGGGTCGCTGGAGCTGGGACCGGTGGGCCCGATGGGGCGGACGGCCCGCTTCCGGGCGGAGCCGGACGGCAGTTGGACGGGCCTGAACGGCTACTACGCGGGGGAGACGCTGCGGGCGGTGCGCCGCGAGGACGGCTCGGTGAGCCACCTCGACCTGGCGTCCTTCGTGTTCACGCGGGAGCCGTACGAGGCCGGGGCCCCGGTGCCCGGCGGGGTGGACCCGCAGGGCTGGCGGGGCATCGGCTGACACCTGCGCTCACGCGACGAGTTCGCGTTCCAGCGGGGTGCGGAAGCGCGGGGTGATGCGGGCGTCGCCCACCCATTCCCCGAGACGGGCGGCCTCGGCTGCGACCGCCTTCTCGGCGGCGCCGCCGGGGCTGCCCAGCATCCGCCAGACGATTTCTCCGTCGGGGCGCTGGGCCCAGCCGCCGACGATCTCGCCGTTCCACCACACGGTGGGGCCGATGTTGCCGGCGTAGTCGAAGAGGGCGGGCTTGTGGGCGGGGTCGAGGTGGAAAGCGCGGTCGGCCCAGCCCATGCCGGTGGGGTCGAGGCCGGGCAGCAGGGCGGCCCAGGGCTCCGGGGCCGGTTCGGGTGCGGTGTCGCCAGGGCTGACGAGGGCGGTGGTCCCGTCGTCGAGGCGTACCTGGTCGGGGCCGATGGCAGCGAGGGCCTTGCGGACATCGGTGGGGGTCCAGCCGGTCCACCACTTGAGGTCGGCCTCGGTTGCCGGACCGTATGCGTGGAGCCAGCGGCGGGCGATCTCGGCGCGGGCCTCGGCTGGGGGTACGGTGGGCCAGGGGGCGGTGTGGACCCAGCGGTACTGGCTGGAGGTCCATGATCCGCGCGGGCGGTCGCGGCGGATCCGGCCGTCGGCGGCCAGCAGGCGGATGACTCGGCTGGCCACACCGGTCTGCGTCTCGTGTTTCTTGCCCCGGAACACGGTGATCTTCTGCCGCAGGGCGGGGACGGCCGCGGACAGCTGGCTGCCGGTGGAGGGCCCGCGGCTGTCGAGGGCGTCGAGCGCGGCGGCCTCCGCCTGGGCCAGCCAGTCGGCGTCGAGGCCCTGGCCGTCCTCTTCGAGGTGCTTGATGAGGGTGCGGCGCTCCTTGACCGCGATGCCGCGGGCGGTGGAGGAATCGACGTACGGGGCGAGGTCGGTGGAGACCGCGAAGAGCGTGTTGCGCATGCTCAGCAGCCGGACCAGGCTCACGTCCTCGTAGAGCGCCCGCTCGATCGCGTCGGGTCCGCCTTCGGTGAGCCGGGCGCGGGCGGACAGGAAGATGGTCGCGGCATCGGTCGCGTGCAGGGCGACGACGGCGTCCGCTGCCTCGGGAACCGTGGTGGCGCGGGTCGAGGGAGCCAGCCGGTGGCGCCGGCCGAGGCGGTGGCGGCGATCGGCGGTGCTGATGAGGGGGAGGCTGGGGCTCATCTTCCTGATCGTAGGCCGGGCCGCCGGCACAGGGGCCCGGCCTGCCGATCGGGCCGGTCAGAGCTGTAATTTGAACCCGACGTGGGAGGCGGCGAAGCCGAGCCGCTCGTAGAAGCGGTGGGCGTCGGTACGGCTCGCGTCCGAGGTCAGCTGCACGAGGTCGCAGTTCTCGGCGCGGGACTTGTCGATGGCCCATTCGACCATGCGGGTGCCCAGGCCGCTGCCGCGCTCGTCGGCGTGGACGCGGACGCCTTCGATGATGGATCTGGTGGATCCCTTGCGGGAGAGGCCCGGGACGATCGTCAGCTGGAGCGTGCCCACGACCCGGTCCGCGTGGACGGCGACGACCAGGTGCTGGTTCGGGTCGTCGGTGAGGCGCTCCAGTGCCGCGCGGTACGGCGTGAGGTCGTCCGGGGATTCGCGGGTGGCACCGAGGGGGTCGTCGGCGAGCATGGCGACGATGGCGGGCAGATCGGCCTCTGTGGCAGGGCGAATGGCGAGTTCGGGAGCGTCGGTCACGTCGGGGCTCCTTGTCTCAGCCCGCGGCCACGGTGAGCGGTGCCCAGCGGCGGGTCCAGTCACCGGGCAGGCCGGGGATGTCGCGGGTCATGACAGCGTTGAAGGCCACGGAATCGAGGCCGCGGTCCTTGAGCCAGGCGAGGAGTTCCTCGTGGCGTACGTCGACGTCGGTGCGCAGAGGCCGGTCGGTGCCCTGGGCGAGTGCGGTGACGAGGGACTGGGCGGTGGCGGTGTCTTGGGCGATCAGCGGCCCGATGACATGGGTGTCCATGTTGGGCCAGGCTGCGGCGTAGCCCGTGAGGGTGCCGTCGCCGCCGCGGTCCTCGGCGACGATGAGCTGGTCGGCGAAGGCCGGCAGCCGGGTGATCATGTGGGTGCGGTCGCTGCCGAAGACCTCGGCGTCCAGCCGCAGGATGCGCGGGAGGTCCTCGGCGCGGGCCGGCCGTACCCGGGTGGTGCCGTAGGTGCCGGGGGTGTCCGCAGCCTGGAAGTCCCCGCGGAGCATCTCGGCGCGGCCCGTGGTCTCGAAGCCGAGCTCCTCGTAGAGGGGGCGGCCATAGGGGGTGGCGTGCAGGGTGAGGGGGATGCCCTTGAGCACGTCGTCGCAGACGTACGTCATCAGGCGGCGTCCCAGGCCCTGGCGGGCGTAGCGGTCGGCGACGAGGACCATCCCGATGGCGGCGAGTTCCGGTTCGGCGTGGGTTCCTCCGTACCGGCTGACGACGCAGGCGGCGGCGAGTCCTTTCCCGTCCGGGGCATCGACGCCGTAGCCGCTTCCGGCGGCGAGGAGGAGGCCCCATTTGTGCTCCTCGCGGAGCCAGCCTCGGTCTTCGGACAGGTCGGCGCAGAGGCGGAGATCGTCCATGGTCAGCGCTCGGATGGGCAGATCATTGAGGTGTGGTGGTGTCACCGGCCCAGACTGGATCATCGATCAGGAGCCGTCCAGGGGATTTGCGCGTCGATGTTTCACGTGAAACAAGCCGATGTTTCACGTGAAACATCGGCTTGTGTCGACCCGCGGTGGGCGGGGGAGAGCTAGCCTCGACGGCTATGACTACCCTGCACCTCTTCGACCTCGACGGGACGCTGATGTTCGGCTCGGCGGCGCCGGTCGAGATCTCCCGGCAACTCGGGCTGAGCACCGAGATCGCGGAGCTGGAGCGGTCCTTCGGCGCACGGGAGATCGGGCCGCAGGAGTTCTCGGTGGCGGCGCATGCGCTGTGGGCCGAGTTGACGCCCGCGCATGTCCGGGCGGCGTTCGACGGGTCCCCGTGGCTGGCGGGCATCAAGGACGTGTGGCGGGAGATCCGCGAGCGTGGGGACTACTGCGCGGTGATCTCCTTGTCGCCGTCCTTCTTCGTGGAACTGCTGATGGAGTGGGGCGCGCACGCCGCACACGGGTCGGTCTTCCCGGCGGTGCCGTTCGCCGGGCCCATGGAGGTGGACGGGATCCTGACGCCCGAGGGCAAGGTCACGGTCGCGGACCGGCTGTGCGAGCGGTTCGGGGTGAGCCGGGGCGACTGCGTCGCCTACGGGGACTCGATGACCGACGCGGTGCTCTTCGAGGTGGTGCCGGTCTCGGTGGCGGTCAACGCGAGGCCCTATCTGGCGGAGCGCGCGACACACGTCTACGAGGGGCGGGACCTTCGGGAGGCATACCAGCTTGTTGGGGTGCCACGCCCGGGAGTTGAGGCATCTTAGGAGGAAAGTGGGTTCGAAGCGCAGATTTTCCGCGTTTCCCCGCAGGCCTTTGAGTCGGCTGGCACGCTGTGGAGCCCGGAACCACGGAATCACAGGCCGTGGCGTGTGCAGACCGACCGAGATGCTCGAAGCGAGGCACCGCATGGACGCTCCGCCCACCAGATCGGCCAGCCGGGGGACGTCCCGGATACCCGTCGAGGGCGGTGCGATCGAGCCCTCGCCGGATGCCGTGCTCATCCGCCGGACCCTCGCGGAGATCGCACCCGTCGCCGACAAGGTGACCTCGTACTTCTACGCCCTGGTGTTCACCGGACATCCCGAAGTGCGCGGCATGTTCCCCGCCGCCATGGACACCCAGCGCGACCGGCTGCTGAAGGCGTTGCTGACCGCCGCCGAGCACATCGACAATCCCGCGGTACTGACCCCTTATCTGCGTCGGCTGGGCACCGGGCACCGCAAGTACGGCACCATGGCGGGCCACTATCCGGCGGTGGGTGAGGCCCTCGTGGGTGCGCTGGCCCGCTACGCGGTGGCCACCTGGGGGCCGGAGACGGAGGCCGCGTGGGTGCGGGCCTACACCGCGATCTCCCAGATCATGATCGACGCGGCGGCGGAGGACGAGGTCAGGGCCCCGGCGTGGTGGCACGCGGAGGTGGTCTCGCACGATCTGCGCACCTCGGACATCGCCGTGCTGACCGTCCGCCCCGATCAGCCGTACGCCTTCGTCGCCGGCCAGTACGCCAGCCTGGAGACCCCGTGGTGGCCCCAGGTGTGGCGGCACTATTCCTTCGCCTCGGCGCCGCGCGCCGACGGACTGCTGTCCTTTCACGTCAAGGCCGTGCCCGCGGGGTGGGTCTCCAACGCGCTCGTACGTCACGCCCGCCCGGGGGACGTGCTGCGCCTCGGTCCGCCCGCCGGCTCGATGGTGGTGGACCACACGACGGACAACGGGATGCTGTGCCTGGGCGGGGGCACCGGAATCGCCCCGATCAAGGCGTTGATCGAGGACGTGGCCGAGCACGGTGAGCGGCGGCCGGTGGAGGTGTTCTTCGGGGCGCGCAGTGACCACGACCTGTACGACAAGGACACGCTTCTGGGGTTGCAGCGCTCGCTTCCGTGGCTGTCGGTGCGCCCGGTGATCGGCGACTGGCTCTCCGGGCAGCTGCCGCAGGCGGTCGGCGAGCACGGGCCGTGGAGTTCGTACGACGCGTTCATCTCAGGGCCACCCGCGATGATCCGCAGTGGGGTGGACGAGCTCAAGCGGATCGGGATACCGGGTGAGCGGATCCGGTACGACGCGGTGGAGGAGCTGGCGGGCGTGGCCGGCTGAGACCGGCGGGCGTTCCGCCGGTCACGGTCGGTCCGGGTCCTCAGCCCAGGTCGGGTGCGTGCATGGCGCGGACGCCCTCGATGTTCCCGTCGAGGTAGTGCCGCAGGGACAGCGGGACGAGGTGGACGGCTGCGATGCCGACCCGGCTGAAGGGCACGCGGACGATCTCGTACTCGCCCTCCGGATGGTCGATCTCGGGGCCGTGCCGTTGGCTGGGGTCCATCGATTCCAGGTGGCAGACGAAGAAGTGCTGCACTTTGACGCCGGTCACTCCCCCGTCGGCGATGTGCTCGACGGTGTCGACGAAGCAGGGCACCACATCGGTGATCTTCGCGCCGAGTTCTTCGTGGACCTCCCGGTGGAGGGCGTCGACGACGGTGGCGTCCGTGGACTCCACTCCGCCGCCGGGGGTGAGCCAGTACGGATCGACGCCGGGCTTGGTGCGCTTGATGAGGATCAGGTCGTCACCGTCGAGCAGGATCGCGCGGGCGGTGCGTTTGACCACGGGACGTTCGGTCATGGGAGAAGCGTGGCCCACCACTCCGCTTCTGAAACGCGCCAGGGGCCGGAAACGGCGGCTTACCAGTGCGCAGCGGCGCGCAGCAGCCGGTCGTGGGCCCGGGCGAGGTGGGCGAGGGCGAGACTGCCGGTCCGCACGACCAGGAACCAGGTGCGCAGCGGGGGGACGGGAGGATCCGCCAGGGCCACGATCCGGCCGCTGTCGAGAGCGTCCTGGCAGAGGTAGCGGGGGAGGACGGCGAGCCCGGCGCCGGCCTGGACGCATTCCAGTACGGCCCGCAGGTCGGGGGCGACCACGGTGGCGGCGAGGGCACCGGCATCGGGCCGGGTGTCGAAGACGGCGGCCCAGTAGCGGGTGACGAGCGGCAGGGTCTCGTGGACCTCGACGAGCGGGACGCCGGCGAGAGCGGCGGGGCCCTCTTCGCGCACCCGGTCCTGGCCTACGAGGGCGGCCCAGTAGGGCGCGGCGACCAGGACGTGCTCCTCGTCGCACAGCGCGGTGACGGTGAACAGTCCGCCCCGGGGGTGGGCGGTGGTGACGACGAGGTCGTGGTGGCCGGCTGCCAGTCCGTCGAGGGTCTCCTCGGCGCCGCTCTGGAGGGCGGCGCGCAGGGTGTGGCCCTGTCCGACGAGGGGCGCGAGGGCCGGGAGCACCCGCAGGCACAGGAACTCGGGGGGCCCGGCGACGTGCAGGGAGCGCAGGGTGCCCGCCGCCTCCCGTCCGGCCTCGGTGATCCGCAGCAGGGCGTCGAGGTGCGGGGCGGCCTTGTGGGCGAGTTCGTCGCCCACGGCGGTAGGGGTGACACCGCGGGCGCGGCGGTGGAACAGGGGGCGGCCCAGCTGGCGTTCGAGGGTGCGGATCTGCGAGGTGACGGCCGGCTGGGACAGTCCCAGGAGCGTGGCGGCCCGGGTGAAGGAGCCCGCCCGGTGCACGGCGATGAAGGTGCGCAGCAGTGCCAGATCCATCGCGGCACCTCTCGGTGGGGGCCTTCAACTATAAATATGCCGATAGCCCCCTGTCTTTACCGTGATTGGACTCTGACACAGAGTCAACTAGCCTTGTCGCGTGGTTCTTCACGTGCGGAACCCGGGGCGGTCCGAGCCACGAGGGGGGAGGCTCGGACCGCCGTTCCACAGCCTGTTCAGCCGTCGGCCGCCGCGAGGCCGAGTGCGCGCAGGACGTCCGCGACGAGGTCCTCGGTGTCCTCGGCTCCGGCGGAGAAGCGGATGAAGCCCTCCGGCACGGCGTCGCCGCCCCACCGTCCGCGCCGTTCGGCGGTGGACCGTACGCCACCGAAGCTCGTCGCGTCCTCGACGAGGTGCAGGGCCGCCATGAACCGTTCGGCGTGCGCGCGGTCCGGGAGCGTGAAGGAGACCACCGAGCCGAAGCCCCGCATCTGCAGGGCGGCCGTTTTGTGGGAGGGGTCCGAGGCCAGGCCCGGGTAGCGCAGCCCCGTCACGTCCGGGCGGCCGGCCAGTGCCTCGGCGACGGCCAGCGCGTTGGCCCACTGGCGCTGCGCGCGCAACTGGATGGTGGCCAGGGAGCGGTGGGCGAGCCAGGCCTCCATGGGACCCGGGATCGCTCCGACGATCTTGCGCCACTTGCGGACGCGGGCGGCGAGCTCCGCGTCGCGGCAGACGACGTACCCGAGCAGCAGGTCGCCGTGGCCGGTGAGGCCCTTGGTGCCGCTGGCGACGGAGAAGTCCGCGCCGAGTTCGAGGGGCCGCTGGCCGAGCGGGGTGGCGAGGGTGTTGTCGACGGCGACCAGGGTTCCGCCGGCGTGCGCCGCGTCCACGAGGCGTCGTACGTCGCACACGTCGAGCCCGGGGTTGGAAGGCGTCTCGATCCACAGCAGCCGGGCACCGTCGAGCTCCGCGAGCTGCCCGTCGCCGCCGGTCGGGGCGGTGCGTACGTGGACCCCGTACTCCTCCAGCTGTTCCCGCAGCAGGGGCAGGGCCTGGTAGCCGTCGTCGGGAAGGACCACGGTGTCGCCGGTGTGCGTCTGGGAGAGGAGGACGGCGGAGACAGCGGCCATGCCGGAGGCGAAGACGATGGTGTGCACGTCCTGCCCGGGGGCTTCCAGCTCTCCGACGGCCCGTTCCAGCAAGGTCCAGGTGGGGTTGGTGTCGCGGCCGTAGGTGTACGGGCCCTCGACGTCGCCGGGGAGGTGGAAGTGTGCGGCGAAGACCGGTCCGGGCAGGGGCGGTTCGTTCTTGACGGGCTCGGGCAGTCCGGCGCGGACGGCCACGGTGCCGTCGCCGAGCCGGGCAGCCCCGGGGCCGGGGTCGTGGTCGTCGTGGTGGGGGGAGTTCACGCGGTGTGCTCCTTCATGGCCTCGCATACGGCGTCCAGCAGGCCCGGACTCGCTGCCTCGACCAGCTCCAGGCACTCCTCGAACCCGTCGAGCGAACCGTAGTAGGGATCCGGTACGTCGGTCTCGTCGGCCGCGGCCGACGGATCGTAGGACCTCAGCAGCCGGACCTTGGCGGCGTCCCGAGGGGTGGGTGCGAGCGCCCGCAGGTCCCGCATGTGCCCGGCGTCGAGCGCGATGACCAGGTCGAGGCGGTCGAACCAGGAGGACCGGAACTGCCGGGCCCGGTGGTCCTGCTCGTATCCGGCGGCCTCCAGGACGGCGACGGTGCGCGGGTCGGCGCCGTCGCCCTCGTGCCAGCCTCCGGTTCCGGCGCTGTCGATCTCGATCAGGGCGTCCAGCCCGGCTTCGGCGACGTGGGCACGGAACACGGACTCGGCCATGGGCGAGCGGCATATGTTGCCCGTGCAGACGAAGCACACGCGGTACATGGCAGCCCGTTCAGTTCTTGTCGGGGAGGATCATGTTCACGGCCCACGAGACGATGGAGATGATCAGGCCGCCGACGACTGCCGTCCAGAAACCGTCGACGTGGAAGCTGAGGTCGAGCAGGTCGGCCAGCCATGAGGTCAGCAGCAGCATCAGGGCGTTCACGACCAGGGTGAACAGGCCGAGGGTGAGGATGAACAGCGGCAGCGAGAGCAGCTTCACCACGGGCTTGACGATGACATTGACCAGGCCGAACACCAGGGCGACCAGCAACAGGGTGAGCGTCCTGCGGCCCAGACTGCTGCCGTCGTCGAGGGTGATGCCGGCGAGCAACCAGATGGCGACGGCCAGGGCCGCCGCGTTGGCGAGCGTCTTGACTACGAAATTGGTCATGTGTCTGATCGTGGCAGAGAAGCTCCCGGTGGGACATCCGCAGATCAGCGGATGTGCGGGAACGATTGAGTACAAGGGGCGCAACCACGATGAAAGCCTTTCGTCTTGACGAGCTCGAAGCGGAGCGGGTCGCCAACGACGGCGCCTATCTGCAGTTCGTGCGCGAGCGGAACATGTCGGTCGGGCTGTACGCGCTCGACGCCGGGCAGAGCGATCCGCAGCAGCCGCACCGTCAGGACGAGGTGTACTTCGTCGTGAGCGGCCGGGCCTCGATCACGGTCGGGGAGGAGACGACGACGGTGGCGCGCGGCAGCGTCGTCTACGTCCCGGCGGGAGTCCCGCACAAGTTCCACCACATCAGCGAGGACCTGCGCGTGATGGTCGTCTTCTCCCCGCCGGAGAGCTGAGCGGCCCCCGGCCGGATGAGGGTCGCGCCCCTGGTCCCCCTAGGGGGCGGATCAGGGGACTGCGGGGGCTCGTGGGCCCCCGCGGCAGTCCGCGGACTCCTAGCATCGAGAGCAGGAAGTCACGGACGAGGAAGAGGACGAGGACATGGACGGCATCCGACAGATTTTCGCAGGCATGCCCTGGTGGGTTAAGTGGGTCGCCGTTCCGCTGCTGGCGCTGTTCGTCTTCGGCGGTGTGATCACGAGCATCCTGGGAGCCCTGATCGGCTTCGTCTTCAAGCTGCTGCTCTTCGTCGGCCTCGTCGGCGGCCTGATCTTCGTGGTGAAGAAGGTCAGCGGCGGCGGTACGAAGTCCTCCTCCGGTGAGTGGTAGGAGGACTCGGCCCGGGCGCTCCCGGGATTGAGCCAAGCGGGGGAACAGGGCGCGCGAAACCACTCATACTCCGGGAGTCGGTGGATAGAGTGGCAATCTGTGCCGTTCCCTGGGCACCGAAAGCCGGTACCACCGCTCTGACCTGCGGTCGCGTTGAGCAGCCGCCGAGCACAACCCCCAGGAGTCACGGCATACGCGGGGGCGGCCCCCGCAGGGCGGGCCCCCAAGGCCCGCCGCCACGCCTGGGGGTGAGCTGTGTCTCCGGTTCCCAACGCCGGTGTGCCGACTCTGATCGGTTCGGTTCAGCGGGCGCTGAGGCTGCTCGAAGCGGCGGGCTCGCACGGAGCGGGAGCGCCGGCGAAACAGCTGGCCCGCGAGGCCGGCCTCCCGCTCCCCACCGCGTACCACCTGCTGCGCACCCTCACGCACGAGGGCTATCTGCGGCGGGAGAGCGGAGTCTTCGTCCTCGGCGACGCGGCCGGGCGGCTGGCCGGCGGAGGGCTCCAGCAGAAACGTCGCAGCATGATCCTCGACTCCCTCGCGCACTTCCGCGACGCGGTCGGGGCCCCCGTCTACTTCGCGGTCTTCCGCGAGGGTGAGATCGAGGTCGTGGGCGTCTCGGACACCCCGGCCAGCCCGGCTTGCGAGGAGTGGGCGGATTTCCGTGAGACCGGCCATGCGCACGCCATCGGGCAATGCCTGCTCGGCCAGCTCGACGAGAAGACGCGCAAGGACTACTACGACCGGCACCCGGTCGAGCCCATCACCCCTTACACCGTGTCGGATCAACGTTCGCTGGAACACCGGATCGGTTCTCTGGAGCGAATGCAGCCTGTGATCGAGCGCCAGGAATATGCCTTGGGCACGGTATGTGCGGCGATCCCCATCACGGCAGGCGACACCGCCGCGACCATGGCGATTTCCCTTCCCTTGCACCAGGAAAATCAGTTGCTGTATGTAGTCGATCGACTACGGAGTGAAGTAGGCGCGCTGTTGAGCACCCTCTCCTTCTCTATCAGTATCTGAAAACTCACTCCTTGTGATCTGCCAGCGCTTCCACCACCCTTGTCAAGAGGGCCCTGGGGGTCATTCCTGGCCACTTCCACTACAGCGGGGTAGGCAATGCGCGAGTCGGTACAGGCAGAGGTCATGATGAGCTTCCTCGTTTCCGAGGAGCTCTCGTTCCGGATTCCGGTGGAACTCCGGTACGACGCTCGGGACCCCTACGCAGTCCGCCTGACCTTCCACCTTCCCGGAGACGCGCCCGTGACCTGGGCGTTCGGCCGGGAGCTCCTCCTCGACGGCATCAACAAACCGTGCGGCGACGGCGATGTGCGCATCGCCCCGACCGATCCCGAGGACTTGTCCGATGTCCACATCCGCCTCCAGGTCGGCGGCGACCGGGCGTTGTTCCGCGCGAGCGCGGCGCCGCTCGTCGCGTTCCTCGACCGCACCGACCGGCTCGTTCCGCTCGGTCAGGAGCGCAACCTGGGTGACTTCGAGGAGTACCTTGACGAGGCGCTCGGCAAGATCCTGGCCGAATCGCGGCAGAACGAGCAGAACGCGGGCTGACGCGGGCTGACGCGCTGCCGCGCGCGCACTGACGCGCGGCGCCGGCCGCTCAGTTCTCCCGCAATCCCGCGACCACCTCTCAGCGCTTGCGGCGGCGGCCCCGGCCGCCGCGGGCCGGCCCCGAGGCCGTCCCGGCGACCGGGGTCCCCGGCCGGTCGGCCGACACGACCAGGGCTGCCAGCGCCGTCGTCACAGGAACCGAAGCCACGAGGCCGATCGAGCCCACGAGGGTCCGTACGATCTCCACCGCGACCAGCTCGCTGTTGGCCACCGACCCCATGCTGCTGTTCGCGATCGAGAACAGCAGGAGCAGGGGGAGTGCGGCACCCGCGTAGGCCAGTACGAGCGTGTTGACCACCGACGCGATGTGGTCGCGACCGATCCGGATGGCCGCCCGGTACAGGGCGCGCGACCCCATCGAGGGGTCGGCCTGGTGGAGTTCCCAGACAGCGGAGGTCTGGGTGACCGTCACATCGTCGAGCACGCCCAGCGATCCGATGATGATGCCCGCGAGCAGCAGACCGCTCATGTCGATGTCCGGGTAGAGCCCGTGGATCAGGCCCGTGTTGTCGTCGGTGTTGCCGCTGAGGAACGCCCAGTCGATGAAGACCGAGCCCAGCAGCCCGATCAGCAGCAGCGAGACGAGCGTGCCGAGGACGGCGACCGAGGTGCGGGCGGTCAGCCCGTGGCAGATGTACAGGGCGATGAGCATGATGGCGCTCGCCCCGATGACGGCGACGACCAGCGGGTTCGACCCCTGCAGGATGGCCGGGAGGATGAAGAGGGTCAGCACGCCGAAGCTGATGACCAGCGCGATCAGTGCGAACACCCCGCGCATCCGGCCGACCAGGACGACGGCGAGCGCGAAGATCCCGGCCAGCAGTGCCAGGGGGAACTTGCGGTTCACGTCGATGACCGAGTACTGGAGGTCCCGAGGGGCGTCCGGCGCGTACGCGACCACCACCTCCTGACCCTTCGCCAACTGCCGTGGCGCGCCCGGCTGGACGATCTCCACGAAGGTGCGGCCCTTGTCCGGTCCGGTGCCGACCTCGACGGTGGCCTTCTTGCACTCGCCGGTCTGCGCGGCCTGGGCCTCGCGGCCCTCTGGTGTCGACGTGTTGCCGGTGGGCGGCACCTGCGAGGCGTTCACCGATTTGCAGTCGACCTGTTCGAGCGTGACGACCGTGCCCTGCTGAGTCTGCCGGTCGAAACCGACACCGGTGCGCTCGTGGGCGGGGGCGCCGCCCGGCCAGAGCACGACCATGCCGGCGAAGACGGCGACGGCGAAGGGGATCAGCACGGCCGCGATGACCTTGCGCAGGTGCTTCGAGACGGGGGCTGCCGGACCGTGGCCGTGGCTGTGCCCGTGACCGTGCCCATGGCTGGGCTCGCGGGAGTGCGCGTGGTCAGCGTGGCCGGTGGGGTCCGTGGGCTCGGTGGGGGGCTGCGGCGAGGTCGTCACCAGCAGATCATCGCAAGAGATGCGGGGGCCCACTGTTCAGCACGCCATGGATGGCGCTAGCGTGGGGACACCTTTGCACAACGCGGGAGCTCGGAGCACCGGGCTGAGAGGACGCTGATCACCGTACGCGCATCACGGATGCGTACGGGAGGAGGCTGCGTCGACCGCCGAACCTGTTACCGGGTAATGCCGGCGTAGGGAGATAGGTCTCATGACCATTCAGGACGCACGCACGCCTGCCGTCAGCCAGGACGCCGACGGCCAGACCGAGCGCCAGCCGGGCTGGCACAAGGGGTACGTGGCGGGCTCCCGCCCCGACATCCGGGTGCCGGTCCGCCAGGTCCACCTCACCAACGGCAAGGACGTGACGCTCTACGACACGTCCGGTCCGTACACCGACCCCCAGATCGAGACGGACGTGCGCCGGGGTCTCGCGCCGCTGCGCGAGAACTGGATCATCGGCCGCGGGGACACCGAGGAGTACGCGGGACGTCCCGTGCGTCCCGAGGACGACGGCATCAAGCACACCTCGCCGCGGGGCGGGCTCAAGAACCTCGACGCCGTCTTCCCGGGCCGTCCCCGCCAGCCCCGCCGGGGCCGTGGCGGCGCCGCCGTCACGCAGCTCGCGTACGCCCGCCGGGGCGAGATCACCCCGGAGATGGAGTACGTCGCGATCCGCGAGAACGTCTCCCCCGAGGTCGTCCGCGAGGAGATCGCCGCAGGTCGCGCGGTGCTTCCGGCGAACGTGAACCACCCGGAGATCGAGCCGATGATCATCGGCAAGCGGTTCCTGGTGAAGGTCAACGCCAACATCGGCAACTCCGCCGTCACTTCCTCCATCGAGGAGGAGGTCGACAAGATGACCTGGGCGACCAAGTGGGGCGCCGACACGGTCATGGACCTCTCGACGGGCCGCAACATCCACACCACGCGCGAGTGGGTGCTGCGCAACTCCCCCGTCCCGATCGGCACCGTCCCGCTCTACCAGGCGTTGGAGAAGGTCGACGGCCGCGCCGAGGACCTGACCTGGGAGATCTACAAGGACACGGTCATCGAGCAGGCCGAGCAGGGCGTCGACTACATGACGGTGCACGCCGGCGTGCTGCTGCCGTACGTGCCGCTGACCGCCCGCCGCAAGACCGGCATCGTCTCCCGTGGCGGGTCGATCATGGCCGCGTGGTGCCTGGCGCACCACAAGGAGAACTTCCTCTACACGAACTTCGAGGAGCTCTGCGAGATCCTCGCCACGTACGACGTCACGTATTCGCTGGGTGACGGCCTGCGCCCCGGTTCCATCGCGGACGCCAACGACGCGGCGCAGTTCGCGGAGCTGAAGACGCTGGGCGAGCTGAACACGATCGCCAAGCGCCACAACGTGCAGACGATGATCGAGGGCCCGGGCCACGTCCCGATGCACAAGATCAAGGAGAACATCGACCTCCAGCAGGAGATCTGCGAGGAGGCGCCGTTCTACACGCTCGGCCCGCTGACCACGGACGTCGCGCCCGCGTACGACCACATCACCTCGGGCATCGGCGCCGCGATGATCGCCTGGTGGGGCACCGCGATGCTCTGCTACGTCACGCCCAAGGAGCACCTGGGCCTGCCGAACCGTGACGACGTGAAGACCGGCGTCATCACGTACAAGATCGCGGCGCACGCGGCGGACCTCGCCAAGGGCCACCCGGGCGCCCAGGAGTGGGACGACGCCCTGTCGGACGCGCGGTTCGAGTTCCGCTGGGAGGACCAGTTCAACCTGGCCCTCGACCCGGACACGGCCCGTGAGTTCCACGACGAGACGCTTCCCGCCGAGCCGGCCAAGACCGCTCACTTCTGCTCCATGTGCGGTCCGAAGTTCTGCTCGATGAAGATCTCGCAGGACATCCGCCGTGAGCACGGCGGCGACCTGAAGGCCGAGGAGATCCAGGCGGGCATGGCGGAGAAGTCCGCCGAGTTCGCGGCCTCGGGCAACCGCGTCTACCTGCCGCTGGCCGACTGAGCCGGTCGACAGGAGCCACGGAGCGGACCCGCGACCCTATGGGGGGAGTCGCGGGTCCGCCCGTTTTTTGCGTCGGAGTGCTCCCGCTCGCCACGGCCGTCATAGCGGCCGTTGGTGTCGCATCGCTGATCCGATAAGTGGACTCATCTGCGAGTTGTCCCGCCACTCGCGGCAGAGCTTCCCACGCTGACCGATGTGTGGCCGGAGAGCCCCGGCCACACATCGGTCGAGCGGTTTCGAGTAGGAGTGCTATGAGCCCCGAAAACAGGACCAGGTCAACGACGCTCGGACCACTGCCGAGAAGGAGCAGATGGCTGACGGGCGGCACCCTCGCATCGCTCGCCCTGGTCATGATGGGAGTCGCCAGCCCCGCCTTCGCCGTTGCTCAGAGCATTCAGGCGGCCGGGCGGGTGAACGCGGCGAGCTCCACCGGTGGAGACCAATGCAAGCCGAATGGGCATCACCACCGCCAGGACGAGGATCCGGACGACGACCCGAGGGCCGCGGGCATCGAGTCCGGGCCCGCCGGTGACGACAGGTGCGAACAGGGCAGGCGGGGCCCGACAGGGCCGACGGGCGCGAGGGGTGCGACGGGCGCCACGGGTGCTCCGGGTGTGGACGGTGCGACGGGCGCGACGGGCGCGACGGGCGCGAGGGGTGCGAGGGGCGCGACGGGCGCGACGGGTGCTCCGGGTGCGGACGGTGCGGATGGCGTGGACGGTGCCACGGGTGCGACCGGTGCCACGGGTGCGACGGGTGCGACGGGCGGTACGGGTGCTCCGGGTGCCGACGGCGCGGATGGCGTGGACGGTGCGACCGGTGCCACGGGTGCCACGGGTGCGACGGGTGCCACGGGTGCGACGGGTGCTCCGGGTGCCGACGGCGCGGATGGCGTGGACGGTGCGACCGGTGCCACGGGTGCCACGGGTGCGACGGGTGCGACGGGTGCGACGGGTGCTCCGGGTGCCGACGGCGCGGACGGCGCGGATGGCGTGGACGGTGCGACCGGTGCCACGGGTGCCACGGGTGCGACGGGTGCCACGGGTGCGACGGGTGCGACGGGTGCGACGGGTGCTCCGGGTGCCGACGGTGCGGACGGCGCGGATGGCGTGGACGGTGCGACGGGTGCGACCGGTGCGACGGGTGCGACGGGTGCTCCGGGTGCCGACGGTGCGGACGGCGCGGATGGCGTGGACGGTGCGACGGGTGCGACCGGTGCCACGGGTGCCACGGGTGCCACGGGCAGTACGGGTGCCACAGGTACTACCGGTGCGACCGGCGCCACGGGTACCGGGCCCTGCGACGACATCGACAGCTCCGCGCCTTCGAACACCGTGTCGTTCAGTGCCGCTCTCACGAACGGCATCGCCTACGTCGGCCGCGCGGCCACGGCCGGAGGTGTGCCTGTTTGGCAGGACCTGACGAACGCGGACAACCCGGGATTCCCCTTCGGCAAGGCCTGCGGCATCTCGATCATCGAGCAGGGCAGCAACTCGTACGTAAAGGTCGTGACGACGGACGGGAAGGTCTACCAGACACACGGTGACACCAACGGCACCAGCTTCACCTGGGACGAGGGGTGGACCGAACTGACCCCCGCCCCGACGCCCGGAACCCTCCGGGGCAAGGAATTCAAGGGAGACCTGATGCGCAGAGCATCCCGGGGCCACCTCCCCTAGAGCAGCCGCTGCGGCCGGCCGACGCGACGGCCCAGCGCAACGACTGGAGGGCGCCGCTCCACGGCCTGTCGGCCCGGGCGACGCCCTCCGGTCGCGTGCTGCGTGGAGCGGCGGTCAGGCGACCACCTGATACTGCGGGTCCAGCTTGCGGCGCGCGAACGCGAGGTTCTCGGTGACCCGGTCACGCTGGGAGTCCGGGAGGCGGCCGTCCTGGAGGAGGCGCTCGCAGCAGTCCAGCGACTCCTGGTACTCGCCGACCCAGTAGGCGGCCACGGCGAGTTCGTCGAGCGCGCGCCATTCGTGCCAGTCGAACTCGACGAACAGGATGTCGTCCGGGCGGGGGATCCGGACCGCCTGCCGGGCGAACATGTACGCCAGCGGCCAGCGGCTTTCGAGCCGGCAGATGCGGGCGAGGCTGCCGATCGCTTCGGCGCGCGTGGGGCGGCTCTCGTGTGCGCGAAGGAAGCGGTCCATCACCTCGGCCGACGGCTTCTTGAGGTTCGCCGCGATCCGTGCCGCGTACAGCTGGGCACAGAAGGCTTCCTCGGCGAAGCCGCCCATCGCCGCCCGGCGGTCGTAGACGGCGAGGGATTTCTCCGGTTCTCCCGCGTCGCGCCAGCTCTGGGCCAGGTAGAACGCGTACCGGGCATTTCCGGGTTCCTCGATCAGCCCTTGTTCGAGTACCGCCGCGTCGCGCAGGTACTTCTCCCGTTCGCCCAAGTCCCTGAGGCGTGCCCCGCCTCCGACGATGAGGATATTGGCGCCTTCGAGCACGCCGCTGCTGTGCCGGAGTTCGCAATCGAGGTACTCGTGGAGTACGCCGACGTATTTCCACGGCAAGCGGGTGGAGACCAGAGCGGGCCTCCAGTGGATGACGGGCTCGTGGTGCACCGCGATGCGGTACGCGTCGAACGTGAGGTCCGGCATGCGAAAGCCGGGCTGTACCTGCATCACGTCGTCGGCGTCGATGAACAGCAGGTAGTCCGCGCTGGAGCGTGCGAGGTCGATCGCCTCGCTGCGGCTTTCGCCGAATCCCTTCCACGGCCGTTCGTGCAGGACACCGGGGAGATCGCTGAGGAATTCCCGGATGATGTCCTGGGTGCCGTCCGTCGAGCCCGTGTCCACGATCACCCATGTATCGATCAAAGGGCGCACCGATTCGAGACAGCGCCGGATCACCGGTGCCTCATTCTTGACGATCATGTTCAGGCAGACTGTTGCTCTCAAGGATTCCATCCCCTGTGGTGATGAAAACGACCGTGAGGCGACGGTAGGGCACGGTTCGTCCGTGCCTGGGCGCGTCGCGTCCGCCACCGCCCAAAAGACTCCATTGGGCTCGTACCGCTGGTCCGATAAGTTGACTTATCCGCGAGGCGTTCCACCGCTTGCGACCGCGATACCCACGATGACCGAGGTGGCCCGAGACGGCCCATCGCACATCGTTCGATCCGGTTTCGAGAAGGAGCGGCGTATATGAGCCCCGAGAACAGGACCAGGTCACACCTTGGTCCGCTGCCCCGGCGGAGCAGTTGGCTGACTGGAGGCACGCTCGCATCACTCGCCCTGGTGATGACGGGGATTTCCAGCCCCGCGTTCGCCACGGGGCAGGCCATCCAGGCAGCCGCGACAGTCCGCGCGGCGACCCCGGCAGGCGGCGACCACTGCGAGTCGAAGAAGCACGATTACGATCCGAGAGCGGCAACCCCCGTCGGCCCGCGCGGTGGAGGCGGCGACGACGAGTGCAAGCAGGGTCCGACGGGCCCGACGGGTCCCAGGGGTCCGCAGGGCCCGACCGGAGCTACCGGTGCTACGGGTGCCACTGGTGCGACCGGCGCGACAGGTGCCACCGGAGCCACCGGCGCGTCCCAGTGCGTCGACATCGACTCCGTCCGTGACAGCAACGCACGGGAGTTCAAGGCGGTGCTCCCCGGCGACGGCAATGCGTACGCGGGCATCCGCGGGCTTCAGCCGACCCCGGGTCTGTGGACCTGGTACGACCTCACCCTCAACCCGGAGGGCGATTACCCGGACGACGCCTGCGCGATCTCCATCAGCCATCAGGCCAACCAGCTGCTGGTCGAGGTGGTGACGACGGACGGCGTGATCTCGGAGACCACCTGCGCCGTCGTCCCCGGAAACAACACCCTCACATGCAACGGGGTGTGGGCGGAGGCAGAACCCCAGCCCGACGAGGGTGACCCGGACCTCGCCCGCCGGGCGGCCAATGCGCCGCCGATCCGGCCGATGAACCCCAACTACCTTCCGAAGGCACTGAAGTAGGGGAAGCAGAGGAAGGGAAGCGGGGCGCGAGGCCGGGAGGCCGGGAGGCCTACTCCGGCTCGTGCTCCGGGCCGCCGAAGTCCGGGCCGGTGAAGTCCGGAGGCGTGTAGCCCGGCCGGGGACCCTGTGACGGCGATCCCGGACTGGTGAAGTCGGGCCGGGTGTATCCCAGGTTGGGGATGCGCCCGGCCCCTGGCGTGCGGGGCGCCGGATATTCCGGCCGCGAACTCGGATCGGCCAGGGCGTCCCGCAGGAACGGCATGATCCCGCGCTCCAGCAGCGCGTTCCGCCAGGCCTCCCGGGCCTGTGCGACCTCGTCGGGTATCGCCTCCGCCTCGTCCGCGGCGACCTCGGTCGCGCTGTTGCGCAGCGCGGTCACCAGCAGGCCGATCACGGCGAAGATCAGGGCGGTGGCGGTGAGCACCCCGAAGAACGAACCCGCCGTCAGCATGGTCTCGGCGAAGGCCGGTTCGGGCTCGATCATCTTCAGGATGTAGCCCACGAGCAAGAAGATCAGCATGGCGGTGCCCGCCAGAACGGGTGCGAGGACCGCGATCACGGCGCCGAGGCCCGCGCCGCCCTGTCCGCCGTCCTCCTCGTCCAGGGTCCCGGGAGCGGAGAGGGCCTCGTCGCGTCGTTCCTCGCGGAGCTTCACGTAGTAGTCGTACTCTGCGGCGGCCGCAGCCGTCAGCAGTGCGCCGGCCCCCAGGGCCATGGTGCGCAGTTGTTCGGCGTTCAGGCGTTCGCCGAGGGTGGCGAGCTCGGGCCGTTCGTGTGCGGTGCGCAGCGCCTCGTCGAGGAGCCGATCGAACTCGGGCCGGTCTTCGGTCAGCAGGTGCGGAGCGCTGGTCATGTGCATCCCCCGATGCTCCGTGGAGGCCGGTTTGCCCGCGTAGACCCGGGCGCCGGCACAAACGGAGGAGAGCCTGCTACGGATAGAGCGATGGTAGAGGGACCACACCGCAGGTTGACAGGGGCTTTCCGGAAATACCCCCCTGATGACAATCCTCAGTCGCGCAGAGGCAGTTGCACGACCAGCAGTTTGCCCGCCATCGTGACCCCGCCGTCCATGGCGATGGCGAGCCCGTCCGCGTACACGTGGGGGCCGTCCACCGCCTCCGGGCCGCGCGCCTCGTCGCCGTCCTCGGTGCCCACTTCGCCGAGGAGGTACGGGATGGGGCTGTGCCCGTGCACGACGCGGCTGCCGCCGTACGTGCCGAGCAGTTCGCGTACGGCCACCGGGCCGGTCTCCTCGTCGCGGAAGGCGAACCGCTTGGTGAACTTGCGGAAGAGGTCCCAGGTGATGTCGGCGTCGCCCCGGTTGAGGAGCTCGTGGATGGTGTCGTTGACGTCCTCGATGGAGTCGCCGTAGTCCAGGTAGGCCGTGGTGTCGGAGTGCAGCAGCAGGTGGTCCTCTTCCAGGACGGCCGCGTCCAGGCGGGACATCCACTGCAGGTGCACGTCCTGCAGGCGCTCCATGTCGGTGCGTTGACCGCCGTTGAGCAGCCAGGCGGCCTGGAAGGTGGCCGTGCCGGCGCCGGAGGAGACGGGGGTGTCGCCGAACCGCTTGGCGCCGATGAGCAGCAGCTCGTGGTTGCCCATGAGGGCCTTGCAGTAGCCGCCGGCTGCCGCGGCCTCGGCGGACAGCCGCATGACGAGGTCGATGACGCCGATGCCGTCGGGGCCGCGGTCGGTGAAGTCGCCGAGGAACCAGAGCCGGGCGTTGCCCGCGGACCAGCGACGCTCGCTGTCGATCAGGCCCTGGGCGTGGAGTTCGGTGACGAGCTCGTCGAGGTACCCGTGGACGTCGCCGACCACGTAGAGCGGGCCGGGACCGGCGGCCGCGGTGTCCTGGGGGACGTACTGCACCTGGATGGTGTCGCCGGGGCCGCCGAGTGCGCCGCGGCCGATGACGGGCAGGTCGCGGTGGGTCGGGGTGTAGCCGTCGAAACCGTCGTCCTCTGGGTCCACGGGATCCGTGGGCTCGGCGGTCGCGTGCGCTTCGTGCGCTTCGTGCATGTCCTGCGCTGCGTGCACGTCGTGATGCGGGACGGGTGGTGCCACGGGCTGCGGCACGGACTGTGCGTTCGCCTGCGGCGCGTAGCCGGGCTGCTGGGGCGCGCTCAGCGCGCCGTCCTCGTAGTACGCCGGGTACTCGCCGTACACGGGAGCCTCACCGGGCAGCCCGGTGGATACGGCGTACGGGGCGGGTTCGGTGACCGGAACCCGGAAGTCCCGCAGCGTCTCCGTCCGCATCGCGGGTCCCTGACCGGCCCCCTGAGTCATCGACCCCTCCACCACCGTCGCGCTGCCGTACACCTGCGGACCCTTCTGACCTCCGGGGAGGAGGGTCCGTGATGTCGTGCGCCCATCATAGGAATGCGGCTCGCGCTGTGTGACGCACCAGGGGTGGTGAATCCTGTCCGGAGCCGATCGTTCCTACCGTTTTATACCAATATCGGTGTTCCTGAAATCCTCGGCGGTGTCGGCGGCGCCGCCGAGGAGTGGTGTGGCGCGTCAGTCCTGGGCCGGAGAGCGGGGCGGACTGACGGTCGTACGGGGCTGCCTGCGTTGTGACGAGGTACGGATGATGAGCTCTGTCGGGACGACCTGTTCGACGGGGCGTCCGGTGTCCACTCCCTCGATCGCGTCGATGAGCAGCTGCACCACGGCGGTGCCGATGCGGCGCGGTTTGAGGGAGAGGGTGGTGATGGGCGGTTCGGTGTTGGCGTACACGGTGGACTCGCTGCAGCACACGAGCAGCAGGTCCTCGGGTACGCGCAGGCCGTAGCGCCGGGCTGCCGCGAGCAGGTCCGTGCCGTTGGGGTCGAAGAGCCCGTACACGGCGTCGGGCCGGTCGGGGCGGGCGAGGAGCCGGTCGGCGGCCACGGCGCCCGCGCAGGGGTCGTGGGCGGGGTAGGACTCGTAGACGGGGTCCTGGCCGACGCGCTCGCACCAGTTGAGGTAGGCGGTCGTGGAGAGCCGGGTGTAGGTGTCGGTGGTGGTGCCGGTCAGCAGCCCGATCCTGCGGGCGCCGGCGGCGGCGAGGTGGTCGAGGAGGCCCAGTACGGCTGCCTCGTGGTCGTTGTCGACCCAGGCAGTGACGGGGAGGGAGCCTGCGGGGCGGCCGTCGGAGACCACGGGCAGGCCCTGGCGGACCAGTTCGGTGACGACGGGATCGTGGTCGGAGGGGTCGATGACGACGGTGCCGTCGAGGGCGACGTTGGACCACACGTCGTGTCGGGAGGTGGCGGGGAGGATGACGAGGGCGTAGCCGCGGGCGAGCGCGGCGGAGGTGGCGGCTCTGGCCATCTCGGCGAAGTAGGCGAATTCGGTGAAGGTGAAAGGTTCATCCCCGTACGTCGTCACGGTCAGGCCGATGAGGCCCGACTTGCCGGTACGGAGGGTGCGGGCGGCGGCGGACGGGCGGTAGCCCAGCCGGTCGGCGACCTCGCGAACGTGGCGGCGGGTGGCGTCCGGCAGCCGCCCCTTGCCATTGAGCGCGTCGGAGACGGTTGTGATGGAGACGCCCGCTGCGGCGGCCACGTCCCTGATGCCTGCCCGGCCCTGTCGGCCGGCGGCCCGCCGGGTGGTCTCGGTCCGGCTCACGTGATGCTTCCCTGCTGCTGTCATGGCGAGCCGATAGTAGGGCTCGGCGGGGTGGGTGGTCTGGGTGCATATGCACGCGTTGACAGGCACGTTTCTGCAAGGTTCGCCACCCCCAATGACCTTGGAATTGAAGGCATTTGCTCGGCCAAGGCTGCCGTGAGGCTTGTCGGCGGGTACGAGCATGCCAAAACGGTACGGTCGCGGGCCGTTCTCAACTCACCTGCACGAGGGATGCGCGCCACGGCGTAGGCCACCGGCGCGCGCATATATGCGCGCGCTCCCCCGCATTCCAGGCGCCCCCATTCTCGGAAGGGCGGAATCCTCATAAGGTGAGCAGTATTGAGTCGACGGCGACGTCGTACGGGATGGTCGAGGAGGACCTGCGGTGAGCGAGAAGAGCCCGAAGCTGCGCGCCGAGCTGGACGGCATTCCCACATACAAGCCCGGCAAGCCGGCCGCCGCGGGCGGGGCCGTCGCGTACAAGCTGTCCTCGAACGAGAACCCGTACCCGCCGCTGAACGGGGTGCTGGAGAGCGCGGTCGCGGCCGCCGGGAACTTCAACCGGTACCCGGACATGGCCTGCACCGGCCTGGTGAACGAGATTGCGGAGCGGTTCGGGGTGCCGGTGGAGCACATCGCCACCGGTACCGGCTCGGTGGGTGTGGCCCAGTCGCTGATCCAGTCGACGGCCGGCCCGGGCGACGAGGTCATCTACGCCTGGCGTTCTTTTGAGGCTTACCCGATCATCACGCAGATCTCGGGTGCGACCTCCGTGCGGGTCCCGCTGACCGAGGGCGACGTCCACGACCTGGACGCGATGGCCGAAGCGATCACCGAGCGGACCCGGCTGATCTTCGTCTGCAACCCCAACAACCCCACGGGTACCGCGGTGCGCCGCGCCGAGCTGGAGCGGTTCCTGGACCGCGTGCCCTCGGACGTCCTGGTGGTGCTGGACGAGGCCTACCGCGAGTTCGTGCGCGACGCGGACGTGCCGGACGGCATCGAGCTGTACCGCAGCCGCCCGAACGTCTGCGTGCTGCGTACGTTCTCCAAGGCGTACGGGCTCGCCGGTCTGCGCGTCGGCTTCGCGGTGGCACACGAGCCGGTGGCCGCGGCGCTGCGCAAGACGGCGGTGCCCTTCGGTGTCAGCCAGCTCGCACAGGACGCGGCGGTCGCCTCGCTGCGCGCCGAGGACGAGCTGATGGGCCGCGTCGGGGCGCTGGTGTGCGAGCGGAACCGGGTGCACGAGACGCTCCTGGCGCAGGGCTGGACGGTCCCGGACACGCAGGCGAACTTCGTGTGGATGCGGCTGGGGGAGCGGACCGCCGACTTCGCGGCCGCCTGCGAGAAGGCCGGTGTGGTGGTCCGGCCCTTCGCGGGCGAGGGCCTGCGGGTCACGATCGGTGAGACCGAGGCGAACGACCTCTTCCTGCACACGGCGGAGGCGTTCTTCAAGGAGCTGTAGCTCCGGCGGGGACTCGCACGCGTTGCGCGATTTCCAGGCGTTGAGCGATGCCCGGGCGTTGAGCGATGCCCGCGCATTGAGCGGTGCCCGCGCATTGAGCGGTGCCCGGGCGTTGAGCGATGCCCGCGCGCTACGCGAGTTCCACGCGGACGGGGTCGCCGTCGCGGACGGTGGCCAGCAGGCGGGAGTCGCCGTCGAACGAGCCGAGCACGTTGCACGGGCTTGCCAGGCGGCTCTCGCCTCCGCGCGAGATGGGCGTGGGGCCGTAGGGCAGCGCGAGCGCGTCGCCCTCGGTCCAGAACGCGACCGTGCCGGGTTCGACGACCTGCTGGGCGTCGTGCTCCAGGGCCACGGAGACGCCGGTGTCGAAGTAGACCTCCTCGCCCCAGGTGTTCGCGGACGCGGAGATCGGAAGGGCCTCGGCCAGCGCCCTGCTGGTCGGGGTCTCGTCGAGGGTTGCGGTGAGCTGGCCGGCGGGCCAGGAGATACGAATCTTCATGGGGCACATTCAACAATCTGTTGAATTTCTTGGCTAGGGGGACCCCGCCGCTAAGGGGTGAAAACGGGTGCGCCATAATGCTTGTGAATGTGAACGCGTTCACAAGCGTGTCCTGCTTCCTCCCGTTATGGGGGGAACCCGCCATGCAGCCTGCGGCTGTGCCCCACGGCGACGACAAGGAGAAGACGACGTGGACCTAGCTTTGGCGCCAGAGACATTGGCGCGCTGGCAGTTCGGCATCACCACCGTCTACCACTTCCTCTTCGTTCCCCTGACGATCTCGCTCGCCGCCCTCACGGCCGGCCTGCAGACGGCCTGGGTGCGCACCGAGAAAGAGAAGTACCTCAGGGCCACGAAGTTCTGGGGAAAGCTCTTCTTGATCAATATCGCGATGGGTGTCGTCACCGGCATCGTCCAGGAGTTCCAGTTCGGCATGAACTGGTCCGACTACTCGCGATTCGTCGGTGACATCTTCGGCGCCCCGCTGGCCTTCGAGGCGCTGATCGCCTTCTTCTTCGAGTCGACCTTCATCGGTCTGTGGATCTTCGGCTGGGACAAGCTGCCGAAGAAGATCCATCTGGCCTGTATATGGATGGTGTCGATGGGCACCGTCCTGTCCGCCTACTTCATCCTGGCGGCCAATTCCTGGATGCAGCATCCGGTCGGGTACCGGATCAACGAGGAGCGCGGCCGGGCCGAGCTCACCGATTTCTGGCACGTGCTCACCCAGAACACCGCGCTCACCCAGTTCTTCCACACCATCACGGCCGCCTTCCTGGTCGGCGGTGCGTTCATGACCGGCATCGCCGCCTTCCACCTGGCGCGCAAGAAGCACATACCCGTGATGCGGAGCTCGCTGCGGCTCGGCCTGGTCGTCATGATCATCGCTGGCATGGGCACGGCCCTGAGCGGTGACCTGCTCGGCAAGGTGATGTTCAAGCAGCAGCCCATGAAGATGGCCGCCGCCGAGGCGCTCTGGGACGGCGAGGCGCCGGCTCCGTTCTCCGTCTTCGCCTACGGCGACGTCGAGAAGGGCCACAACAAGGTCGCGATCGAGATACCCGGCCTGCTGTCCTTCCTGGCCAACGACGACTTCACCTCTTTCGTCCCGGGCATCAACGACGTCAACAAGGCCGAGCAGGAGAAGTTCGGCCCCGGCGACTACCGGCCCAACATCCCGGTCGCCTACTGGGGCTTCCGTTGGATGATCGGCTTCGGCATGGCCTCCGTCGGCGTCGGGGTGCTGGGACTGTGGCTGACCCGCAAGAAGTTCATGCTGCCTCCGGGTCTGCGCACCGGGGAGGAGGAGGTACCTCACCTGGTCCTCTTCAAGAAGGCGCTGAGCCCGAAGTTCGCCGGCCTGTACTGGATCGTCGCGCTCTGGACGATGGGCTTCCCGCTCATCGCCAACTCCTGGGGCTGGATCTTCACCGAGATGGGGCGCCAGCCCTGGGTGGTCTACGGAGTGCTGCGCACCCGGGACGCGGTCTCGCCGAACGTCTCCCAGGCCGAGGTGCTCACCTCGATGATCGGCTTCACCCTCCTGTACGCCGTGCTCGCCGTCATCGAGGTCAGGCTCCTCGTCAAGTACGTCAAGGCCGGTCCGCCGGAGCTCACCGAGGCCGACCTCAACCCGCCCACCAGGATCGGCGGAGACGACAAGAACCCCGACCGGCCGATGGCCTTCTCGTACTGAGGCTGAGGAGACCACACCATGCAACTCCACGACGTCTGGTTCGTACTCATCGCGGTCCTGTGGACCGGCTACTTCTTCCTGGAGGGCTTCGACTTCGGAGTCGGCGTACTCACCAAGCTGCTCGCCCGCGGCCGCACGGAGAAGCGGGTCCTGATCAACACGATCGGACCTGTGTGGGACGGCAACGAAGTCTGGCTGCTCACCGCGGGCGGCGCGACCTTCGCGGCCTTCCCCGACTGGTACGCCACGCTCTTCTCCGGGTTCTACCTGCCGCTGCTCCTCATCCTGGTCTGCCTGATCATCCGCGGTGTCGCCTTCGAGTACCGGCACAAGCGGGCCGAGGAGCGCTGGCAGACCAACTGGGAACACGCGATCTTCTGGACCTCCCTGATCCCCGCGTTCCTGTGGGGCGTGGCCTTCGCGAACATCGTGCGCGGCGTGAAGATCGACCAGAACAAGGAGTACGTCGGCACTTTCCTCGACCTGCTCAACGTCTACTCGATCCTCGGCGGCCTGGTCACGCTCACCCTGTTCACCTTCCACGGCGCGGTCTTCACCTCGCTCAAGACGGTCGGTGACATACGGGAGCGCTCGCGGAAGCTGGCGACCCGGCTGGGTGTGGCCACCGCCGTACTGGCCCTGCTCTTCCTGGGCTGGACCCAGGTCGACAGCGGCGACGCCAAGAGCCTGGTCGCGATGGCCGTCGCGGTGATCGCGCTGGTCGGAGCCCTCGGCTTCAACCTGGCGGGCCGCGAGGGCTGGTCGTTCGCACTGTCCGGGATCACCATCGCGGCGGCCGTCGCGATGCTCTTCCTGACGCTGTTCCCGAACGTCATGCCGTCCTCGCTGGACGACGCCTGGAGCCTCACGGTCACCAACGCCTCGTCCAGCCCTTACACCCTGAAGATCATGACCTGGTGCGCGGCAGTGGCCACGCCGCTCGTCCTGCTCTACCAGGGCTGGACGTACTGGGTGTTCCGCAAGCGGATCGGGACGCAGCACATCGTCGACGTGCACTGAGCCCCGGCACCCGCCCCTCCCGCCTGACCCTCCCTTGGGGGATGTTTCACGTGAAACCGATCGACCCGCGCCTGCTTCGGTACGCCCGTTCCACCCGCCTCTTCCTGGCGGCCGTGGTGGCCCTGGGCCTCGCCGGGGCAGGGCTGGTCGTCGGACAGGCGATGCTCATCGCCGAGATCGTGGTCGGTGCCTTCGAGGAGGGGCTCGGCGGGGCGGAGCTGCGGACGCCCCTCCTGCTGCTCGCGGCGGTGGCGCTCGGGCGCGGCCTGATCACCTGGCTGACAGAGCTGGCCGCGCACCGGGCCGGTGCGGCGGTCAAGTCGGAACTGCGCGGCAGGCTGCTGGACCGGGCCGCAGATCTCGGCCCCGCCTGGCTGACGGGACAGAAGACCGGGTCGCTGGTGGCGCTGGCCACCCGAGGTGTGGACGCCCTCGACGACTACTTCTCCCGCTACCTCCCCCAGCTGGGGCTCGCGGTGGTCGTGCCGGCGGCCGTGCTCGCCCGCATCGTCACCGAGGACTGGGTGTCGGCGGCCATCATCGTGGTCACCCTGCCCCTGATCCCCGTGTTCATGATCCTCATCGGGATGGCCACCCAGTCACGGATGGACCGTCAGTGGCGGCTGCTGTCACGCCTGTCGGGGCATTTCCTCGATGTGGTCGCCGGACTTCCCACGCTGAAGGTCTTCGGGCGGGCCAAGGCCCAGGCCGAGTCGATCCGCAAGATCACCGACGACTACCGGCGCGCGACGATGCGGACGCTGCGCATCGCCTTCCTCTCCTCCTTCGCCCTGGAGCTGCTGGCGACCCTGTCGGTGGCGCTGGTGGCAGTGACCATCGGCATGCGGCTGGTCCACGGGGATCTCGACCTCTACACCGGACTGGTCATCCTGATCCTGGCACCCGAGGCGTACCTGCCGTTGCGGCAGGTCGGCGCGCAGTACCACGCGGCCGCCGAGGGTCTGGCCGCCGCGGAGGAGATCTTCGAGGTGCTGGAGACACCCGTCGAACGCCCGGTCGGCGGGGCCGGGCTGCCGAGCGGCGTTCCTCTGCGCATCGAGATCGATGACGTCCGGGTCCGGTACGAGGGCCGGGGCCAGGACTCGCCCGGGCCGCTCTCGCTGACGGTCGAACCGGGCGAGTGCGTGGCCCTCACCGGACCGAGCGGGGCCGGGAAGTCCACACTGCTCCAGGTGCTGCTGGGGTTCGTGACACCGACCGCGGGGCGGGTGCGGGTAGCGGGAGTGGACCAGGCGGAGCTGTCCCAAGAGCAGTGGCGGGAGCAGATCGCCTGGGTGCCGCAACGTCCGCACCTGTTCGCCGGATCGATCGGGGAGAACGTACGGCTGGCCCGGGCGGGAGCCTCCGACGCGGAGGTGGCCCGGGCGTTGAAGGACGCCGGCGCCTGGGAGTTCGTGACGGCGCTGCCGCGCGGGGTGGAGACCCTCCTGGGCGAGGGCGGCGTGGGTCTGTCCGCCGGACAGCGCCAGCGGCTGGCCCTGGCGCGGGCGTTCCTGGCGGACCGGCCCGTGCTGCTGATGGACGAGCCGACCGCGGCGCTGGACGGCGAGACCGAGGCCGGGGTGGTGGACGCGGTCCGGCGGCTCGCCGTGGGCCGGACCGTGCTGCTGGTCGTGCACCGGCCGGCGCTGCTCGCCGTCGCCGACCGGGTGGTTCCGATCGCGCAGGCCGACGGCCGTTCCGGGCTGCCCGCCGCCGAGGGCCCGCTCCCCCGTCCCGCCTCCGTCCGGACCGACGCCTCGGGCGGTGCCGATGGCGGGGAGCGGATCCTCGCAGCCGCGCCCGAGCCGGCTCAGGCCGGTGGCGGGACCGCTCCGGGCGCAGCCGATCCGCTGGGTCGGGTCCGGGCGGTGGCCAGGGCCTGGCAAGGACGCTTCAGGCTCGGACTGCTCCTCGGGGCGCTGGCCGTCGGATGCAGCGTCGGGCTGATGGCGGTCTCCGGCTGGCTGATCTCACGGGCCTCCGAACAGCCCCCCGTGCTCTATCTGATGGTGGCGGTCACCGCCACCCGGGCCTTCGGAATGGGGCGGGCCGTCTTCCGGTACGCCGAGCGGCTCGTCTCGCACGACGCCGTGCTGCGGATGCTCGCCGATCTCAGGGTCTCCGTGTACCGGCGGCTGGAGCGCATCGCCCCCGCCGGGCTGCGAGAGCACCGGCGCGGGGATCTGCTGGCCAGGCTGGTGGCCGACGCCGACGCACTCCAGGACTACTGGCTGCGCTGGCTGCTGCCGGTGGGCACCGCGGTGCTCGTGGGCACCGGCTCGGTCGCCTTCACCGTCTGGCTGCTGCCGGAGGCCGGCGGCGCCCTCGCCGTCGGACTGCTCGCCGCAGGGGTCGGCGTTCCGCTGGTGAGCGGGGCTTGCTCCCGGCGTGCCGAGCGCCGGCTCGCTCCCGCCCGGGGTGAGCTTGCCACCCGGGTGGCCGATCTGCTCACCGGTACCGCGGAACTGACCGTCGCCGGGGCGCTGGAGGACCGCAAGGGCAGGGCCCGGGAGAGCGACGGCGTGCTGACGCGCATCGCCGCGCGCGGAGCCGCCGCAGGCGGTCTGGGCGGCGGACTGTCCGCCCTGGTGTGCGGGCTCACCGTCGTGGCCGCCGCGGCCGCGGCGGCCACCGCGGTCCACGACGGACGGCTGTCCGGGGTGGCCATGGCCGTCGCGGTGCTGACGCCGCTCGCCGCGTTCGAGGCGGTGGCCGGCCTTCCGCTCGCCGTCCAGTACCGCCAGCGGGTGCGCCGCAGCGCCGAGCGGGTCTACGAGGTCATCGACTCCCCGGTTCCCGTCGCCGAGCCGGAGCAGCCCGCGGCTGCGCCCGGTTCGCCCTTCCCGCTGCGGCTGACGGGGCTCACCGCCCGGCACCCCGGCCAGGAACGCGATGCGCTGCGGGGCCTGGACCTGACCTTGGAGGCCGGCCACCGCGTCGCCGTCGTCGGACCCTCGGGCTCCGGAAAGACCACGCTGGCGCAGGTCCTGCTGCGGTTCCTGGACCTGCGCGACGGCGCGTACACCCTGGGCGGGACCGACGCCCGGACCCTCGACGGTGATGACGTCCGTGCGCTCGTCGGGCTCTGTGCCCAGGACGCGCACCTCTTCGACAGTTCGGTGCGGGAGAACCTGCGGCTGGCCCGGACCGGAGCGAGCGAGGAAGAGCTCCGGGAAGCGCTGGCCGCGGCGCGGCTGCTGGAGTGGGCCGACGGACTGCCGGACGGGCTGGACACGCTGGTCGGCGAGCACGGCGAGCGGATCTCCGGCGGCCAGCGCCAGCGCCTGGCCCTGGCGCGGGCGCTCCTCGCGGACTTCCCCGTGCTGGTGCTGGACGAGCCGGCCGAGCATCTGGACCTGGCCACGGCGGACGCGTTGACGGCGGACCTGCTGGAAGCGACCCAGGGCCGTACCACCGTGCTGATCACCCACCGGCTCGCCGGCCTGGAGGCAGTCGACGAGGTGCTCGTGCTCGACGGCGGAGAGGTCGTCCAGCGCGGGGCGTACGAGGAGCTGGCCGCCGCCGAGGGGCCGTTGCGGCGGCTGCTGGAGCGGGAACGGGAGGCGGACGGGCCCGTGGCCGACTTCCTCCAGGCCGACTTTCCCCGCTAAAGGGGACTAACTAGTCTCAAGGGCATGTCACTGCAGGAGTCGCAGCCGCAGGAACCGCAGGACCCGCCGGAGCCGCAGGACCCGTCACCTGGAACACCGGACCCGCTGATGGCCGCCACCCAGGCCGCCAGGAGTCTGCAGGGCCTGTCCACCGAGCTCACGGCCCGGGTACCGCAACTGCTGGAGGCCATGAGGTCGGTCGGTACCGGGCTTGAGCTGCACTCCACGCTGGACCGCATCTGCGAGACCGCGGCCGAGCTCGCGGACTCCCGCTATGCGGCGATCGGCGTCGTCGACACCGAGGGCCGCGGGCTTTCGGACTTCGTCACGTACGGGATCAGCCCCGAGCTGGCCCGGAAGATCGGGCACCGTCCGGACGGGAAGCGGGGTCTTCTGGGAGCGTTGATCTCGCACCCCGACACCGTGCACCTCGACGATCTGACGAAGGATCCGCGCTCGGCGGGATTCCCTCCGCACCATCCGCCCATGAAGACCTTCCTCGGTGTCCCGATCAGGGTGCAGGGGGAGATTTTCGGCAATCTGTACCTTGCCGAGAAGAACGGCGGTGGCGCGTTCAACGACTACGACGTGCACATGGTCCGGGTGCTGGCCACCGAGGCGGGCATCGCCATCGGCAATGCCCGGCTGTACGAGGCCGCCACTCAGCGCGAGCGCTGGATCGACGGCTCGGTGGCCGTCACCACCGCCCTGCTGTCCGGCGGGGACGCGGACGACGCCCTCGCCGTGGTCGCCGAGCAGGCCCGTCGCCTGGCCAACTCCTCCGCCGGCATCGTGATGCTGCCGACCGAGGACGGCGGGATGGAGATCGTCGCCGTCTCCGCCGAGAACCCCGCCACCTCGCTCGGCGTGGTCATCCCCGCCGAGAGCCCGGTGGTGAACAGGCTGCTGCAGGGCGAGCCCGTCTTCGTGGACGACGCCGCGTCCGACCCGCGCATGGTCAGCAAGCTCACCAGCCAGTACGGACCCTGCATGATGCTTCCGCTGCACAGCGGGGGGCGGGTACTGGGCGCCCTGGTCACTCCGCGGGCCCGCGGCAAGCGCCCGTTCAGCGAGGCCGAGCGAACCCTGGCCACGCAGTTCGCCTCCCAGGCCGCGCTCGCCCTGATGATGGCCGAGGCGCAGCGCGACCGGGAGCGGCTCGCCGTGTTCGAGGACCGCGACCGGATCGCCCGGGACCTGCACGACCTGGTGATCCAGCGGCTGTTCGCCACCGGGATGATGCTGGAGGGCGCCCAGCGCCGGTCCATCGTCCCCGAGGTCGGTGACGGGATCGGCAAGGCCGTGGACGAGCTGGACGTGACGATCCAGGAGATCCGCACGGCGATCTTCGCGCTCCAGCAGGGCCCGGCGGAAGCCCCCTCCGGGCTGCGCACCCGGGTGCTGCGGGAGATCAACATGGCCGCCGTGCCGCTCGGCTTCAAGCCCGCGCACCGTTTCCTCGGCCCGATCGACGCGGTCGTGGACGACCTGGTGGGCAAGAACCTGATCGCCGCGCTGCGCGAAGCCCTGTCCAACGCGTTCCGCCATGCCGACGCGTCCCGGATCGAGGTGGTCGTGGATTCCACGGTCACGCTGGCCGACGGGCGCCCCGGGGTCCGGCTGGAGGTCGCCGACGACGGGGTGGGGATCACCGAGGGTGGACGGCGCAGCGGGCTGCGGAATCTGCGCCGACGGGCCGAGTCGCTGGGCGGCGCGAGCTCGTACGGCCCGGGCATCGGCGACGGCGGTGGCGGGACCACCGTCGTGTGGGAGGCCCCGCTCTAGGGCTGCCTGTCCCGGATCAGGCCCTAGGCGTCCAGGCGTCCAGGTGTCGCAGGAGATTGTCCTTGGAGCAGACGATGCGCGATCCGGTCGGCCACGATGTGCTCGATGACGACGGCGACGCCGTCCTCGTTGTTGGCGGTCGTACGGCCGGACGCGGCCGCGATCACATCCGGATGGGCGTTGCCCATCGCGTACGAGGTGCCCGCCCAGTTGAGCATCTCCACGTCGTTCGGCATGTCCCCGAAGGCGACGACCTCGGCGGGGGAGATACCGCGCTCGGCGCAGCACAGCGCCAGGGTGCTCGCCTTGGAGACATCCTTTCCGCTGACCTCCAGCAGGGAGGTCGGGCTGGAGCGGGTGATCGCTGCGTACTCGCCGGCGGTGGAGCGGGCCAGGGCGAGGAACTCGTCCGGGGCCAGCTCGGCGTGGTGTGCGAGGAGCTTGAGCACCGGTGCGTTGCCTTCGTCCGTGTCCTCGCGCAGCAGCTTCTCGGCGGTGGCGACGTTGGCGCCCGGGTCCTGGAAGAACGGCGGGTACGTCGGCTCGTAGTTGATGCCGGTGGTCAATTCGACCGCGAAGGAGGTACCGGGCGCAGCAGCCCGCAGGGCGTCCACGACGGCGAGGGCGGCAGCTCTCGGGAGGGCTCTTACCTGTACGAACTCTCGTCCGGCGTGGAGGTCGACGACCGCCGCGCCGTTCGCGCAGATCGCGAGGCCGTGGCCATGGACGTGGTCACTGACCACGCCCATCCAGCGGGCCGGGCGTCCGGTGACGAAGAAGACCTCGATGCCGGCCTCCTCGGCGGCCGCGAGAGCGGCGACCGTGCGGGGCGAGACGGACTTGTCATCGCGCAGCAGGGTGCCGTCGAGGTCGGTGGCGATGAGCCGGGGCATGGGGGTTGGCCCGTCCGGGCGCTGGGGAGCCGAGGTCACGGCTCCATCTTCGCCCATTGCCCGCGGAGGGCCGGACCATGTGCGGCTCGTCCGGTGCCGACGGCCTGATGTTTCACGTGAAACATCGGAGGGATGGCGATGTTTCACGTGAAACACGAAGGCCGCAGCAGGGCTGTCACAGCGGTCCGTTGTCCTTCAGTACTCGTCGGGCCTGCGCGAAGAGCATCCCCACGTTCGCCGACTTGCGGCAGACCACGACGGCGACCACCTCGTCCGCACTGTCGACGCGCAGGAAGAGGTGCGCCAGGTTGTCGCTGTTGACAAGGATTTCCTGGAAATAGTGCCGGTCGGACACCACTCCGCGACGCTCCTTGAAAATGTTCTCGATCATCACCACATTCCGGCCCTGGAAGAGGTCGAGTGTGGCCGCCGACAGCATGTCGAGTACCTCCGGCGGGTGCGAGTCGACGGTTTCCACCGACAGCAACATGCCCGTTGACATGTCGATGACCCCGGCGGCCACGCACTCCGGTACCTCCGCGCGGAGGGTTTTGACTATGGTGACCACCCGGTCGGACATGCTCTGGGGACCTGAGGCTCCCGATACGCTCATGGTTTTCCTTCTGATGGATTTGTTTCGGATAAGGCCCGAAGCCGGACCTGCCGGGGTGATCGTGTGGTCGTGAGTGCTGCCGGTGGAGCGCCACCGGCAGCACTCAGCCGGCCGGAGCGATTCCGGTCTCGGACGTCAGCAGGAGGCCGATCCGGTCGGCGCTCAACTGCGACTCGGAGTGGAACCGCTTCACGTCCATGCCCGAGTCGCCGAGCACCGCCATCAACGCCATGTCACCGATCGCCTGCGTGACCAGATAGCCGTCGTTGAACCGTGCGACGGTGTGGTGGACCAGTCCCTTGCCCGTGGCGGTGCCCGTCCGGCGGGCGATGCCGAGCGCCGCCGCGGTGAGAGCGGCCAGGCACTCCCCGTCGACACTGACGTCTGCTTCGGCAGTGATCAGCAGGCCGTCGGCCGAGGCCACGATCACGTCCGTGACACCGACGACCCGATCGCGGAGCGCGCGCATCTCAGCGGCCAGTTCGTCACTTTTGATCGTCACAATTCTCCTGTTTGTTCACGCTGGGATCGCTCCCAGTCGCCTGTGCGACTTGCTGTTCTGTGCTGGTGGCCGCTACCGGCGATCCGTCACCGGCCGCAGGGGCAGGACGTCGTGGATTCCACTCATGCCGCGCTGGCGCCGAGGCAGCCCGCTTACGCCCGACAGGCGGTGCGGGGCGTGGGCGTTCGACACCCGATCGGCCGCCCCGGCGGGCTCGCCGAGAGGAACAGCCGCAGGGGAGGGCACCACCTCGACCAGGCCGTCGCTGAGCATGCGCGTGAGTTCCACCGTGACGGCGTACAGGCCCCGCCCCAGTAGAAAGGCGATGTCCCGCGAGCTGCGACGGCCATTGACGTGCAGAAGGATTTCCCGTCGCTCACCGGCCGTCGAACCGTTTGCCGACGCGGCTCCGGTGGGCGTCAGCGCCATCCGGTCCCGGAAAGGGGAGAGCGGCACCCGCAGCGAAGTAAGAGCCTTGACGCGGCGACTCGCCTCCTGGAACAGCCAGTCCGCTTCGATGCCCTGTGGTGCCACCAGGTGGTGGCCGCCCCCGCCGGGTTCGAGGATGCACTCGTCCATGCGGCCCATGCCCACGGAGAGAGCCCCGTCCAGGGCCGCCATGAGACACATCAGCTGCAGCTCGGCGGCACCGACCAGCGTCCGGTCGATCAGTTCCGCTCCGATACGGCCGACGGTCGCGCCGGCGCGATAGGCAGCCGCCCACTCGTCCTTCCCGACCCGCCCGGAACGCACGAGCAGGGTTTCCACGGTCGGTGCCCCGGGGGACTCGACCGCGACGATGGCACCGTTCACGAGGTAGAAGGTGCCGCCCGGGTCGCCCACCACGACCAGAGTGCCGGAAAGCCGTTCGCGACGAGCGCGGACCAGATTCCGGGCCAGCTCCTGGGTTGCCCGGTCCGACGGCACGACCGACGCCGACGCCGACGCCGACGCCGACGCGGACGCCATCGAAGAGGCCATCGAAGAGGCCATCGAAGGCGCCGTCGAAGGTGCGACCGACGGCTCCGCCGCAGGCGCCACCGATGGCAGCGGCAGCGGCAGTGACCAGTCCGCGGGTGTCGAGGATGCTCCAGGGAGAACGGGATACGTCACCAGTCGGCTCCCGCTCGTGAAACAGACACGGCCGTGGCGGCCCGGGGGGTCTCAGGGGCGGCGGAGACCAAAGCCGTCCGGTCTCCCGGCATGGTGATTTCGAGCACGACCACCCCTCGTCAGAGGCTGAATTCGGACAAGGCATCCACTGCGGGTGCCGTGGGTCAACCAGCTCTCGGAATCGCACAGTAGTCGGCTCGGCCGAATCCGTGATCGACGATGCCGGAAGTCTTTGGTTTCTTTCGCCAGGGATCGCTTTGCGACTTCTTGCTTCTGAATTACCGCTCTCCATGGAGGGGTTTTCCGGAAGATCATTCGACAGGGAGCGCTCGGCGCCGACGCGACGCGGCAGGACCGGAACGCACTACCCGTCGGCTGAGCGCCGTAGGCTCGAACGCATGAGTCTGAGTCTGAGCACGGTGATCCTCCCGGTACGTCGATGGCACGAAGGGGGCCGCGACCAGTGGGTACGGGCGGAGACGCTCGGGTTCCACACCGCATACAGCTATGACCACCTGTCGTGGCGGGGATTCCGCGACGGACCGTGGTTCGGCGCGGTGCCCACCCTGACCGCGGCGGCCGCGGCCACCGAGCGGATGCGCCTGGGGACGCTGGTCACCTCGCCGAACTTCCGCCATCCGGTGACCCTCGCCAAGGACCTCATCTCCCTGGACGACATCTCCGGCGGGCGCATCACCCTCGGCATCGGAGCGGGCGGCAACGGCTTCGACGCGACCGCGCTCGGCCAGGAGCCCTGGTCCCCGCGCGAGCGGGCCGACCGCTTCGCCGAATTCGTACCGCTGCTGGACCAGCTGCTGACCGAGGGCGCGGTGAGCTCGCAGGGCACCTTCTACTCGGCCGAGGAGGCCCGCAACATCCCCGGTTGCGTGCAGCGGCCGCGACTGCCGTTCGCGGTCGCTGCCACCGGACCGCGCGGCCTGCGGCTCGCCGCCCGCCACGGCCAGGCCTGGGTGACCGCGGGAGACCCGAAGATCTTCGAGGACGGCACGCCCGAGCAATCGCTGGAGGCCCTGCGCCGGCAGATCGGCGGGCTGGAGTCGGCTTGCGCCGAGATCGGGCGTGAGTTCGGGCCGATGGAGAAGATCCTGCTGACCGGCTTCACCCCCGAACGCAGCACCATGCTGGAATCCGTGGACGCATTCGTCGACTTCGCGGGCCGCCACCGTGAGCTGGGCTTCACCGAGCTGGTGATCCACGCCCCGATCCCGGACTCCGACTTCGCCGCGGACGAGTCGGTCTTCGAGAAGATCGCCGTGGAGGCCCTGGCCCAGCTGGACACCTGATCCCACGGTCGTGGGCGCGGCCCCGGGCCGGGGGCGGCGGCGCCCCCCGCGCCGGGGGGGAGGCCGGGCCGGGGGGGGTCAGGCGCGCGGGGGGCGGCCGGGGGCCGGGGGGGGCGGGGCCCCCCGGCG
>NZ_JBIAHP010000005.1:0-153509 GCF_042870715.1 Streptomyces sp. NPDC006463 | reverse complement strand
GGTGCTGTAGTTCATTTATGGTTTGGGTCGTCCGCCCGTCCTGTCCCCGAATTCATCTGGCGGGGGGGGGGGGGGCGGCGGGCCGGCCCCCCCCCCCCCCCCCCCCACGGCAGTGGGCTCAGGCCGTCAGCTGGGAGTACAGACGCTCGGCGGACGGCAGGAGCCAGTCGGGCGCGGCGCCCTCCGGCATGGCTTCGACCTCGTCGATCAGTGCACGGACGCGGGCCGCGCCCGCTTCCGGGCGGCCCCGCTCCTGCTCCGTCCAGGCGGCGTTGTTCAGGCACTGGAACCGGTCCCGCAGATGGTCCGGGCCGAGTTCCGCGTAGAGCGCGGCAGCCCGGCCCCAGAGCTCGATCTCCTCCAGGCGCAGCGCCTCGACCTCCGCCTCGCTCAGCGACTCGGCCGACGCGGCCGGGTCGCCGCCCGCACCGCCTGCGTCCTCGTCGTCAGCGTCTTCGTCCTCCTCGTCGAAGGAGGCTGCGTGCGCACTGACCCGCCGGTCGAGGACCTGCGCCAGCTGGTGCCAGGTCTGGGCGAGTTCGGCCCGCAGCTGCGGATCCGCGGGATCCGCCGTCAGGGCGGCCTCCAGTACACCGGTGGCCTCGTCCATCAGGACCCTGGCCCGCGCAACGGTTTCGTCGGTGACCTCCTCGCGCAGTCCCAGCCAGGCCAGGGAGCGCAGGGCACGTGCCTCGGCGACCGGGGCCTCGCCCGTCAGGCGGTGCAGTTCCACGGTCCGCTCGTAGGCGGCGGCAGCCTCCACGGTCAGCCCGGCGTCGGACAGCGTGTCGGCGGCCGACTGCGCGAGCCTGGCCTGGGGCCGGGGGTCCTCCCAGCCCTTGGCCGTCTCCGCCGCCAGTAGGAACTGCTCCGCGGCCGGCCGCAGCTCGTTCAGCTGTCGCAGCAGGTCGGCCAGGAACTCCCGGCCGGAAACGGCCTGCTCCTCGCCGTGCTCCAGCAGATCCGGCAGAGCCGACTGCAACACCTCCGCAGCCTCGGCGTTACGACCGTCCTGCGCGTACGCACGCGCCAGGAGCAGCCGCGCCTGCGCCCCGCCGTCGGCCGTGAGACCGGCCTGGTCGAACCAGTGGCTTCCCGCCAGAGCGTGCCCGGCGGCCTCATCCGCCGCGCCCTCCCGCCGCAGCAGGATGTCCGCGAGGGTCAGCCGTACGACGCCCTGGACCTCGGAGTCGGTCACCTCGGGGGCGTGTTCCAGCGCGGAACGGGCTGCCTCCTCCGCCTCCTCGGGCCGGTCCAGCGACATCAATACCCCGGCCCGCAGCACCAGCGGGTCCACGGCCTGCCAGGGCCTGCCCGCCCCGACCGCCCGAGCCGCGGCGGCCGCGAGCAGGGCCTCCGCCTGCTCCGGGTCTCCCTGTGACAGCGCGACCCGCCCCAGCATCTCCTCAGCCTCTGCCACCAGGTCCGCCGGCGCGTCCGCGTAGGCGGTGATGAAGGCGTTCAGCTCGGCGGCGAGTTCGCCGTGGCCGTGGCCGTGGCCGTGGCCGTGGCCGTGGCCGTTGGCGTGGTCGTGGTCGTGGCCGTCGCCACCGGCCGCCTCGGCCGAGCGCAGGTACGACTCCACGCGGATCACCGACAGCTCGGCGAGCGCGATCCTCCGGGTCCGCAGCGGTTCGGCCGGGTCGAGTGCCTCGGCGGCCCGTACGGCCACCCCCAGCAGCCTCCTGATCTCGGCGGGCGTGGCCCCCGACTGGGCGGCGAGGTTCGCCAGACGCAGCTCGACAAGTGCCGCGCGCTGTGCCAGGCCGAGGGCCCGGTAGCCCTCCCGGGCCGCGGTCAGCAGCTCCGTCGCCTCCGTGGCCCCCCGCCGTGCGGCGGCCAGTGCCCGGTGGTCCGCCAGGTCGGCCGCGACCAGCGGATCGGGCTCCGGCTGCGCGTCCACCCGTACGGCTACCTCGGCCCACAGCCCGTCCGCCCCCGGATGCCCCAGGTCACGGGCGCGCCGGGCCTGATCCACCAGCTCGGCGAAACCGGCAGCCGAAGCCGTGGACACCGGGACGACGGGCCCCGGAGCGGCGTCGGCCGACTGTGGCAACGCCGCACTGCGCACCCCCAGCGGCAGCGCGCCGACCAGCGGTTCCCGCCCGATCCGCGCCAGGAACCGCTCCGAGACGCGGGTGGTGCCGTTGCGCACGTCGAACTGCCGGGCGATGTCGAGCGCGCCCGCGCGCATGACTTCGTACAGCTCGCAGACGGTGCGGGGCGTGCCGTCGTAGGGCACGGCCGGGATCCGGCCGTGCCCCAGGTCCGTCAGCCGGCGCAGCAGCACGAGGATGCCGCCGTGGAAGGCCAGCTGGTCGTCGACGTTGGCGAGCGGGCCGACGTGGGAGGCGTGTTCGGCGAGGATCTCCAGACCGCGAGACTCGTTGCCGGTGAGCGCGCAGAACTCGATGTGCTTGCCGACCGTCGGCAGCAGGCTGTCGTTGCCGCGGGCCAGGCGGTAGCCGCGCAGGTGGTTCGAGCGGGCCTCGGCGGTCCGTCCGAGCCGCAGCAAGGGCAGCAGGGAGGTGCCCAGCACCCGGTGCGGCTCCTCGGCGCAGGTCCGCTCGCCCGCCAGCACCGGCTTCCAGATCTCCAGTGCCTCGGCGTCGTCGCCGCGCAGGACGGCGTACTGACCCTGGCCGTTGAGTTCGCAGGCGCGGCAGTCAGTCATGTCGTCGCGATCGGCCGCCAGCCAGCGCCTGAAGGCGCGCTCGGCCCGCTCGTCGTCGCCCATCGCGTCGGCGAGCCACAGCTCGGCCTCGCGTACGGGCCGCTCGCTGTAGCCGGCGATCCGGTAGCGGCGCTCCATCTCGTCCAGCCAGCCGGTGGCCGACTCCAGAGGAACCCCGGGGGAGTCGGAGATCGCCGTGGCCACCCACTTGAACTGCCAGAACAGCGAGTGCGCGTCCCATTCGGAGAAGGCGCCGGGATCCTTGTCGTACTCCTGGAGCAGCCGGGCGAAGGGCACCAGCAGCTTCGACGACTCCGAGCTCCACAGGTAGGCGTGGATCAGGTTGTCCAGGGTCTCCCGGAACAGCGCCCGGTCGCCGCTCGCCTCGGCGGCGCCGACCAGGGCCTCGGCGTGCGCGTTGCGCGCGGCACCACTCGGCGCCTCGCGGTTCTCCGCCAGGCCCCGCTCGATCTCCTGGCGCGTCGGCGTCGTCACTTCTGGTCCTCCGGGGCCTCGGTGGAGTGGGTCGCCCATTCCAGGAGCCCGAGGAAGGCCCGGTTGAGCAGAGTGGAGTCGGCGGGACGCAGCGGCCGCTGGGACATCAGCAGGGCCTGTCCGTAGAGCGATTCGACGGCGGTGCCGGTCAGCGCCTCGTCGGGGAGGGCGGAGATCCGGCGGATCAGCGGGTTGTTGTGGTTGAGGACCAGGCGCGCGCGGGGTGCGGAGCCGCGCAGCGAGCCGAGGATGCCGCTCCACAGGGAGTCGGCGCTCTCCAGCGCGGCGGTCCGGTCCCGCTCGTGCCGTGCCTGCCGGTCGTCGAGGTAGAGCGCGGGGACGGAGACGGGCTGGAAGGCGCGCAGCACCACGTCGCAGCCTTGGGGTTGCAGGCGGGTGCGCGCCGTGGCGAGGAAGGGGGCGAGCTCCAGCTCGGCAGTGGTGGGCACCGGGTCCAGCCGTTCGGTGACGGCTCCGGCGTCCAGCTCGGTGACCTTCAGCTCGGGCCGTACGGAGGGCAGCAGGGCCAGCAGGTCCGCGTCGTAGGTGTAGCCGGCGTTGATGACGCCGAGACCGTGCGCCGCGGCGATCGGTGCGATCTGGCGGAACTCCTCGACCGTGCGCGTGAAGTGGACGTCGGTGTGGGCGGCCGCGAACTGCTCCAGGCTCATCGGACCGTCGCTGGTCTCGAACGGCAGCCACGGCAGCATCAGGCCGAGCAGTTCGGAGTCGTGCCGGGCCATGGACTTCACGCCGAGGTGGTGCACGCGGAGGAAGGCGGCCAGACGCTCGGGTTCGCTCGCCGCGAGCTCGCCGAGCCAGCCGCGGATACGGGCGCCGAGGGCGTCGCGTACGGCGGCCAGGGTCTCGTCGTCGTACAGGTTCTCGCGGGAGGCGGTGGGCCGCAGGGTGTCCGTGTCGAGGACGGCGCGGACGAAGAACGCCCAGTCCGGCAGCAGGTTGTCGGCCCGGTCGGTCAGCAGCATGCCCTTGAGGTGGACACGGTGGCCGGCGCGGTGGGCGGGGCTGGTCGGCTCGGGCAGCACGTACGCGACTCCGCGCACGCCGGCGAGCGGCAGGTCCAGGTCGATGCTGTCGAGCGGGGTGAATCCGAAGAGCTGCGCGCAGTGCCCGGCGAGTGCGACGCGGCGGGCGGTGGGCGTGGGGAAGGGCCGGTCCCACACGGCGGGCCGGTCGGTGAGGGGGCGCGGCTCGCCGCCCTCGCCGTCGTCGAAGGTGATGTCGTAGGGCAGCAGGGAGCCGTAGTCGCGGGCTAGTTGCTCGACCTTGGCCGGGGCCGTCCACTCGGCGGCGCCGGGCCGGGCCTCCAGGACGACGGTGGTACCGGGCTCCGGGCGTGCTTCGTGGGGCAGCTCGCGCACGGTGTACGAACCGTCGTCCGTGGCCAGCCATTCGACGGGTGCGGCCTGGGGATCGCGTGCGGAGCGGGTGACGACGCGGATCTGGCGGGCGACGACGAAGCACGCGAGCAGCCCGATGCCGAACTGGCCCAGGAACTCCCGGCGGGTGGCCTCCAGGGCGCGGATGCCTTCGGCGGCACTGTCACCGCCGCGCTTGGAGCTGCGGCCGATGGTGGCGAGGAAGGAGTGGGCCTCCGCGGCGGTCAGGCCGATGCCGCTGTCCTCGATGGTGATCCGGTCCTCCGACGCGGACAGCCGGATGCGGACCCCGGCCTCGGGGTCGATGGCCTGGCGCGCGGTGACGGCGTCCACCGCGTTCTGCAGGAGCTCGCGGACGTAGACGCGCGGGCTGGAGTAGAGGTGGTGGGAGAGCAGGTCGACCAGGCCGCGCAGATCGACCTGGAAGCTGTGGGGTGTGGACGTCATAGGGCGTCACCTCGCGTGCATACGGGGATGGTTCGGTGATCGCGAGGTCCCCCCCTCACGGATCCCGGAGTGGGGAACAGATTAGGGGGACGGTCCGACAATCTCTGAGCGAATTCCCGCACCCGGAGATGCCCGGGAAGCGCCGGGATGATGCGCCGTGATTCGCCCGGATGCGCCGGAGTTGGCCCGGGAGCGCCCCGGGAGTTGCTACTGGAAGCGCAGGAACTGCGGCGGTACGGCGTCCACCAGCCACACCCCGTTGGCGCTGATCCGGAAGACGTGCCCCGCGGCGCGCATCGCCCCCGCGTCCACGCTGAGCACGACCGGCCTGCCGCGCCGCGCGCCGACCCGGGTCGCGGTCTCCCGGTCGGGGGACAGGTGCACGTGGTGGCGTGCCATGGGGCGCAGGCCTTCGGCGCGGATCGCGTCCATGGCGGCGGCGACGGTGCCGTGGTAGAGGTACGCGGGCGGCTCGGCCTCCGGGAGATCCAGGTCCACGGCCACCGTGTGGCCCTGGCTGGCGCGGATCCGGGAGCCGTCGACAGCGAACCGCTGCTTGTCGTTGGCGGCCACGACGTGGTCGAGCTCGGCGCGGCTGAAGGCGAAGCCGTGGGTGGCGGCCGCGCGCAGCAGGTCGTCGATCTCCACCCAGCCGTGGGGGTCGAGCACCAGTCCGATCCGTTCCGGCTGATGCCGCAGGTGTTTCGAGACGTATTTGGACACCTTCACGGTGCGCCTGTCATCCATGACCCCAGCGTGCCCGGTCGGAAGGCCTTCCGGCAGGGATTTTCGCGGGGCGTGAGGTCGTGGACACCCCCTATCGCTCTTCCAAGATACGGAATACATTTTCCGCTGCCACTTCTGCCCAGGGGGAGAAACCATGACAGCCCATACCTCACTGCTACGCCGTGCGGCTGCCGAACTGATCGGTACCGCCGGTCTGCTCGTGGTCGTGATCGGCTCCGGAATCCAGGCCTCCGAGCTCAGCCGCGACACCGGTGTCGCCCTCATCGCGAACTCGGTCGCCTCCGCCATCGGCCTCGGGCTGATCATCACCCTTTTCGGGCCGCTGTCCGGCGCCCACCTCAACCCGGTGGTCACCCTCACCGCCTGGTGGTCCCGGCGCACCGGCGGGGAGGGGCTCGACGCCCGGGAGGCCTTGGTCTACACCGTGGCCCAGACGGCCGGAGCCATCGGCGGCGCCGTCCTCGCGGAAGCCATGTTCGGCCGGACCCCCGGCACCTTCGCCACCCAGGTCCGCGACGGCGGGCACCTGCTCGTGGGCGAGGTCGTGGCCACCGCAGGGCTCGTTCTCGTCATCCAGGGCCTCGGGCGCATCGGGCGCCCCAAGCTCATCCCGGCCGCGGTCGCCGCCTACATCGCCGCCGCGATCTGGTTCACGTCCTCCGGGTCCTTCGCCAACCCGGCAGGCACCGTCGGGCGCAGCTTCAGCGACTCCTTCACCGGCATCGCGCCGGAGTCGCTCCCCGGCTTCGTCGCGGCCCAGCTGATCGGCGGGATCCTCGGCCTGGTCCTCGCGGGCCTGCTCTACGGCTCCTCCCGGCCCCCTGAGCCCGTGGTGGTTCAGACCCTGTCCGACACCGGGCCGGTGGACGGCGTGACTCCCACCAAGACGGCGTACGAGACCATCGGCTGAGACGGGACCCTTGTTGCCCACAGGCAGGCGGGACTTGTCCACAGCCGTTTGGACGGGTTTTGACGGCAAACGTGTGATCCGCCCTGTGGACTACCGAGTGACTGCCGAGTGGACTTCCGACCGGCCGGGCCCGCCGCAGTCTGCAGTCTCAGCGCGCGCTACCCGTCCGCGCGGCGCGCCAGATCGTTCATCGTTCGGGCCTGGAGCTCCCGCTCCGTCGCGGCCCGGACGAACTCCGCCACATGGTCGGCGCCCACCAGTTCCTGTACCGCCCGCACCGTCCCGGCCGGCAGGGCCACCGGAGACGGACCCGACGGCTGCGGGCCCCCGGCCGCCCCCAGGTGCCGCTGCAGATGCCGGGTCGCGAACAGCTGCATCGCCCGCGCCAGCTCCGCGTCCACGGTCTGCTGGGCCAGCGGCCGCAGCCGCCGCACCATCGTCGCCGCCTCCGCCGCATCCGCGTCGGTGGGGGGAACCTGCCCGAGGTAGCGCGCGAAGACGTGCTCGGTGGTGAACTCCAGGAACCGCGAGGCGATGTGCTCCACCTGCCCGCGCAGTTCCCGCAGGTGCCCGGTGATCGCCGACAGCGGCACCCCGGCCGCGTACAGCTCGGCGGCCACCGCCAGCTCCTGTGGCGAGGGCACGAGGAACTGGTCAGGCCGTCCCGGGATCCGCTCCAGCACCCCCAGCTCGCACGCCTCGTGGACGGCGTCGTCGTCGGGCTTGCCGCCGAACCGCTCGTTCAGCTCCTGCCTGCTGATCCGGGCCGCCTCCTCATCGGTCCACGGCCCGTGCACCTCGGCGACCAGCCCGAGTACGCCGCCCAGCCCGCGCCCGGCGTCCCAGGCCTCCAGCAGTTCCTTGATGGAGGCCAGGGTGTAGCCGCGGTCCAGCAGGTCCGCGATCTGGCGAAGACGCGCCAGATGCGTGTCCCGGTAGACGTTGGAGCGGCCCCGCCGCTCCGGCTTCGGCAGCAGACCCCGGTCCTGGTACGCCCGGATCGTGCGCACCGTCGCCCCGCTGTGGTGCGCCAGATCCTCGATCCGGTACTCGGCTACCGCCTGATCGGACAATCCCGGCTCCCTACGACATCGCGGCTCGGCCGACCGCGCCGACCGCGGCCCGGGCGGCAGGTGAAGCCGCAAGGTACTCGACCACCCTGCGCAGCGAGACCTCCTGCGAGGGATGGTACGACCGCCGGAAGTAGCGGGGTATGGCCGTGCCGAGCTCTCTCCACGTGGGCAGCAGTCCCTGGGCCACCGCCCGGTTGTGCGCGTGGACCGGCGCGATCACGTGCCACACGCACCGGGCCAGGCCCGCTCCCCCGCAGGGGACCGGGTGCTGCGCGCCGGAGTGCTGCACGCCGTGCCTGTTCCGGTCGAAGGCCACCCGGCGGGTGCTGATGGCGTACGAGGTCCCGCTCACAGCCTGGGCTCCAGCTTCGCGATGCGCCGCAGGGTGCGCGGGGCGAATCGCGACATCCACAGGGCGCCCTTGGACTCGGGAGTCACCGGCACCACGGCCTCGTTGCGCACCACGGCCCGCAGGATCGCGTCGGCGACCTTCTCCGGCGGGAAGTTGCGTATCCCGTACAGCCGCGAGGAGCGTTCCTGTCGGCGCTTCTCCTCGGCCTCGTCCACCCCGGCGAACCGCGAGGTGGCGGTGATGTTGGTGTTGACGATGCCCGGGCAGATCGCGGAGACGCCGATCGACTTCGACGCCAGTTCCGCGCGCAGGCATTCCGACAGCATCAGCACCGCGGCCTTCGAGGTGCTGTAGGCGGGCAGGGTCCTGGACGGCAGGTACGCGGCGGCGGAGGCGGTGTTGACGATGTGGCCGCCCTGGCCGCGCTCGGCCATCTGCTTCCCGAAGATCCGGCAGCCGTGGATGACGCCCCACAAGTTGACGTCGAGAACCTTCTTCCAGTCCTCGGCGGTGGTGTCGAGGAAGGCCCCGGACAGGCCGATCCCGGCATTGTTGACCAGGACGTCCACGATTCCGTACTCCGCGGCGACCTTCTCAGCGAGCTTCTCCATCGCCTGCTCGTCGCTGACGTCCGCACACTCCCCCCAGGCCTCGGGAGCGCCGACCAGGCGGGCCATGTCCGCCGTGCGCGCCGCGCCTTCGGCGTCCCGGTCCACGGCCACGACCCGGGCCCCCGCCTCGGCGAACGCGAAGGCGGTGGCCCGGCCGATGCCGCTCGCCGCGCCGGTGACCAGGACCAGCTGGCCGCCGAAGCGGTCGGCGTACCGGCCCGGGGCCTTCTGCTCCGGTGCCCGTGTGGCGGGCTCCTCCCGGATGGTGACGAACTCGGTGATCCAGGCGGCCAGCTGGTCGGGCCGGGTCCGGGGCACCCAGTGCTTGGCGGGCAGCGTGCGGCGCACCAGGTCCGGGGCCCACCGCTCCAGGTCGTCGTAGAGCCGCTCCGACAGGAAGGCGTCCCCGGTCGGGGTGATGAGCTGCACCGGTACGTGTGCGTACGCGTCGGGGCGCGGATGGCGCATGCGGGGCCGGACGTTGTCGCGGTAGAGCCAGGCGCCGTGGGCCGCGTCCGAAGGCAGCGACGCCGTGGGGTAGGAGCCGGCCGGAACCTTTTCGATGCGCTGGAGGATCGCGGGCCACCGCTTGCCGAGCGGCCCGCGCCAGGCGAGCTCCGGCAGCACGGGCGTGTGCAGCATGTAGACGTACCAGGACTTCACACCCTGGCCGAGCAGTTGCGCAGCCCGGCGCGGGGTGGGCCGCGTCATGCGCTGCTTGATCCAGTGCCCGAAGTGGTCGAGGGAGGGGCCCGACATCGAGGTGAAGGAGGCGATCCGGCCTTCGGTGCGCGCCACCGTGGCGAACTCCCAGCCTTGGACGGAGCCCCAGTCGTGGCCGACCAGATGGACCGGCCGGTCGGGGCTGACCGCCTGCGCCACCGCGAGGAAGTCGTCTGTCAGCTTCTCCAGCGTGAAGCCGCCGCGCAGCGGCTGCGGCGCGGTCGAGCGCCCGTGGCCGCGTACGTCGTAGAGCACCACGTGGAAGCGGGACGCCAGCCGCTCGGCGACCTCCGACCAGACCTCCTTGCTGTCCGGATAGCCGTGCACCAGGACCACGGTGGGCCGGTCGGTCTCGCCGAGTTCGACGACGCACAGCTCGACCCCGCCGGTGCTCACCCAGCGCTCACGCGCGCCGGCCGGTCGTCCCGTCGCACTTGCCTCGCTCATGCCGCTCATGCCACCTTCTCCTCAGCCCAGCGCCGCACGTGCGGCAGATCGTCGTCCAGCCAGAACGCGGTCTGCTCGGGGTCCCGGGAGTCGGTGACGACCAGGATCTCCTCGAACTTCGCGCCGGTGCCCCGGAAGCCCAGGTGCGGCTCCACCGCCCACAGACCGGGCTGCGGCGGGTGGTCGGAGAAGTGGTACGGGCTCCACAGCGGGGACCAGCCCTCACGGTGCCCGTGCAGGGCGTCGGACGCCAGCCCCTTGAGGGACTGGGTGCCGAACCCGAAGGCCGTCGGTGCCCAGCGCCGCTCCTTGACCCGGTCGATCTTGTGCGCGATCACGCCGAACGGGTAGGCGCGGTGCCGGTTGGCGTACCCCTGCCGGTTCATGAGCCGCTCGACGTTCTCATAGATCTCGCGCAGCGAGCGGCGCTCACGCACCTGCTCCAGGATCAGCGTGCGGTGGGCCTGCAGATCCGACATGAGCCGGTCCTGCACCGGGTTGAGGCCGAGGCTCCCCGAGTAGCCGATGTCGGCCGCGTAGCCCTTGTAGACCGGTGCCATGTCGAGGATGAAGGGCATCCCCGGCTCCAGCTTCCGGTTGGTCGGGAAGAACTGCAGCGGGATCTTGAAATTCACGAAGGCGGTGCGGTCCCCGAACCAGGCGAAGGGCAGGTGGAACCAGTCGCGCACCCCGCGCTCGCGCAGCCACTCCCGCTGCATCCGCGCGGCCTCCCGCTCGGTCATCCCGGGCCGCAGCTGCGCGGCGACGGTCTCCGCGCACTCGTAGGAGAGGCGTTGCACTTCCCTGAACCCGCGAAAATCGTCCCCTGCCATGGTCAGCACCCGTCTCGGTCGCCGTACGTGCCCGTAAGTTGACACTGATGAATGTGACAATGACTGAAGGTCACGTCAAGGGTCGTGCACAGACCTGTGGACAAAGTTGTCCGGGCCACATCAGCCTCCAGTACGGTCATGTACGCCTGAAGGCGGAGACGGGATCCAGCTCAAGGTCTGACGTTTCGCGGGAGGTCCGCCACTAACGTCGAATCCGTGACTGTCATCGCGACCGAAAGCCTGAGCAAGCGGTACCCCCGAGTGACCGCCCTCGACCGGCTCTCCCTGGACATCGGGCCTGGTGTGACCGGCCTCGTGGGTGCCAACGGAGCCGGCAAGTCCACGCTGATCAAGATTCTGCTGGGACTGTCCCCCGCCACCGAGGGCAGCGCCGCCGTGCTCGGCCTCGACGTCACCACGCATGGCAGCGCCATCCGTGAACGCGTCGGCTACATGCCCGAGCACGACTGCCTGCCACCCGACGTCTCGGCCACCGAGTTCGTCGTCCACATGGCCCGCATGTCCGGGCTCCCGCCGACCGCGGCCCGGGAGCGCACCGCCGACACCCTGCGACACGTAGGGCTCTACGAGGAGCGCTACCGCCCCATCGGCGGCTACTCCACGGGCATGAAGCAGCGCGTCAAGCTGGCCCAGGCGCTCGTCCACGACCCCCAGCTGGTCCTCCTCGACGAGCCGACCAACGGCCTCGACCCGGTCGGACGCGACGAGATGCTCGGCCTGATCCGCCGCGTCTACACCGACTTCGGCATCTCCGTCCTGGTCACCTCCCACCTCCTCGGCGAGCTGGAGCGGACGTGCGACCACGTCGTGGTCGTCGACGGCGGCAAGCTGCTGCGCTCCAGCTCCACCAGCGACTTCACCCAGATCACCACGACCCTCGCGGTCGAGGTCACCGACTCCGACGTGCACCCGGACGGCACCGCCGCCCTGCGCAAGGCGCTCACCTCGGCGGGCCTCGCCCTCCATACGGCCGAGGAGCAGGGCCTGCCCGGCGCCGGCCACATCCTCCTGGTCGAGGCCACGGGCGAGGAGACGTACGACACGGTCCGAGACACCGTCGCCGACCTCGGTATCGGCCTGGTCCGCATGGAGCAGCGCCGCCACCACATCGCGGAGGTCTTCCGCGACAACGACCAGCCCGCGCAGCCCATCCAGCAGAAGGGAGCCGGTTCCGATGGCGCCTGACACCTCGACCCAGATCCACAACATCGGCTACCGGTCCTACGACGGCCCCCGGCTCGGCCGCGCCTACGCCCGCAAGTCGCTGTTCTCGCAGTCCCTGCGCGGCGCCTACGGACTCGGCCGGTCGGCGAAGTCCAAGGTGCTGCCGATGATCCTCTTCGCGGTGATGTGCGTCCCCGCGCTGATCCTCGTCGCGGTGGCCATCGCCGTTCCCGGCTCCACCGAACTGCCGATCAAGTACACGACGTACGCCCTGACCACCCAGGTGGTCATCGGCCTCTACCTCGCTTCCCAGGCACCCCAGTCGGTCTCCCGGGACCTGCGCTTCAAGACCGTGCCGCTCTACTTCTCACGGCCCATCGAGCGTGTCGACTACGTCGTGGCCAAGTACGCGGCGATGGCCTCGGCCCTGTTCATCCTCACCGCCACCCCGCTGCTGATCATGTGGATCGGGTCGTTGCTGGCGAAGTTCGACTTCGGTGACCAGACCAAGGGATTCGGGCAGGGACTCGTGTCGGTACTTCTGCTCTCGCTGCTCTTCGCGGGCCTGGGCCTGGTGATGGCCGCGCTCACCCCGCGCCGCGGGTTCGGTGTCGCCGCGATCATCGCCGTGCTCCTGATCCCGTACGGCGCGGTGACCGCCGTCCAGGGGATCGCCTACAACACCGGGAACGCCGGAGCCATCGACTGGATGGGCCTGTTCTCCCCGATCACCCTGATCGACGGCTTCCAGACGGCCTTCCTCGGCGCGACCTCCGCCTTCCCCGGCGGCGAAGGCCCCTCCGCCGGCATCGGCTTCGTCTACCTGCTCGTCATCCTCGGCCTCATCGCCGGCTCCTACGCCGCCCTGATGGCCCGCTACCGGAAGGCCGGGCTGTGACCATCATCGACATCGACCACACCTCCCGCTGGTTCGGGAACGTCGTCGCCGTCAACGACGTGACCATGCGCATCGGACCCGGGGTCACCGGCCTCCTGGGCCCCAACGGCGCGGGCAAGTCCACGCTCATCAACATGATGGGCGGCTTCCTGGCCCCCTCCACGGGCACCGTCACCCTCGACGGCACGCCGATCTGGCGCAACGAGCAGGTCTACGAGCAGATCGGCGTCGTGCCCGAGCGCGAGGCCATGTACGACTTCCTCACCGGCCGCGAGTTCGTCGTCGCCAATGCCGAACTCCACGGGCTGGACGACGCGGCCGCCCGGCGGGCGCTGGCCACGGTCGAGATGGAGTACGCCCAGGACCGCAAGATCTCCACGTACTCCAAGGGCATGCGCCAGCGTGTGAAGATGGCGTCCGCCCTGGTCCACGACCCGTCCGTACTGCTCCTCGACGAGCCGTTCAACGGCATGGACCCGCGCCAGCGCATGCAGCTGATGGACCTGCTGCGGCGCATGGGCGACGAAGGGCGCACCGTCCTGTTCTCCTCCCACATCCTTGAGGAGGTCGAGCAACTGGCCTCCCACATCGAGGTGGTCGTCGCCGGCCGTCACGCCGCCTCGGGTGACTTCCGCAAGATCCGCCGCCTGATGACGGACCGCCCGCACCGCTACCTCGTCCGCTCCTCCGACGACCGGGCCCTCGCCGCGGCCCTGATCGCCGACCCGTCCACGGCCGGTATCGAGGTCGACCTGAAGGAAGGCGCCCTGCGTATCCAGGCCGTCGACTTCGGGCGCTTCACCGAACTGCTTCCGCGGGTCTCCCGCGCGCACGGCATCCGGCTGCTGACGGTCTCGCCCTCCGACGAGTCCCTCGAGTCGGTCTTCTCCTACCTCGTCGCGGCCTGAAGGAGCTGGCACCCATGTACAACCCCACCGTTGCCCGGCTCACCTACCGGGCCCTGCTCGGCCGCCGCCGGGCACTGATCCTCTTCCTGCTTCCGGCCCTGCTCATCGTCATCTCCATCGCCGTCCGCGCGCTCACGGGCGTCGACGACAAGGTCGCCGCCGACCTGCTCGGCGGCTTCGCCCTCGCGACGATGGTCCCGCTGATCGGCGTCATCGCCGGTACGGGCGCCATCGGCCCCGAGATCGACGACGGATCGATCGTCTACCTGCTCTCCAAGCCGGTGAAGCGCCCGACGATCATCATGACCAAGCTGATCGTCGCGATCGCCGTCACCATGGCCTTCTCCGCGATCCCCACCCTGATCGCCGGCTTCATCCTCAACGGCAACGGACAGCAGATCGCCGTCGCCTACACCGTGGCCGCACTCGTCGCCTCGATCGCCTACAGCGCGCTGTTCCTGCTCCTGGGCACCGTCAGCCGACATGCGGTCGTCTTCGGCCTGGTCTATGCCCTGATCTGGGAGTCGCTCTTCGGCAGCCTGGTCTCCGGCGCCAAGACCCTCAGCGTCCAGCAGTGGGCCCTGTCCCTCGCCGAGAGGGTCGCGGGCGAGGGATACGTCGATGCCACGGTCGGCCTGCCCACCGCCGCGGTCCTGCTCACCGTGGTCACCGTCGGCGCCACCGTCTACGCGGGCCAGAAGCTGCGACGCCTCACCCTGGCAGGCGAGGAGTAGACCCGCCGCCGCCCTTGCGGCACCCCCTCGCGGAGCTGTGCCCCGCCCGGCCCACCGGCCAGGCGGGGCACAGCTTCGCGGGTCATCATCGGTGCATGATCGAGCACACCGAGCCTGAGCCGTCCAGGCCCATACGGTCCTGGATGCGCTCCTCGCCCGGAACGCACATCTGGCTGCTGATCATCGCCGTCACCAGCGTCGTCGTGGTGATCGCGCCCGACCGGGTCGAGCACGTCCTGCTCCACCGCAACAGCAGCAATATCCACCAGCTCGTCAAACACCCCGTCCGGGCGCTCCTCAGCAGCGCCTTCTGGATAGAGAACCCGGCCTCGCTCGCCCTCTACGCCCTGCTCTTCGAGCTGTTCCACGCCCCCGTCGAACGCTGGCTCGGGACGATGCGCTGGCTCCTGATCGTCGCGACGGCCCACATCGTTGCCACACTGGTCAGCCAGAAGGTCCTGTCGATGGCCATCCAGGACCACCGAGCCCCGCGCAGCATGACCCATGTCGTCGACATCGGCGTCAGCTACGGGCTCGCGGCCTCCATCGGAGTTCTCACCTATCGGCTCCCCGGCCCCTGGAAATGGCTCTACCTCGCCGGCGCCGTCGCCTTCTTCGGGCTCCCTCTCGTTACCGGCGGCACCTTCACCGACCTCGGCCACGCCATCGCGCTCTGCGTCGGCCTGCTCGCCTGGCCGCTCACCCGCAACGTTGTTTCACGTGAAACACGACCTCGTTTCACGTGAAACAACGCTAGTCGGCTTCCGCCTTCACCACGCCGTGCTCCCACGCCCACGCGGCGATCCCCACCCGGTTGCGTGCTCCGAGCTTCGCCTGGACGTTCGCGATGTGGGTCTTGGCCGTCCCCGCGCTGATGAACAGCTCCGCGCCGATCTCGGCGTTGGTGAGCCCACGCGCCACCAGGCGCACGATGTCCAGTTCCCGGCCGGTCAGCGGATGGGGCTCGGGCGCCGGCGCAGGGGTCGGCCCGGCCTCGGTGATCCGGCTCAGCAGCCGCACCGTGATCTGCGGGCTGATGAGCGTGTCGCCGGCCATCGCCGCCCGCACTCCTTCGATGAGCAGCGCGGGTCCCGACCGCTTCAGAAGGAAACCGCAGGCGCCGTTGCGCAGCGCGGTGTGCACGTATTCGTCCAGGTCGAATGTGGTCACGACCACCACACGTGTCCGTGGTGCCAGCAGCCGGGTCACCTCCAGCCCGTCCAAGCGGGGCATCCGGATGTCCGCCAGCACTACATCGGGGTGCAGCTCCCTGGCCAGCGCCACCGCGCTCTCCCCGTCCGCGGCCTCCCCCACCACGGTCATGTCGGGCTGCGAATCGAGGATCAGCCGAAAACCACTGCGGATGTCCTCTTGGTCATCGGCTATCAGGATGCGTGTGGTCACGCCACCATGATCACCCGAGAGGGCTTGCCAGTATGGGGAAGACCGCACAAACCCGCCACCCGCCGTCCGCATCCGGCCCGGCCCGCAGTGTTCCGCCCGCCGCCTCCACCCGCCCGCGCAGCCCTGCCAGTCCGGTACCGCTGCGCCGACGGCGTGCCAGCAACCCGCCCGCCCCCCGGGCCGCGGCGGAGTTGGCCACGGTGAGCTCTACGGCCGCCCCGGCCCGGCGTACGGCGACCCGTACCACGGCCGCCCCGGGCGCGTGTCGGCGTACGTTCGTCAACGCTTCCAGGGCCACCCGGTACGCCGTGGTGTCCGCCTCTCGCGACAGCCCGGGTACGGCCGCAGGGTCGGCGTCCAGCGACCCGTGCTCGAACCGCTCCACCAGTTCTGGCAGTTGTGCCAGTCCCGGTACCGGAGCGGTCGGGCCGCCCGAGGCCTCCCGCAGAGCGTGCACCGTACGGTCCATCGACTCCAAGGCGCTCAAGCCCGCGGCCTCGATCCGCTCCAGCGCGCGGACCGCCTGCCCGGGATCCTGAGCGGCCACGAACCGGGCCGCTTGTGCCTGCACCACTATGGCGCTCACATCGTGCCCCACGAAGTCGTGCAGATCGCGGGCCAGTTCGAGCTGCTGGTCGCGTCGCGCATTCCTTACGGCCTGCCGCGTCCTGGCCGCCTGGCGGCGTGGATAGCCCCCTGCCAGCAGGGCTCCGAGCGCGGGCAGCGCCCAGAACGCCGCCGCCCCGCAGGCTTCCAGCCACGACCCGGACCCCCACACGTGCGGGACCGGCCACAGCGCGACGGCTGCCACGCCCAGCGCAGCCGCGATGCTCCCGGACCGCACCGGAGACCAGCGGGCTACTAGAGCCACCAGCGGAAGCAGGAGGCACGCCCCGAGCAGCGTCCACATCGAAGGAGCCCCCAGGAACGCCGCGCCGATGTCGACGACGGCAGCCGATGCCAGCAACGGGGCATACACGGCACGCGGGTTCACGGTCATGAGGCCGACCCTACGAGCGCACGCCCGGGCCGGCCATCTGCCGTTCGGCGGAGGCAGCCCACGATCCACGGCAGGCACCCGGAAATTCGCTGGTACGGGGATTGCCGCGGAGGCAGAGTGAGTTCTGCGGGGAGCAACAAAGGTCCGGGACGGCCACTTCGAGCGCGCCATGCGGCGCGGGCCGTCCCGGACCTCTCGTACGTCGTGACTGCTACGCGGCGCCCAGCAGGCGCTCCAGCACCACTGCGATGCCGTCCTCCTCGTTGGAGGCCGTCACTTCGTCGGCCACGGCCTTGAGCTCCGCGTGGGCGTTGGCCATGGCCACCCCGTGCGCTGCCCAGCCGAACATCGGGATGTCGTTGGGCATGTCGCCGAAGGCGATCGTCTCCGCTGCCTTCACACCCAGTCGGCGCGCCGCCAGCGAGAGGCCGGTGGCCTTGGTCAGCCCCAGCGGGAGGATCTCCACGATGCCGGGACCGGCCATCACGATGTCGACCAGGTTGCCCACGGTCGCCCGGGCCACGCTGACGAGCGCGTCGTCGTCCAGACCCGGGTGCTGGATGTACAGCTTGTTCAGCGGCGCAGCCCACATCGCCGCCGTGTCGTCCAGGTAGACGGCCGGGAGGCCCTCCTGTACCTGGTAGCCGGGGCCGAACAGGACCTCGCCGTCCACCCCGTCCCGGCTGGCCGCCAGGGCCAGCGGGCCGATCTCGGCCTCGATCTTCGACAGCGCCAGACCGGCCAGCTGCCGGTCCAGCGTCACCGACGTCAGCAACCGGTGCGCGCCCGCGTCGTAGACCTGCGCGCCCTGCCCGCACACAGCGATCCCCTCGTAACCGAGATCGTCCAGTACGTGACGGGTCCAGGGCACGGCGCGGCCGGTGACGATGATGTGCGCCGCGCCCGCCGCGGTGGCCGCGACGAGCGCCTCACGGGTGCGTTCCGAGATGGTGTCGTCGCCGCGAAGCAGCGTGCCGTCGAGATCGGTCGCGACGAGTTTGTACGGGAACGGGGCCGGACTCACTTGGTGATCGGCTCCAGGACCTCGCGGCCACCCAGGTACGGACGGAGCACCGGGGGAACGCGAACGGTGCCGTCGGCCTGCTGGTGGTTCTCCAGGATCGCGACGATCGTGCGCGGTACGGCGCACAGCGTGCCGTTCAGCGTGGACAGGGGCTGGGTCTTCTTGCCGTCGCGGTAGCGGATCGACAGCCGGCGGGCCTGGAATCCGTCGCAATTCGAGGCGGAGGTCAGCTCGCGGTACTTGCCCTGGGTCGGGATCCAGGCCTCGCAGTCGAACTTGCGGGAGGCGGAGGCGCCCAGGTCACCGGTGGCGACGTCGATCACCTGGAACGGCAGCTCCAGGCTGGTCAGCCACTGCTTCTCCCACTCCAGGAGCCGCTGGTGCTCGGCCTCGGCTTCCTCCGGCGCGACGTACGAGAACATCTCGACCTTGTCGAACTGGTGGACGCGGAAGATGCCGCGGGTGTCCTTGCCGTACGTGCCGGCCTCGCGGCGGAAGCACGGCGAGAAGCCGGCGTACCGCAGCGGCAGCTTGTCGGCGTCGATGATCTCGTCCATGTGGTACGCGGCGAGCGGGACCTCGGAGGTGCCGACCAGGTAGTAGTCGTCCTTCTCCAGGTGGTACACGTTCTCCGCGGCCTGGCCGAGGAAACCGGTGCCCTCCATGGCGCGCGGGCGGACCAGCGCCGGGGTCAGCATCGGGATGAAGCCGGCCTCGGTGGCCTGCGCGATGGCTGCGTTGACCAGTGCGAGTTCGAGCAGTGCGCCGACACCGGTGAGGTAGTAGAAGCGCGAGCCCGACACCTTGGCGCCGCGCTCGACGTCGATGGCGCCCAGCGACTCGCCGAGCTCCAGGTGGTCCTTGGGCTCGAAGCCCTCGGCGGCGAAGTCGCGGATGGTGCCGTGCGTCTCCAGGACGGTGAAGTCCTCTTCGCCGCCGACCGGGACGTCCTCGTGGACGATGTTGCCGAGCTGGAGGAGGAGCTGCTTGGCGGCTTCGTCGGCCTCGTTCTGCTCGGCCTCGGCCGCCTTGACGTCCTGCTTGAGCTGTTCGGCCTTCTTCAGCAGCTCGGCCCGCTCCTCCGGAGAGGCCTTGGGGATGAGCTTGCCGAGCGACTTCTGTTCATTGCGCAGTTCGTCGAAGCGCGCGCCGGAGGACCTGCGGCGCTCGTCGGCGGAGAGCAGTGCGTCGACAAGCCCGACGTCCTCTCCACGGGCGCGCTGCGAGGCGCGGACACGGTCAGGGTCTTCACGGAGCAGCCGGAGGTCAATCACCCCACCAGGCTACCGGGCGGGGCTTCCTGGGATCACACCGATATCACGCTGCGTGTCGCTATGTCTCAATTGTGGCAAATGGATAAGACTTGGCGGCTGGCCGGAAGTGATGCTTCTCGGGTGGTCGATAAAAGTGGCCCATTCCCCGAAAAGGGGCACGGCGCCCCGGGGGTGGGCGCGGCCTGAACGGGATTGGAAGGGGACCTTGTCCACAGGAATTCCCGCCGCCCCCATCTTATCCACAGGCTGTGCGCCGCATCTGTGGACACGGAAACAGATCATTCCCGACCTGTGGCGGCCCGGGGTGAATCAAGGTTCAAACCCCCCTCACACACTCATTCGGGTGGGAATGACTCGCCCCAAAGAGTTGATCTGCGATACAGGGGTGACGTCGTTCACCTCCCGCTCTCCAGCGCGAAACCTGGACCCCACGACCGATTTGTCGACCTTGTCGCGCCGTTCTGTCGACTTGTCCCCAGGTCCCCAACTCGGCCTGTGGATAACTCTGTGGACAGTGGACGAAGCCCTACGCCCGGCCGTCGAGGCAACGCGTCAGCCAGTCGGAGGCTGCCGTGAAATCACCGTCTGAGGTTCCGGGCCGCGGAGCTCGCACGTCACCGTGAGCGACACCCGCACGCGGGTAGGAGCCGAGGAACCGGACCTGGGGGCAGGTCCGCTTGAGGCCCATGAGGGCCTCGCTGACGCGCCGGTCGGAGATGTGACCCTCGGCGTCGACCGCGAAGCAGTAGTTGCCGATGCCCTGTCCGGTCGGCCGGGACTGGATCAGCATCAGGTTGACCCCGCGCACGGCGAACTCCTGGAGGAGCTCCAGGAGCGCACCGGGGTGGTCGTCGCCGAGCCACAGCACGACGGAAGTCTTGTCGGCACCGGTCGGGGCGGCTGGCCGGGCGGGGCGCCCGACGAGCACGAACCGGGTCTCGGCGTTCTCCGCGTCGTGGATCTCGGTCACCAGCGGGACGAGCCCGTAGGTGGCGGCGGCGAACTCGCCCGCGAACGCCGCGTCGAAGCGGCCTTCCTGGACCAGCCGGGCGCCGTCGGCATTCGAGGCGGCCGACTCCCACACCGCGTCGGGCAGGTTCGCCCGCAGCCAGTTGCGTACCTGGGGCTGGGCGACCGGGTGCCCGGTGACCGTCTTGACGTCCGACAGGGCTGTGCCCGGCCGCACGAGCAGCGCGAAGGCGATGGGCAGCAGCACCTCGCGGTAGATCATCAGCGGTTCGCCGGAGGCCAGCTCGTCGAGGGTGGCGGTGACCCCGCCCTCCACCGAGTTCTCGATCGGGACCAGGGCGGCAGCGGCCTCGCCGTTGCGCACCGCGTCCAGGGCGGCCGGGACCGACACCATCGGGACGAGTTCCCGGGTAGCGGCTTCCGGCAGCGTGCGGAGGGCGGCTTCGGTGAAAGTGCCCTCGGGACCGAGATATGTGAAGCGGGTGGCCGACATGCGATCAGCCTAATGCCGGGGTGTTGCCCGAAGGGGCGGGTGTTCACGCTTCGAGCAGCCGCTGTCCCACGTACTCACCCGGGCGGGGGCCGGGCGGAACCGCGTACAGGCCGCTGGACTCGTGCCGGATGAAGGCGGACAGCGCGTCACCCCGGTCGAGCTTGCGCTGGACGGGGACGAATCCGCGCAGCGGGTCGGCCTGCCAGCAGACGAAGAGGAGCCCGGCGTCCGGCGACCCGTCGGCACCGATCCCGTCGTGAAAGGAGAACGGGCGCCGCAGCATGGCGGCCCCGCCGTTCTGTTCGGGGGCGGAGATCCGGGCATGTGCGTTGGACGGGATGACCGGCTTGCCGTCGGAGCCGATCTTGTCGAGTGCCATCTCGGTGGTCTCGCTGCCGCCGGTGAGCGGGGCGCCGGTGGCCTTGGTACGGCCTATGGCCTGCTCCTGCTGGGCAAGGGACTGCTTGTCCCAGTCGTCGAGCAGCATCCGGATGCGCCGGACGACGGCGTACGAGCCCCCGGCCATCCAGGAGTGCTCGGCCGGCCCCGGGCCCGCCGCGGGAACGAAGATCCGCTTGTCGAAGTCGGGCTCCGAGGGCTTCGGGTTCCCGGTGCCGTCGATCTGGCCCATGAGGTTGCGGGCGGTCATCGGGGAGGCGGTGGCGCCGGGGGAGCGGTTGAAGCCGTTCATCTGCCAGCGGACGCGAGCCGCCTCCCCGGCGTCCTTCTGAAGGGCGCGCAGGGCGTGGAAGGCGACCAGCCCGTCGTTCGCGCCGATCTGGATCCACAGGTCGCCGTTGCTGCGCCGATCGTCCAGCCGGTCGGAGGAGAAGTCCGGCAGCGGGTCGAGCGCGGAGGGGCGGCGGGCGCTCAGGCCGGTGCGCTCGAAGAAGGAATGGCCGAAGCCGAACGTGACAGTCAGGGAGGACGGACCGGCATCGAGGGCGATGCCGGTGTCCTCGGACGCGGTGGTCTCGCCCGCCATGAGCCGGCGAGCGGTTTCGGACCAGCGTCGCAGCAGCGCGGCGGCCTCCGTGCGGCCCGCGCCGGCGGCGAGGTCGAAGGCGACGAGGTGCCCCTTGGCCTGCAGGGGCGTGGTGATGCCGGCCTGGTGCTCACCGTGGAAGGCGGCCTGGGTGGCACCGAGGGAGGTGAGTCGCGAGGCGTCCCCGGCGCCGGAGGTGTTCGCGGGGCCGGCGAGTGCGGAGTGCGCGAGCGCGCCGCCTGCGCCGCCGAGCGCAAGTCCGGCGGCGCCTGCGGCGCCGACGGTGCCCAGCAGGCGACGGCGGGAGATCTCGATTTCGGGGTTGCTCTCGGTCACGCTGGTCAGCCGATCTTCACGGTCTTCTGGACGGTCGTCTGGTCGATGTCGGAGGTACGGACGGTTACGTCGATGCGCCATTCGCCGGCGAGCGGCAGCTGTACGCCGGATGCGGTCCAGTGTCCGGGGGCAGAGCGGTCGGGCAGCACCGGCAGGGGGCCGATGTCCTTCGTGGGGAGGGTGAAGCCCACCTTGATCTCGGGGAGGTCGAGGGGCTTTCCGTCCTCGGAGTCGGCCCAGAGGTGGAGGGTGTTGGCGCCGACCCGGCCCGGGTCGAGTTCGAGGCGGACGTTTCCCTTGCCGTTCTGGCCGCCGGTGTCGAACGGCATGGTGATTTTGACGGCGCGGTCGGGTACGGCGGTGGCGGTCGAGCCCCGGGTCGTCTCCCGCTCGACGGTGCGCCCGGGCTCGGTGCTCGTGAGGACCGTGGTGACCGCGAGGAGGGCCACGGCGACACTGGCCTCGGCGAGGACGGAGCGGCGCAGGCCCGCGCGTTCCGGGTCGGCGTCACGCGCCCGCTTCTCGCGCGCGCTCTCGCGGGCGGCGCGCTGCCGGGCGAGCTGGGCGGCCCGCCGCGGGTCGGCGGGCACGGTGACGGGCTCTGTTTCACGTGAAACATCGACGGTGGCATCGGAGGCGTCGGCGAGCCGTGCGGTCCACTTCCGGGACACATAGGCGATGCCGACGAGAACCGTGACCAGCGCGACCTTCAGGAGCAGCAGCCGTCCGTACGAGGTTCCCGTGAGGGCGGACCAACTGCCGAGCTGGCGCCAGGACTGGTAGACGCCGGTGACGACGAGTACCAGGACGCTGACGAAGGCGACCCGGGAGAAGCGCCGGACCGCCGACCGCTCGATCCCGGGAATCTTGTACAGGGAGACGAGCAGCGCGGCGAGACCGCCGAGCCAGGTGGCGACGGCCAGCAGGTGCAGGATGTCGGCGGGCATGGCGATGCCGGGCTGGATCCCTGTGGAGGCGTGCTCGGACAGGGACCAGGTGGCGGCGATGCCGCCGGAGACGACGGCGCCGCCGATGCCCAGACCGAAGGTGAGATCGCTGGTGTCCTTGGCCTCCTCCGCCGTCGCGGCGCCCTGCAGGCGTCGGGCGTAGACACCGAAGAGGACCGCGATGAAGAGGGCGGCTGCACCCAGCAGGAGCAGCCGGGAGATCAGCGAGGCGCCGGTCTTGGTGTCCAGGACGGCCTTGAGCCCGTCGAGGTCGAAGACGTCGGCGAACTTCCCTGACCCGGTGTACGGGGTGCGGAGCACCAGCATCGCGAGGGTGGCGGCCGTGAGGGTCACCCAGGCGCGTACGACGAGTTTCTGGAGCGGGCGTTCGGCAGCTCCCCGGCGCAGGCACAGCAGGATGAAGGCGGCGCCGCCCACGAGGACCGTGAAGCCCGCGTATGCGGCGTAGCGGGCGATCCCGTACGCGATGCCGACGGGTCCCCCGCCCGCCTGCCGGGCGGGAAGAGTGACGGCGGTGGCCGAGGGCGCTCCGACGGAGAAGGTGAAGGCACCGGCGACCGGGTGGCTGTCGGCGGAGATGGCCTGCCAGGCGACGGTGTAGGTGCCGTTGGGCAGGCCGGAGTGGAGTGCGGTGCCGTAGCGGATCGTGTTCCCGCTGCACATGTCGCGCAGTTCGCCGGTGTCCACGCGCTTGCCCTGGGGGTCCAGCACGCGGATGGAGTCGTCGCCCATGGCGACCTGCTCCGAGAAGGAGAGGGTGACCTGGGCGGGGGCCGTGGCGACCACCGCCCCGTCCTTGGGGTCGCTCGCGGTGAGTGCGGCGTGCGCCGAGGCCGGGGAGGCCGCGGTGAACAGGGTTGCCAGCAGGGCTGCGAGGACCAGCGCGAACCGCGGCAGAAGTGCCGTGGCCCGGGCGTGGACCGTGGATGGGGCGGGGGCGGTGGCCGTCATGGCGTGTGGCTTCCTCGGTCCGTCAGTGGGCGTTGGAGTTCTGCGCGTTGTACGTCCGTTCCTTCACGTCGAGTTCGACCTTGACGGGGTCGGCCTTCTCGAAGCGGAGTTCGACGGTGACCTTGTCGCCGACCTTCGGGGTGCTCTTGAGCCCCATGAACATGATGTGGCTGCCGCCGCGTTCCAGCTTGAGCTCACCGTTGGCAGGCACGTCCAGGGACGGAACCTGCTGCATCTTCTGGTCCTTCGTCTCGTGGATCTGCAGATCGTCGGAGAGCGTGGAGGTGACGCCGGTGAGCTTGTCGGCGGTCTTGGAGCCGTTCTTGATGACCATGAACGCGCCGGCCATCTTGTCGTTGACGGGCTCGGGCATGAAGGCTCCGCTGACCGTCGGCGCGGGCTCGGCCGCGTCGTCCTTGGATTCCGAACAGCCGGATATGGCGAGAGCTGCCGTCAGGGAGAGGGCGGCGGCGAGGGTGCGGGTGGTGCGGGCGTTCACGGGTTCTCTCCCTTGATGAGCTTCGGCAGGTCCTTGGTGTAGTCGTCGACGGTGGCGCCCTCGCCGTAGAGGACGTAGCCCTCGTCGGTCTTGGGCGAGAACGCGATGACCTGGGCGCCGTGCATGGAGACGACGCTGCCGTCGGCCTCCTTCTTGGCGGCCTCGATACCGATGCCGAGCGAGCGCGCGGCGGCCTGGATGGTGGCGAAGTCCCCGGTGAGCCCGGTGAAGGCCGGGTCCTGGGACTTGAGCCACGCGCCGAGGGAGTCGGGAGTGTCCCGTTCGGGGTCCGTGGTGACGAAGACGACCTGGAGCTTGTCCTGGTCGGCCTGGGGGAGCGCCTTCTTGGCGACGGCGATGTTGCTCATCGTCAGCGGGCACACGTCGGGGCAGTTGGTGTAGCCGAAGTAGATGAGCGTCGGCTTGCCCTTGGTCTGCTCCCGCAGGTTCCACGGCTTGCCGGTGGTGTCCGTGAGGACCAGCTCCGGCTTGGTGAAGGGGCGGTCCAGAACGGTCGCGGCCTTGGCCTTGTTCTGGCCGCCGGAGATCTGGGTGACCGAGTTGGTGTCTGCGGGCTGGCCGCCGCAGGCGGTCAGGGTGAGCGCGGCCGCCGCCAGGAGAGCGGCGACCGTCACACGTGTGGTGCGCATGGAGGGGTGTCCCTGAGATCGGGGATTTACGGATGTCTGAGAGCGGCAGTCTGAGAACAGCGCTTGAGGGCGCGGCAGGTCAGGCGGAGCGGCGACGCGAGGCCACGCCGAAGGCGACACCGCCGAGCCCGATGACGATGCCGGCGATGCCGAGGACCCGGGCGGTCGTGTCGGCGCTGTTCTTCTCGGCGGCCTCGTCGTGGCCGTGCTGCGCGCCCTTGTCGTCGTTCTTGGCCTGGTCGGTCTTGGCGTCACCGTGGTGGTCGTCGCCCTTGGCAGCGGTCAGCTTCAGGACGGGCGCAGGGTTCTGCGGTTCCGCGGCGCCTTCCTTGGCCTCTTCGATCCACCGGACGACCTCGTTGTTGTCGTACGTCTGGATCGCCTTGAAGACCATCTGGTCGGCGTTCTCGGGGAGCTTGCCCACGGACAGCGGGAACTGCTGGAACTTGCCGGGCTCGATCTTGCCGCCGGACCAGGTGACCTTGGTGACGGCCTCGTTGATCTGCTTGCCGTGCACGGTCAGCGGCTTGTCGAGCTTGCTCTTCTCGACCGTCACGGTCCAGCCGGGAACGTCCTGCGGCATCACGGACGTGAGCGGCTGGTCGACCGGGAAGTTGACCTCCAGCTGGGTGGTCGACGCGTTGTCGCGCTCGTTGGGGACCTTGAAGTTGATCGTCGCGTAGCCGCCCTTGGTGGCCTCGCCGGGCTGGACGCCGACGTGGGCGAAGGCCGGGCCGGAGAGGACGAGGACGGTACCGGCGGCGAGAGCGGCGGCGAACGGGACGCGAGAGGCCTTCATGGCAGAAACACTCCACGGGATCAGTGGCGACGGTGGCTCCGGGCGCGGGCGCGCGCGGAGTTCGCGGCACCGGTGCTCCCGCCGTGTGTCCTGGGGAGGAGGGTGCCGCGTCAGGCTGCGAGTGCGAGGGCCGTGGGCGGCCCGCGCCTGATCACCGAGTGGTGCAGTGCCTCCCGGCCGGTGGCAGTCGCGGGATCGGCCGCGGTCCGCGGGACGCGCGGGGTACGGGCGGGCGCGCCGGGGAGCCCGGAGGCCAGGGCGCGTACGAAGGCCAGCGCGGCCCAGAGAGGGCGTACCGAGGTGGCTTCGGCGGAGATCCGGGACAGTTCGACGAGCCGGAACAGCGCGGCGTCGCCGCGGCCGAGCAGCCAGCCGGCGGCCAGCGCCGCCAGCAGATGTCCGAACAGCATGGCCGGGCTGAACAGCCCCGTCGCGGGGGCCGCGGTGGCGGCCTGGGCCACGTGGGCGTGGGCGCTGTGGCCCTGGGCCACGACCTGCCCGGCCTGGGTGAGCTGTCCGGCCTGTGCCGTCAGGGCAGCCGGGTCCAGTCCGGCGGATTCCAGGATCCGGCGGGCGTCGGCCGGGCTGAGCGGTACGGAATTGCCCCCGCACACCAAGCTGGCGGCGAGTTCCGCGAGCGAGCCGTCCGAGGTGCCGGCCGGTGCCTGGAGCGCCGTGGCGCCGTGCTGTCCGAGGCCGAACAGCACGTGCAGCGTGAGTTGCCCGACGGCCAGCCCGGCGGCGATGCCGGGCAGCGCGCGGCGGCGGCCGGCGAGCGGGGCCACGACGGTGAAGACGACGAGGAAGCCCGTGCACAGGGACCACCAGGGCACGGTGGCGCAGGACGCCAGCGCGTGCCCTGCCGCGGACAGCACGACGCAGACCGCGGTGAACACCGCGGCCCGGATCAGCCGGAGGCCGGTTCCGGCGTGCGTCGCGTGGGGGTCAGTCATGGCCGGGTCATCATCGCACTGCGCTCAGGGCCTTCATACGGCAGGTCCGGAAGGTCCCATGAGTCCGGCATGGGCGTCCTCGACCGGCACAGCGGGACGAGACGGCGGACACCGCCGCATACACCGGGGTCCGGGAGAGCCGCATCGGCCGAACGAGGGCAATGGAGCGCTCGGACGGCCGTCGGGCGCTTACGGCCCCCCATGGGCGGCAATAGGTAACCGTATGAGCATCTGGTGGTCTCTCCACTTGAGGCGCGAAGCCGCGAGCGTGCCGCTCGCCAGGCGACTGCTGCTGGGGACGATGGAGACCGCGGGGGTGGACCCGGACATCTCCTTCGACCTCTCGGTGGCGCTGAGCGAGGCGTGTACGAACGCGGTGGAGCACGGCGGGGGCGGCGGTATCCCGGATGAGGCCGAGGCGTACCACGTCACGGCCTATCTGGACGGGGACCGCTGCCGCATCGAGGTGACCGATTCGGGTCCGGGGTTCCCGTCCGCGGCAGGGACCCGTCACAGACCCTCGCTGGCCGAGCACGGCCGGGGACTGCACCTGATCGAGGAACTCGCCGACCACGTCCGCTTCCGCAACCGGCCGGGCCGTGGCGCGGTGGTGAGCTTCGACAAGATGCTGAAGTGGCGCGACGACGCGCTGCTGAAGGTGTCGTAGGCACACCGATGGGCGGGTCCCGCCCGGGGATCCCGCCCATCGTCACGTGCAGGGCCCAGCCCTTGGACCGTCAGCCCTTGAGGCGCGCCATCCAGGCCTCGACCTCGTCCGAGGTGCGGGGCAGCCCGGCCGACAGGTTCCGGTTGCCGTCCTCGGTGACGAGGATGTCGTCCTCGATCCGGACGCCGATGCCGCGGTACTCCTCGGGCACGGTCAGGTCGTCGGCCTGGAAGTACAGACCGGGCTCGACCGTGAGGCACATGCCCGGCTCCAGCGTGCCGTCGACGTACGCCTCGGTGCGCGCGGCGGCGCAGTCGTGGACGTCCATGCCGAGCATGTGGCCGGTGCCGTGCAGGGTCCAGCGGCGCTGCAGGCCGAGCTCCAGGACGCGCTCGACCGGGCCCTCCAGCAGGCCCCACTCGACGAGCTTCTCGGCCAGCACGTGCTGGGAGGCGTCGTGGAAGTCGCGGAACTTCGCACCCGGCTTCACCGCGGCGATGCCGGCTTCCTGGGACTCGTAGACCGCGTCGTAGATCTTGCGCTGGATGTCGGTGTACGTGCCGTTGATCGGCAGCGTACGCGTGACGTCGGCGGTGTACAGGGAGTGGGTCTCCACGCCGGCGTCGAGCAGCAGCAGGTCACCGGAGCGGACGTCGCCGTCGTTGCGGACCCAGTGCAGGGTGCAGGCGTGCGGGCCGGCGGCGCAGATGGAGCCGTAGCCGACGTCGTTGCCCTCGACGCGGGCGCGCAGGAAGAAGGTGCCCTCGATGTAGCGCTCGGACGTGGCCTCGGCCTTGTCGAGGACCTTCACCACGTCCTCGAAGCCGCGGACGGTGGAGTCGACGGCCTTCTGCAGCTCGCCGATCTCGAAGTCGTCCTTCACGGCGCGGGCCTCGGAGAGGTAGACGCGCAGCTCCTCGTCGCGCTCCTTGGTCACCTTGTCGGTGAGGGCGGACTCGATCACGGAGTCGTGGCCGCGGACGTTTCGCACCGGGCCCTCGGCCTCGGTGAGGGCCTCGGCGAGCTCGCGGACGTCCTTGGCGGGGATGCCCAGGAGCTGCTCGGCCTCGGTGAGGGAGTGGCGGCGGCCGACCCACAGCTCACCCTGGCCGGAGAGCCAGAACTCGCCGTTCTCACGGTTGGAGCGCGGCAGCAGGTAGATCGTGGCCGTGTGGCCGGTCTCTCCGGTGGGCTCCAGGACCAGGACGCCGTTCTCGGTCTGGTCGCCGGTGAGGTACGCGTACTCGGTCGAGGCGCGGAAGGGGTACTCGGTGTCGTTCGAGCGGGTCTTCAGGCGGCCCGCGGGGACGACGAGGCGCTCGCCGGGGAAGCGCGCGGACAGCGCGGCGCGGCGGGCGGCGGCGTGTGCGGCCTGGGCGATGGGCTCGAGCCCGGTCAGCTCGGTGTCGGCCCAGCCGGTGCGCATGCTCTCGGCGAGTTCGTCGCTGACGCCCGGGTACAGCCCGTTCTTGCGCTGCTTGTGCGTCTTCTTGGGCTGCTCTTCTTCCGGGGTCTCCGGGGTGAGCTCGTCAGCCACGTCTTCTCCTCAGCTGCGATGGGTGTGGACCTGGGTCTGGGCCCCATCCATCGTAGGCGCGAGGGGAAACGGTCGGAGGGGCATGTGCTGTTTGGCACAAACAGCCCCAACCGGCTCAACCGCCATATCTCACTCAAACCGGGCGGCAAGCAGCACGATGTCGTCGGGAAGGTCGGCCGGTTCCCCTTCGGGCAGCACGGTCCGCAGGATGTGGTCGCAGAGGGCGGCCGGGTCGTCCCGGGCGGTACGGGGAACCCCTGCGGCCGCCGCGTGCAGCCGGGCGTAGGCGCGGTCCATCGGGTCCCCGGTGCGCCGCAGAAGCCCGTCCGTGTACAGCAGCACCGTTTCTCCCGGTGCAGGCTCGATCTCCACGCTCGGCGCCTCCCAGCAGGACAGCATCCCCAGCGGCGCGGAGAGCGAGGTCTCCACGTACTCGGTGCGGCGCTCGCCGATCAGCAGCGGCGGGGTGTGGCCCGCACCCGCCAGGATGATCTTGTTCCCCGGGCCCCCCGCACCAGGGCTGCCGACGGGCTCGCAGTAGGCGAACAGCGCGGTGGCCGAGCGCGCCGGCTCGGTGAGGCGCAGCAGCAGCTCCAGGTCGGACAGGACGGCGACGGGGTCCTCGCCCTCCATGACGGCATAGGCGCGCAGTGAGGCTCGCAGCCGGCCCATCGCGGCGACGGCGCTGGGCCCGGAACCGGTGACGGAGCCGACGGCCAGCCCGAGGGCGCCCTCGGGCAGCGGCAGGGCGTCGTACCAGTCACCCCCGCCGCGCGGTCCGGTGTGGTGGCGGGCGGCGAGCTGGACCCCGGGGATCCGGGGGAGCCGGCTGGGCAGCAGCTCCTCGCTGATGGAGGCCAGGCGCGCGCGGGACCGTTCCACCTCCAGCATCCGGGCCAGGTGCTCGGCCGCGTGCCGTACGTACAGCCCGGCGAGGTCGCGCTGGCGGTCGCTGGGCTCGGCCTGCTCGTCGTAGAGCCAGACGGCCGCGCCGAGCCGGCCGGTGGCCTCGGCGGTCAGCGGCAGGGAGTAGCTGGCGGCGTAGCCGAGGCGTGCGGCGACCTCGCGGTGGCGGGGGTCGACGGGGGCGGCGAAACATCCGGTGCCGGCGGGCTCACCCGGTTCGGGGAGTACCTCGGAGCCGCCGTGGGCGTCGGGGAGGCCGTCGAGGATGCGGCCGTACGAGGTGGCACTGCGCGGCACCGTCTCGATGTGGCCGAGGTCGGCACGGCCGAGGCCGAGGCCGATCGTGTGGCTGGGGCCGAGCCCGTCGGAGGGTTCCAGGATGATCAGGCCGCGGCGGGCGCCGACGAGTGCGGCTCCGGCGCGCAGGAACTCGTGGAGGCAGGAGTCGAGATCGCCGGTGCGGGCCAGGCGCTCGGTGAGTTCGTGGAGGGTGGTGAGGTCCGAGACCATGCCCGCCAGCCGGTCCTGGATGAGGCTGCTCGGTCCTGGTACCGGGGCCGAGGCGGGGGTGGTGCGTGCGGTCGTGGGCGCCACAGTGTGCGGTGACGTCGTCACTGCTGGATCGATTCCAGCCACTTTCGGCAGATGCGGAGTGCTCATGGCGTCCGCCTTTCCACCTGGTGCGATTCGCCATATAGCATCGCAAACCCCCAGATCGTGCTGCGCCGCCATCAAGGAATCCACATCTACACGCATACACGGATGCATGTCCAGCATTGCCCAGGTGGGAATCCTGGTGTCCGTGAGGCGGCAACTCACTGTCCAGCCAAGGCTAGAACTTGGCCGGAAAAAGCCGGAAGCGGACGGTTTTTGCGGTCGACTGGGCGGGCTCCACAGGGGGTTCGGGTACGTAATCGGTAGTGCTCGGAGCCAGTTGGCGCCGCCCGGCGCCGCTTCGGCACTGCCCGGGCAGGCGCCGGGAACCGTCCGGCGCGGGCCGCCGTCCTTAGCGGCGGCAGCCGGTCCCGGTTTCCGGTGCGGGTCGCGCTCCTCCCCCGCCCGACGTTTGATGGACCCGTAAGAAAACTGCACGAACCGTGTGAACCTGCTTATTGCGGACAGTGACGCGAAACGTGTACGTGTGGTGAGACACCGCTTACATGGTGTGATGTGGCCCTCGACGTTCAACGGAAAGGAACGAGCGCTCATGCGCGAGATCCTCGGAAGGCGTCTCCAGCGGCTCCGCGATCGACTTCAATCACTGCGCCCCGACCCGGAAGAGGCCGGCGGAACGTCGGCCCTCCTCGACGCGGCGCTCAGCTGCGCCACCACATGGCAGTGGCCCGTGCTGCCCGGCGTCGGCCGGTCCGCCACGGACGGCTCGCGCTGCGCCTGCCCCGACCCCGAATGCGTCGTCCCCGGCGCGCACCCCTTCGACCCGGGGCTGCTCGCTGCCACCACCGACCCCAAGATGGTGGCCTGGTGGTGGACCAACCGGCCCACCGCCCCTGTCCTGATGGCCACCGGTGGGACCGCTCCGTGCGCGGTGAGCCTTCCGGCCGGCGCGGCCGCGCGGGCCCTCGTAGGGCTGGACGCGAAAGGTATGCGGCTCGGGCCGGTCGTGGCCACGCCCACGCGCTGGTCGCTGCTGGTGGCGCCGTACTCGCTGGAGCGGTTGGGCGAACTCCTTTACGCCAAGGACCACGTGCCGTCCTCGCTCCGCTTCCACGGTGAGGGCGGCTATCTCCTGCTGCCGCCCTCCGCCGCGTCCAGCGGTGGCCAGGTGCGGTGGGAACGTGAACCGCTTTCGTCGCAAGCGGGACCTGTTGGGCCGGTGGGACCGGTGCGAACGCCGGATCTCTGGCTGCCCGAGGTCGAGGCGGTCGTTGACGCGCTGGTCGAGGCGAGCAGCGGTGCACCGGGTGGCGGCAGCAGGCTCGCGTACTGACCTGCTCCGGATCGGCTGATCACTCGTACGGGTGCCAGCGGAACGAGTTTGCAAGGGAATTGGGCGCGGGGATCTCCGCGCCCCATTCCGGCATCGCTATCTTCGGCGAATGAATCTCCGCCTGATCGGTATCGGCACCGGTGTGCTGATCATCTTGTCGCTCCCGCTCGCAGGAGCGATCGCAGGACCGGATTTTTCCGGTCGGGATGACGGAAAAGGCGGCGGCTTGTTTTCGACGCTCGGGCTTTCGGGCCCTTCGGGCGCGTCGGGTCCGTCGCGTACATCTCCTGCTCCGCCCGCGCCTTCGGCGGCGTCGGCCGGGCCCGGGCGGCCCGGCCCGGCCGAGCGGCCCCGCACCGATTCCCGGTGCGGCCCCGAACTGTCCTCGCCGCAGGGTGTGGAGGCGCAGACCTGCGTCCTGGTGGGTGAGGGCCAGACATGGGGCCGGAGTTACTACCGAAACACCAGTGGCCGCGCTCTGGAGGCGGTGTTGGCGGTGATGGGGCCGGCCGGGCGCACGGTGCAGATCCGTTGCGCGGTCGGCGAGGGCGACGAGCCGGGGCTGTGCGAGACGCCCAAGGAGGAATCGGCCGGTGCGCCGGAGAGCTACTCCGCTGTAGCGGAATTTGCAGTTCCGGATGATGAAGGGCGGCTACTGCTCCGGTCCGGGAGCAACTCACCGGTACCGGGTGACGGTTGAGTACCGCCGGAAATGGAAGGGCCCGGTCGCTGGCGACGGGGGATGCACCAGCGACCGGGCTACAAGAACGGTAACAAGAGATCGCCTGTACGCAAATTCGATCTCTGATATTCAGACACCGATTTGCAGACGATTAGCGGGAGTTGTGACTCCCGTCACCGGACCTGCGCGTGAGTGGGGGTCAGCTGAGCGTCACCTGGCGGTTGGTGAGTCCGCCGCGCGCCCGGCGCTCCTCCGTGGTCAGCGGTGCGTCCGAGGCCAGGGCCGTGGCCAGCCGCTCGGCGAACTCCGCCGCGGGCTTTTCGACGTCGTCAGCCGTGACTCCGGTGGGCAGGTCCCAGACCGGGACCATCAGGCCGTGGGCACGGAAGGAACCGACCAGTCGGGTGCCCTCGCCGAGCGAGGACGTGCCGGCCGCGTGCAGCCGCGCCAGGGCGTCGAGCAGCTTCTCCTCGGGGTGCGGCATGACCCAGCGCAGGTGGTTCTTCTCCGGGGTCTCGCACCAGTACGCCGAGTCGACGCCGGCCAGCTTGACGGTGGGAATGGCAGCCGCGTTGGCCCGCTCCAGCGAGGCGGCGATCTCCGGGGAGGCGCTCTGGGCGCTCTCCGATTCCGGAATCCAGAATTCGAAGCCGCTGTGCACAACCGGCTCGAAACCGCCGTCGGCGTCCAGGAGATCCTGAAGTCGCGGTCCCTCGGCCGGAACCCGGCGGGCCGCGATCGGAGTACCGGGCTCCGCTGCGAGCGCCCGCTCCAGGGTGTCGGCCATGTCGCGCCCGAGGTCCCCGGTGGAGGAGTCGTTCTGCAGGCCGAGCAGGACGGAACCGTCCTCGCGGCGCAGAGCCGGCCAGGCCATGGGGAGCACGGTGACCAGCGTGACGGAGGGGACGCCCTCGGGCAGGCCGCCCTTGAGGGCCAGCGGAACGGTGGCCGCGGGGACCAGTTCGCGCAGCGCGACCCAGTCGCATTCACCCGGCAGGCCCTCGAAGGGGCGCTGGACGTGCTCGGTGACGGCGTGTGCGGCGGCCGCGCCGTGACAGGCCTTGTAGCGGCGCCCCGATCCGCAGGGGCAGGGTTCGCGGGCGCCCACCACCGGGATCTCACCGTTGTTGAGCTGCGGCTTTGCAGTCTTGGCTGCGGGGCGCTTCTTGGCCATCGTGGGTGTCTCCCGGTTGCGGCGGTACGGCTGCGTGTCTGGGCGCGAGCCTAGCCGTTCGTACCGCCGGAACCGGTGGGGTGCGGCCGGGAGCACGGTCGGCGTGCGCTCCCGGACGGCCGCCCGTGCGGATGACCGGTACTACTGGGATGACCAGTGTGATGACCGCCGAGATCGTGGATCCCGGTTTCACGGATCCAGATCGTCGAAGGCCGTACTGAAGTCGATCGCCGGGGGCGCAACGCGCGTAGCGAAATCGTCGTGCCGGGGCCCACAGGCAACGATCACCCACACGGTGACCTCACCCGCCGCTCCGTCCCGGACACCCCAGTCCTGAGCCAGGGCGCTGATGATGTTCAGCCCCCGTCCACCGCGCGCGGTGACCGAGGGCGTGGAAGGAACAGGGCGAGTGGGCCCGCCCCCGTCCGTGACCTCGACCGTCAGTCGCCCCGCTGTGTCGACGCGCCACGCGGCGCGTATCTCCCCGTCCCCGACTTCCCGCGCGCCCAGTGGCCTGCCGTGTCGACAAGCGTTGCTGAGCAGTTCGGAAAGGATCAGTACGGCATCGTCCACGACCGATTCGGACAACCCGCCGATACGCAACTGCTCGCGCATCCGCTGTCGTGCCTCGCCCACGCCCGCAGGACCATGGCGTACATCCATGTACGACGACGTGGGCACTTCCTGTGCCACCACCAACGCCACCCCCGGAACCTCCTTAGCCCCACGCATGGTCTGGATGCCCCAATGGCCTGGACCGGAAACCGCCCAAGCGGAGCCCTCTGACGCATTCACCTCGGACGAATGCGGAACGGATGCGCCGGGGCACACCCTGTTACGAGTGAGGTTGGAGGGGGTGATGGGTAAAACGGGGCATCAGCGCCTGAGTTGGGACAGAACCTGGCGGGGTCTGTTCGTAATGATCGCTTCTACACCCAGATCAGCGCACAGCTGAACGTCTTCCGGCTCGTTCACCGTCCACACGTGTACGGAATGACCGGCGTCCTGGAGCTTGCGAATGAACCCGGGGTGGTTGCGCACGATGCGCATGCCGGGCCCGGCGATCTTCACCCCGGCGGGCAGTCGCCCGTCGCGCATCCGGGGCGAGACGAACTGCATCAGGTACACGGTCGGGATCGTCGGGGCGGCCGCCCGCACCCGGTGCAGGGAGCGTGCGGAGAAGCTCATCACCCGCACCGGGTGCGGACCCTCGGCGGGCGGGGCGTCCAGGCCGAAGCGCTTGAGGAGGAACAGGAGGCGCTCTTCCACCTGTCCGGCCCAGCGGGTCGGGTGCTTCGTCTCGATCGCGAGCTGCACCGGCCGTCCGGCGTCGGCGACCAGCTCAAGCAGGCGCTCCAGGGTGAGGACGGAGGTGCGCTCGGGGTCCGAGTCCCAGTCGGGGGACTCTTCGCGGTCTTTCCAGGAGCCGAAGTCGAGGGCGGCGAGATCGGCCAGCTCCAGGGCGGAGACCGCGCCGCGGCCGTTGGAGGTGCGGTTCACCCGGCGGTCGTGGACCAGGACCAGGTGGCCGTCGGCGGTGAGACGGACATCGCATTCGAGCGCGTCGGCACCGTCCTCGATGGCCCGGCGGTAGGCGGCCAGGGTGTGTTCGGGGGCATCCTCCGAGGCGCCGCGGTGGGCGACGACCTGGATGGGGCGCGGCGTTGCGTGGGTCACTGGGTCATGGTGCCACCGACAGGCCGCCCGGCGTCGGGACCGGGCACTGGGAATGCGTCTGAAATGTCGTATATAAAGAATGGGGAGAGATGCACAGGTCCGGCTTACAGTGCTCTGACGGGTCATGGGAAAGGCTTTGCCCAGGAACTTGTGCGGCACGTCGAACGTTCAGCCGGACCGATATCGCCAGAGATTTCTGAAGCCGTGTGTGACGAGGAGAGAGCGCTGTGAGCACCGAGAACGAGGGCACCGCGGCCCCGACACCCCCCGCGGCCCCGTCTGCACCCCCTGCTCAGGCCTCCGAGACGCAGGTTTCGGGCCCGGCGCCCGTGTCGGCTCCGCAGCCGGCGGACGCGCCCGTCGCCGCGGCTCCGGCCGTGCCCCACGGCGCCCCGCAACCGGGAGCCGCCGAGCCGGTGACCCAGCAGCTGCCGCCGACGCCCGCGCCCGGCGCCGAGCCGACCCAGCAGATCCCGCCCACTCCGGCGCCGACGCCTGCCCCCGTGGCCCCGGCCTACGGTCAGACGCCGGCGCAGCCGCCCGCCCCGGCCGCCCACGGAGCCGAGGGCTGGCCGCCCCCGCCGCCCGCGATGCCCGCGTACGGTGCGGGCGGCGGCCACGGCGGCGGCGCCTGGGGCGTGCCCCTGGGAGCGGACGGCACCCCGCCGGCCAAGCCGAGGGGCAAGGGCGGCCTGATCGCGGGTGTGCTCGTGGCGGCCCTCCTGGCGGGCGGCATCGGTGGCGGGGTCGGCTACTGGGCCGCGGACCGCAGCGAGAACGGCACAGGCTCGACCACGATCAGCGCGGGCAACACGCCGAAGGAGCTCAAGCGGGAGGCCGGCTCCATCGCGGGCCTGGCCGCTGGCGCGCTGCCCAGCGTGGTCACCATCGAGGCCTCGGCCGGCGACGGCGAGGGCGGCACCGGCACCGGGTTCGTCTACGACCAGCAGGGCCACATCCTCACCAACAACCACGTCGTGGCCTCCGCCGCGAACGGTGGCAAGCTCACCGCCACCTTCTCCGACGGCAAGAAGTACGACGCCGAGGTGATGGGCCGGGCCCAGGGCTACGACGTCGCCGTCCTCAAGCTGAAGAACCCGCCGCCCGGCCTCAAGCCGCTGCCGCTCGGTGACTCCGAGAAAGTCGCGGTCGGCGACGCTACCATCGCGATCGGCGCCCCGTTCGGCCTGTCCAACACGGTCACCACGGGCATCGTCAGCGCCAAGAACCGCCCGGTCGCCTCGGGTGACGGCTCCGGCGGCAAGAACTCGTACATGAGCGCGCTCCAGACGGACGCCTCGATCAACCCGGGCAACTCCGGCGGCCCGCTCCTCGACGGGCGCGGCGCGGTCATCGGCATCAACTCGGCGATCCAGTCGGCGGGCAACGGCGGCTTCGGCGGCGGCCAGGCCGGTTCGATCGGCCTCGGCTTCGCGATCCCGATCAACCAGGCCAAGAACGTCGCCGAGTCGCTGATCAAGACGGGCAAGCCGGTCTACCCGGTGATCTCGGTCTCCGTGGACCTCCAGGCCAAGGCCGAGGGCGCCAAGATCTCCGAGCAGGGCGCGCCCGCCAACGACCTGGTCGACCCGAACGGCCCGGCCGGCAAGGCGGGCCTCAAGCCCGGTGACATCATCACCGAGTTCGGCGGCAAGCCGGTCGACAGCGGCCCGAGCCTCATCAGCATGATCTGGACCTACAAGCCGGGCGACACGGTCAAGCTGACCTATCTGCGCAGCGGCAAGCCGACCACGGTCGACATCACCCTCGGCTCGCGGGTCGGGGACAAGTAGTCGGGACAACTGGTTGGGACAAGTGACGGCCATGCGGCCGGGATCACTGGCTTGATGCCGAGGGGCCGTGGGCGTAATACCGCCTACGGCCCCTCCCAACGTCCGCTTATGCTTCAAGGGTGTTCGATTCCCGGCACATCCGGACGTTCCACGCGGTTGTCGCCGCCGGGTCCTACTCGGCGGCCGCCCGAGTGCTGGGGTATACCCAGCCCGCCATCACGCAGCAGATGAAGGCGCTCGAACGCGCCGTGGGAACCCCACTGTTCACGCGCGTGGGCCGCAAGATGCAGCTCACCGAGGCCGGGGAGTCCCTCTCCCGGCACGCCGAGACGATCCTCGGCAGCCTCTCCGCCGCCGAGGCCCAACTGAAGGCGTACGCGCGCCTGCGCACGGGCCGGGTCCGGCTGTGCGGCTTTCCCAGCGCCAACGCCACCCTCGTCGCGGAAGCCCTGAGCGGTCTGGCCAAGGAACACCCCGGCGTACAGGTGGAACTGCGGGAGGGGGAGCCTCCGGAGTCGCTGCGCCGACTGGAGCACGGGGAGTGCGACATCACCCTGGCCTTCACCTATCCCGGGCTGCACGAGGAGGTCCCGGAGGAGGTGACCGAGGTCAGGCTGCTGGAGGACCAGCTGACGGTGCTGCTCCCGACCGGGCACCCGCTGGCCCGGCGCCGCGCCGTTCACCTCGCAGACCTCGCCGAGGAGCGTTGGATAGCGGGCTGCCCGCGCTGCCGGGCCAACCTGCTGCACGAGTGCGCGGAGCTGGGCTTCGTGCCGGACATCCGTTTCGCCACCGACGACAACCTCGTGGTGCAGAGCCTGGTCGCACAGGGGCTGGGCGTGGCGATGATGCCCGCACTGGTGCTGCCCTCGCTCTCCCTGAGCCGGGTCTGCGGGCGGGCGCTCCAGCCCGCCGCGCGCCGGCACATCGCCGCCTACGTCTACCGGGACCACCTGCGCATCCCGGCGACCGCCGTGGTGCTCGACGCACTGAAGCGGGTGGCGGCGAACCGGGTCGGCTGCTGACCAATCCATAAGCGGTGCTTGGGATTTCGGGTCAAAACTGTCGTTGGACGTGATGGACCGGCGGCAGCACGCTGCAGATATGACCACCACCACGCCGGCCCGTACGACCGCGAGGCTGGCCGCCCTCGTCAGTGAGATCCGCAGGGTCGTGGACCGAGGTCTGGCTCCGGACCTGACCGCGTACCTGGTGGGCGAACGCCTCGCCCCGCACCTGGGTGCCCCCGACCTGCTGACCCCGTCCCAGCAGGAAGGCGACCCGGAGCGGTACCGGCAGCACATCCTGCACGCCGAGTCCGACGGCAGTTTTTCCGTGGTGGCACTGGTCTGGCTGCCGGGCCAGGAGACCTGCATCCACGACCACGTGTCGTGGTGCGTGGCCGGGGTGCACCAGGGCGAGGAGAGCGAACGCCGCTACCGGCTCTCACCCGGAGCCGGCGCCGCCCGGCTGGTGGTCACCGAGGACGTCGTCAACGGCCAGGGGGAGGTCTGCGGATTCGCTCCGCCCGGTGACATCCACAAGGTGCGCAACTCCTGTCGCACGAAGGCGATATCCCTGCACGTGTACGGAGCCGACGTTTCCCGGCTGGGGACCAGCATCCGTCGCGTCTACACGCTTCCCGTCGACTGATGGCCCTCCTCCACCGCCCCCAGGGTGTGGCGGCCCCGCGTGTTTCACGTGAAACATCCACTCCCTGGCCGGGGTTGGCGGTAGCCGCGGGCGGAGCGCTGGCTGCTTGGGGCATCCACCGGGCGGTGCCGGCCGTGCCCATGCTGACCGCGTCGGTGGTACTCGGCATCGCCACGGCGCATCTTCCCGGCCTGCGGACCTTCGTACGCGGCAGTGCCCGTCCCGGCCTGTCCCTGGCGGGCCGGCGGCTGATGCGGATCGGTATCGTCCTGCTGGGCCTCGGCCTGGGGCTGGACCAGGTCCTCCGGCTCGGCTGGGTGACGGTGGTCATGGTGGCCGGGGTGGTCGCGGCCACCTTCTTCGGGACCCTCTGGCTGGGCCGCCGCCTCGGACTCCCGGGCGACCAGCCGTTGTTGATCGCCACCGGGTACTCGATCTGCGGGGCCTCGGCGATCGGCGCCGTGAGCGAGGTGTCCGGCAGCGACGAGGAGGACGTGGCCGCCTCGGTGGCGCTGGTGACCCTGTGCGGGACCCTCGCCATCGCTGTACTCCCGCTTCTGCAGGGGCCCTTGGGGCTCTCCGACCCTGCCTTCGGGCGGTGGGTCGGCGCCAGCGTCCACGACGTCGGCCAGGTGGTGGCCACCGCGCAGTCGGCCGGCCCCGGCGCGCTCGGCGAGGCAGTGCTGGTCAAACTGATGCGGGTGGCCCTGCTCGCCCCGCTGGTCGCGGCCGTGGCCTTCGCCGTACGGGCCCGGCGTCGCGGGGTGCGCACGCCCTCGGGCCGCCGTCCGGCCCCGGTGCCGCTCTTCGTGGCCGGGTTCCTGGCCGCGGCGGCTCTGCGAGCCACGGGAGCACTGCCGGACGTGGCACTGGAGTGGGCTCACACGGCGCAGGAGGCCCTGCTCGCGGCGGCCCTGTTCGGCCTGGGGAGCGCGGTGCACCTGCCGACGCTGGCCCGGACCGGCGGGCGGGCCGCGGCGCTCGGGCTCGGGGCCTGGGTAGTGGTCGCGGGGGTCTCGTACGTGGGCGTGATGCTCACCGTATGACGCCGGGATGGAAGGGAGTTGGCCAATTCGTGGCCGGAACCGACCGAACGTTCTGACTGCCCGCTGACAATGACGCGCGGCCGTGCCACTCTGCCCGGCAAGTCGCACGGCGCGCACAGCACACGGCACGACGCACACAGCGCAGCGCACATGGCACAGCCGATCCGCACCGACCGTTCTTCACCCCCACCCTGCCCTGGTCCGACCGACAGGACCGGACCGGGCACGGCAGAAGGAGTCATGCGTGAATCGTCATCGCACCGCCGCATCCGTCCTCTTATCGGCAGGCGCCCTGATCGCGGGCGTCCTGACAGCGGCCACTCCCTCGATCGCGGCGGACGCTCCCGCGTCCTTCCGGCAGCAGCACATCCAGGGTTTCTGGACAGCCGAGCGCATGAGGAGCGCCACCCCGCTCGACGTCACGGCGGCCCCCGGCGTGGCCCGGACGCCGGTCGCCACCTCGGCCGCGCCCACGAGCGTCCCCCCTACGGCGCCTTCATCGCCCTCGGCGGCGTCACCCGCGTCCTTCCCGCAGGCGGGCGGCGCCTGGACGGGTTCCGGCGCGGTCGTGAAGACCTCGGGCCGGGTCTTCTTCAGCATGGGGGACCGGACCGCCTCCTGTTCCGGTGACTCGATCACCAGCGCCAACGGCAGCACGGTCATCACGGCCGGCCACTGCGTGAAGTACCAGGGCGCCTGGCACACCAACTGGGTCTTCGTACCCGCCTACAACAACGGCAGCGCGCCCTACGGCCAGTGGTCGGCCACCAAGACCTTCGCCACCGACCAGTGGGCGGCCAGCGAGGACATGAACATGGACGTGGGCCTCGCCGTCGTCGCCCCGCTGAACGGGCAGACCCTCAGCCAGGCCGTCGGAGCCCAGGGCATCCTCTTCAACGGTGGATACAGCAAGAAGATGTACTCCTTCGGCTTCCCCGCGGCGGCCCCGTACGACGGCACCAAGCTCGTCTACTGCAGCGGCAACAGCGGCAAGGACTTCCTGCTGACCAAGGACCACAGCCTGGCCTGCAACATGACCGGTGGCTCCAGTGGCGGCCCCTGGTTCCAGGACTTCAACGAGGCCACCGGCCTCGGCACCCAGGTCTCGGTGAACAGCTTCGGCTACAACTTCCTGCCGAACCGGATGTACGGCCCGTACTTCGGCAACGAGGCGAAGGCGGCCTACGACAAGGCTCAGACCGCCTGACCCGTACCCTCCCCCGCCATCCCCGCCTGGCCGGTACTCTGTACCGGCCAGGTGGGTTGCCCGAGCGGCCTAAGGGAACGGTCTTGAAAACCGTCGTGGCGCGAGTCACCGTGGGTTCAAATCCCACACCCACCGCCAGGCAGGGCCAAGGCCCAGCTCAGAAGGGGTGCCACCAACCGGGCACGGTTGGTGAATGCCTTCTCCTCAGCCCCACCGGATCTATCCGGTGGGGCTGAGTGCTGTGAGGTATGAGGTGCCGGTGAGCCATGCGGCGGTACCGGGAGTTGCGCAGGCTCCACGAGCAGCATTGATTCCCACTCGACTTCGCGCCGTGACGGGGGGAGTCAGCCGTCGAACCAGACGACCAGGCGTACGCCCTCGTCGCCGTGCAGGCTTGCCAGAGTGCGCATCACAGACCAGACGGCGCCCCAGTCGCTGTCGGGCACGGCATCCTTCCGCCGGAGGCGGCCGATGCGGAAGAGACGATTGCCGTCGGGCCACTCGGTGCCCTCGGGGTAAGTGCGGCCCGCGCGGTAGAGAGCGTGGGGGTCAGCGCAGCCGGCGAGTTCGGCAAAGCGGTCGAGGCTGGTGTTCCGGCCGTGCAGCTCCCAGGCCCCGTCCGGGCCGCGGCGGTACTCGTGAACGCAGTCGTCCACCTCGTTCGCGACCTCGTCCCAGTCCGTAGCCGCCAGCTCCGCCCAGGCGATCCAGGATGTGCCGGTCGCGTCCGAGCGCCAGGACTCGAAGTCGGCAAGGGTCTCCGGCGACACGTCAGAGGGCAGGCCACGGTAGTCGGCGAGCGGGTGGAAGGACGTGGTGCCGCGCACGCCGAACAGGCAACCGAAGGCGGCGTAGGAGCGCCTGTTGTAGAGGTGGGCGAGGTCGATCGCCCCGTGCCAGTTGCGGTCGTCCTCGTCCAGCCAGCGATCCCAGCGGCACTCGATGAACCCGTGGATGTCTGTCCCCATGTCCGGAAGTGTTCTCCGTCGGGGTAAGGCGTGCGACGAGATTTCCCGCTTGCCGGCCTGCCCCGAGCGTGCTTGGCGGAACGCCGACGCGGGGCTGGTCCCCCAGAGGCCGCCCGGGTCCCGGCGATCAGCGTCGGCCGAGGGTTTTCTTGCAGGTCAGCGAGGTGAGCGCGCTGCAGCCACAGCCTCACAGGACGGCAGCGGCGCAGGCCGCATGGGGGTATCCCCATCTGCGGGCATCCCTTCTCCATCGGCGGTCCTTGGGCCTTCCGGGTGGTGTTTGTCGGAAGATCGGCGCGCGTCGAGGGGGCGGTGCGGTTGCGGCCACATCATGACGAATGTATTCAGATCCGCCCGTCGGAACATCCTGAAACGAGGCACCCGTCATGGCTCACCGCAGCATCCTCCTGTCGATCTGGACCTCCGTCCTCGCCGCGCTCGTGGCGGTCCTCTCCTCCCTCGGTCTCGCCGGTAAGGCCGCTCCGGCCGCCGCACCCGCCGCGGCTCCCGTCGGCCCGGCCGCCGTGGTGCCTCGCCCGGCCTTCACGGCCCGGCGGACCTGGCGGGCGCTGATGCGGGGAGGTTCGCTCCCGCCGACCATCAAGCAGCGGATCCGCGCCGAGGCGCACGGCAAGTCCCCGTCCGTTCGCCGGTCCACCACCGCCGCGGCCATGGGCGCCGGGACGGGAAGCACGGACCAGGCCCTGCCCCTTGTCGGATCTACGGTCGGACCCCAGGTCGCCGCCATGACCGGAGCCACGACCCGAGTCCCCGCCGCAGCCTCCGCCGGAGCCGCCCGGGACGGGCTCGCGCTCGCCGCTTAGGCCCGTACCGCAGTCGCAGGGCCCGGTGTCGTCGGCGTACGCGCCGCGACCGGACAGGAACACGTACGCGAGCAGGACCAGAGTGGGAAAAGGCGCTGGAGCCCGGTCATGCGTGACCGCGGATCGCGCCGCGTGCCCCCAGAGCGGGGCGCGGATGAATTGCCCCGGCGGGCGCCGGAGCGCGCAGGGGGCGCGAAGCTTGGCATTGCAGGGTCGCAGGCCCGGGAGACGGTGGGGTTCCCGGACGGCGCGGCCCTTTTGTGGCATGTCCGGGTCACGGCAATCCCGCGAAACGGTTCACCGGTGGGATTGAGGTTTATCCCATTCTGGGCGTTCTTGCGAGGGAGTCGATCGATTCAGGGTGGCTCGCCGCGAATTCGGTGGGTACCTCTGATCTCGCGACGTCGTCACCACACGGAAGGGCCGAGAATGCGAGCGTCGCGGACAACTTGCACCCCTGGTGGTGGCGGCCTGAGCTGCTCCGACTGTTGAGGGCGCCTGTGCGACCGTACCGGCTGGGGTCCGGTAGCGCAGGCGCCCTCGCGCATGCCCGGCCCGATCCGCGTCGTCCTCCGTCACCCGACCTTGACACCACGGGTGAATCTGACGGACAGTCAGGTTCGACCGATGATGCGATGCCGGGAGGCCAGCGCCGTGCACCTCGCCCCGACCGAAGGTCAGTTGCGGCTGCGCGCCGAACTGCGGGAGTACTTCCAGGAACTCATGCCGGACGGTCTCCCCGAGGGCCCGGCCCGCCAGCGCGAACTGCTGCGCCGCATCGGCGCCGACGGCCTGCTCGGCCTCGGCTGGCCCGTCGAGTTCGGCGGCCAAGGCCGCGGCCCCGACGAGCAGTTCGTATTCTTCGACGAGGCCTACCGGGCCGGCGCCCCCGTCTCCATGGTCACGCTCAACACCGTTGGTCCGACCTTGATGAAGTACGGGACCCAGGAGCAGAAGGACTACTTCCTGCCCCGGATCCTCAAGGGCGACATCACCTTCGCCATCGGCTACTCCGAGCCCGAGGCCGGCACCGACCTCGCCTCGCTGCGCACCCGCGCCGTCCAACAGCGCGGCGAAGGCGGAGACAGCGGCGAGGGCGGCGACTGGCTGATCGACGGGCAGAAGATCTTCACCTCCAACGCCCAGAACGCGGACTGGATCTGGCTCGCCTGCCGCACCGACCCGCAGGCCCCCAAGCACAAGGGCATCTCGATCATCCTGGTGCCCACCGACGCCGCCGGTTTCTCCTGGACCCCGATCGACACCGTCGGAGGGCTCACCACCACGGCGACGTACTACGACTCCGTCCGAGTCCCCGCCGGCAACCTCGTCGGCCCCGAGCACGGCGGCTGGGGCCTGATCACCAACCAGCTCAACCACGAGCGCGTGGCCCTCGCCGCCATAGGCATGCAGGCCGAGGACTTCTACGAAGCCGCCCTCGCCCACGCCCGCACCTGCGACCCGGTCACCGGCGACCGCCCGGCGGACCTGCCCTGGGTGCGGTCCCGGCTCGCGGAGGCCCACGCCAGGTTGGCCGCCGTACGCCTCCTGAACTGGCGCCTCGTCCAGGACGTGGGCGCCGGCACCCTGGCCCCCGGAGACGCCAGCGGCGTCAAGTTCCTCGGCACCGAATCCACCGTCGAGGTGTACCGGATGTGCCAGGAGGTGGTGGGCGAGGAGGCCCTGATCCGGGGGCCCGCGGCCTTCGCGGACGGAGAGCTGGAGCGGATGAACCGGGCCGCGCAGATCAACACCTTCGGCGGCGGGGTCAGCGAGGTCCAGCGGGAGATCGTCGCCATGATGCGGCTCGGCATGAAGGGGAGGAAGCGATGACGGCGGACAGGGGCGAGGAAGCGGCCCGTTTCCACGAGCTGCTCAAGTCCTTCGAGGGGCAGCCCGCCGCGACCGCCGGCCGGGGCAAGGACGCGGTCAACGAACCGATGATCCGCCACTGGTGCGAGGCGATGGGCGATGCGAACCCCGCCTACACCGGTCCGGACGCCATCGCCCCGCCCACCATGCTCCAGGCCTGGACCATGGGCGGCCTCTCAGGCCACACCGACCGGTCGTCCGCCTGCGACGAGCTGTTCGCGCTCCTCGACGGCGCGGGCTGTACCTCCGTCGTCGCGACCGACTGCGAGCAGGAGTACCTGCGCCCGCTGCGGCCCGGCGACGCCGTCACCTTCGACGCCGTCATCGAGTCCGTCTCCCCGAGCAAGACGACCAAACTGGGCACCGGCCACTTCGTGACCACCCGCACGGACATCCGCGTGGACGGCGAGCTCGCCGGCACCCACCGCTTCCGGATCCTCAAGTACGCGCCCGCGGCCCGACGGGACAAGCCCACCGCCCGGCGGCCCCGTCCAGTGATCAACCGCGACAACCAGGGCTTCTGGGACGGGGTCCGGGAGCACAGGCTGCTGATCCAGCGCTGCACCTCCTGCGCCACCCTCCGCTTCCCGTGGCTGCCCGGCTGCAATGCTTGCGCCTCCCCCGACTGGGACACGGTCGAGGCGTCGGGCGTCGGCACGGTGTTCAGCTACGTCGTCATGCACCACCCGCCTTTCCCGGCCTTCGACCCTCCATACGCGGTCGCGCTCGTCGAGCTCGCGGAGGGCGTCCGGATGATCAGCAACATCACCGGCGTCCCCTACGACAAGGTGCGCATAGGCCTGCCCGTCCAGCTGGAGTTCCTGCGCGTCGACGACGACCTCGAACTCCCCGTCTTCCGTGGGAACGAGGGCTGATGGACTTCCACCCCACCGAGGAGCAGGCCGCCGCGGCCGGCCTCGCCGCCCAGATCTTCGGCGACCTCGCCACCCACGAGCGCCTGGCCGCCGCGGGCACCGGCAGCGACGCCGAGCTGTGGAAGGCCCTCGCCACCTCCGGACTGATCGCCGCCGTCCAGGACATCGGCCTGCTCGGCCTGGTCCTGCTGCTGGAAGAACAGGGCCGCACCACCGCACAGGTCCCCTACGCCGCCACCTGCGCGTACGGCATGCTCCCCCTCGCCGCGCACGGCAGCGACGAGCAGCGCGCCCGACTGCTGCCCGCACTCGGTACCGGCGAGGCGGTGGCCACCGGGGTCTTCCCGGCCCGCGGCAGGATCACCGCCGAGCACGGCCGGCTCACCGGCTTCGCCCCCGCCGTGCCCTGGCTGCGCGAGGCCACACACGTACTGGTCCCGGACGCGGACCACGCGCTGTGGCTCGTACGGACGGACGCGCCGGGCGTACGGACCTCCCCGGTGGAGACCACCGCCCCCTGGTCGGCGGGCCGGCTGACGCTGACCGGAGCCGAGGCCGAACGCGTCGGGACCGGCAGCGCCCACCGGGACGCTTACGAGGACACGCTCGCCGCCGCGCGCACCGCCTTCGCCGGACTCCAGGCGGGCGTCTGCGCGGGCTCGCTCGCCCGGGCCGTGGAGTACACGTCCACCCGCGAGCAGTTCGGCCGGCCGCTCTCCACCAACCAGGGGGTCATGCTGCGCGCGGCCGACGCGTACATGGACACCGAGGCGATCCGGGTGACCGCGTACGAGGCCGCCTGGCGCATCGACCAGGGACTCGCGGCGCGAGAACACGCGTTGACGGCGGCATGGTGGGCCTCGGAGGCGGGCAAGCGGGTCGTGCACGCGGGCCAGCACCTGCACGGCGGCATGGGAGCCGATCTGGACCACCCCGTGCACCGGCACTTCCTGTGGGGGCGCCAGCTGGACGCGTATCTGGGCTGCGGCAGCGAGCTGCTGGCCGAACTGGGCGCCGTACTGGCGCAGGAGGGTTGAGTCATGGTCGGCGCGCTGAGAGTCGGCGAGGAGCTCCCGCCGCTGGAGATACCGGTCACCCGCACCCTGATCGTCGCGGGCGCGATCGCCTCCCGCGACTACCAGGACGTGCACCACGACGCGTCACTCGCCCGGGAGAAGGGCTCCCCCGACATCTTCATGAACATCCTCACCACGAACGGCCTGGTCGGCCGGTACGTCACGGACCACCTCGGGCCGCATGCCGTCCTGCGCAAGGTGGCCATCCGCCTCGGCGCCCCCAACTACCCGGGCGACACGATGACCCTGACCGGCACCGTCACCGCGGTGGCTGGCAACACCGTCGAGATCCGGGTCGTCGGCGCGAACGGGATCGGCCACCACGTCACGGGGACGGTCACCGCGGAGGTGCCGGCATGAGCGTCCGCACCCGAGACGAGCTCGGTGGCCGCGCCGCCATCGTCGGCATCGGAGCGACTGAGTTCTCCAAGGATTCCGGCCGCAGCGAGCTCAAGCTCGCCGTCGAGGCCGTGCACGCCGCTCTCGACGACGCCGGGCTCACCCCCGCCGACGTCGACGGCATGGTCACCTTCACGATGGACACCAGCCCCGAGATCACCGTCGCCCAGGCGGCGGGCATCGGGGACCTGTCCTTCTTCTCCCGCATCCATTACGGCGGTGGCGCGGCCTGCGCCACCGTCCAGCAGGCCGCCCTCGCCGTCGCCACCGGGGTCGCGGAGGTCGTAGTCTGCTACCGCGCCTTCAACGAGCGCTCCGGGCGCCGTTTCGGCTCCGGAGTCCAGCAGCGGGAGCCCTCGGCGGAGGGCGCGGCGCTCGGCTGGTCACTGCCCTCGGGGCTGCTGACACCCGCCTCCTGGGTAGCCATGACCGCCCAGCGCTACCTGCACACGTACAACCTCACCCCCGAGGCGTTCGGACACGTCGCGGTCACCGACCGCCGTCACGCCGCGAACAACCCGGCCGCGTACTTCCACGGCAAGCCCATCACCCTCGCCGACCATGCCGCCTCTCGCTGGATCGCGGAACCGCTGCGGCTGCTGGATTGCTGCCAGGAGACCGACGGCGGTCAGGCCCTCGTCGTCACCACGGCCGAGCGAGCACGCGACCTGAGGCACGCGCCCGCCGTGATCACCGCTGCCGCGCAGGGTGCAGGCCGACGCCAGGAGGGCATGACCTCCTTCTACCGGGACGACCTCACCGGGCTGCCGGAGATGGACGTGGTCGCGCGCCAGTTGTGGCGAACCAGCGGGCTGCGGCCCTCGGACATCGACGTCGGCATCCTCTACGACCACTTCACCCCCTTCGTGCTCATGCAGCTGGAGGAGTTCGGCTTTTGCGGGCCCGGCGAGGCCGCCGATTTCGTGGCCGCGGACGCACTGCCGCTCAACACCCACGGCGGCCAGCTCGGGGAGGCCTACCTGCACGGCATGAACGGCATCGCGGAAGCCGTCCGCCAGCTGCGCGGAACCTCCGTCAACCAGGCCGCGGGGGCCGAGCACGTACTTGTCACAGCCGGCACCGGGGTACCGACGTCCGGGCTGATCCTCGGCGCCGACGGCTGAGATCCGCAAGCTGCCGGGTTCCGCCTCCTCCACCTTCAGGAGGTGGAGCCCGTCCCGGCCCTACAACCTGAGGTGGACCCCCCTTCGGCACTTGCGGCCGATCCCAGGAGGAGCGTGCGCTCCTAGCGTGGAGCCATGACCACGCCTGTGTGCACGCTCGCCTCGAACCCGACGCCGTACCCGTCGTTCTCGGCGTACGTCAGGACCCGCGGCACGGTCCTCATGCGCACCGCGCGCTCCCTCACAGCCAACCCGTGCGACGCCGAGGACCTGCTCCAGACGGCCCTCGCGAAGACGTACTTGGCCTGGGACCGCATCGAGGACCACCGTGCCCTCGACGGCTATGTCCGGCGGGCCCTGGTCAACACCCGCACCTCCCAGTGGCGCAAGCGCAAGGTCGACGAGTTCGCCTGCGACGAGCTCCCGGAGACCGAGGAGTACCCCGCAGCCGACCCCGCGGAGGCGCAGGCGCTGCGCGACGCGATGTGGCGCGCGGTGACCCGGCTGCCCGACCGGCAGCGGGCCATGGTCGTCCTGCGGTACTACGAGGACCTCAGCGAGGCGCAGACCGCCGAACTGCTGGGGGTCTCGATCGGCACGGTCAAGAGCGCCGTGTCCCGCGCGCTGGTCAAGCTTCGCGAGGACCCGGAGCTCACTCCTGTCAGGTGAGCCGGGAGATGTTTCACGTGAAACGAGGGGATGTTTCACGTGAAACACCACGCAGGTTTCTACCCCCGGGTAGTGACATGCCGACCGGTACGTGCGCAGAATCGGCAGCATCCGTAGCCGCCGCAGCGCCGCAGCGCTCACCGGGAGGACGCTTTGCTGAGCACCATGCAGGACGTACCGCTCCTCGTCACCCGCATACTCCGACACGGGATGACAATCCACGGGAAGTCCCAGGTCACGACCTGGACCGGGGAGGCCGAGCCGCACCGCCGCAGCTTCGCCGAGATCGGTACCCGCGCCACCCGCCTCGCGAACGCCTTGCGCGACGAGCTCGGTGTCCAACAGGACGACCGGGTCGCCACGCTCATGTGGAACAACGCGGAGCACGTCGAGGCGTACTTCGCGATCCCCTCCATGGGCGCGGTCCTGCACACGCTGAACCTGAGGCTCCCTCCCGAGCAGCTGGTCTTCATCGTGAATCACGCCGCCGACCGGGTAGTCCTGGTCAACGGGACGCTCCTGCCCCTGCTGGCGCCGCTGCTGCCGCACCTGCCGACCATCGAGCACGTCGTGGTCTCCGGCATCGGCGACCGCTCCGCGCTCGACGGCCTGGACGTGCGCGTGCACGAGTACGAGGAGCTCCTCGCGGGCCGTTCCGACAGCTACGACTGGCCCGAGCTGGACGAGCGCCAGGCCGCCGCCATGTGCTACACCTCCGGCACCACCGGGGACCCCAAGGGCGTCGTCTACTCCCACCGCTCGATCTACCTGCACTCCATGCAGGTCAACATGGCCGAGTCGATGGGACTGACCGACAGGGACACCTCCCTCGTCGTGGTCCCGCAGTTCCACGTGAACGCCTGGGGGCTGCCGCACGCCACCTTCATGACCGGCATCAACATGCTGATGCCGGACCGCTTCCTGCAGCCCGGCCCGCTCGCGGAGATGATCGAGCGGGAGAAGCCCACGCACGCCGCGGCCGTTCCCACCATCTGGCAGGGGTTGCTGGCCGAGGTCACCGCCAACCCGCGTGACCTGAGCTCGATGAAGCACGTCACCATCGGAGGATCGGCCTGCCCGCCCTCCCTGATGGAGGCCTACGACAAGCTCGGCGTCCGCGTCTGTCACGCCTGGGGCATGACCGAGACCTCCCCGCTGGGCACGATGGCGCACCCGCCGGCCGGTCTGAGCGCCGAGGAGGAGTGGCCCTACCGGCTCACCCAGGGCCGCTTCCCGGCCGGCGTCGAGGCCCGCCTGGTCGGCCCCGGCGGCGACCACCTGCCCTGGGACGGCGAGTCGGCGGGCGAGCTGGAGGTACGTGGAAACTGGATCGCGGGCGCCTACTACGGCGGCGCGTCAGGCGAACCCTTCCGCCCCGAGGACAAGTTCAGCGCGGACGGCTGGCTCAAGACCGGGGACGTCGGCGTCATCAGCCCCGACGGCTACCTCACCCTCACCGACCGAGCCAAGGACGTCATCAAGTCGGGCGGCGAGTGGATCTCCAGCGTGGAGCTGGAGAACGCGCTGATGGCGCACCCCGAGGTCGCCGAGGCTGCGGTCGTCGCCGTCCCCGACGACAAATGGGGCGAGCGCCCGCTGGCCACCGTGGTCCTCAAGGAGGGCGCGGCCGTGGACTATGCGGGACTGCGCGTGTTCCTCGGCCAGTCGATAGCCAAGTGGCAGCTGCCGGAGCGCTGGACGGTCCTCAAGGAGGTGCCGAAGACCAGCGTCGGCAAGTTCGACAAGAAGGTGATCCGCAAGCAGTACGCGGACGGCGCGCTGGACGTCACGAAGCTCGACTAGCCGCGCGTGAGCCATGGCCGCAGCAGCTTGCTGACGGTGGGCATGGCCACGTAGGTCATCAGGGTGCTGAAGACGACGGCGAAGGCCGCCGTCCGCACCACGAAGTGCAGATCCACCAGGTACGGCCCGAGCACCGCGTTGCCGATCAGCGAGATCGGGAAGATGGCCAGCCCAGAGCTGATCGCCATCTTCCACCGTGGCGGCGCGGGCCGGGTCGTACCCGGCTTGGCGAACCACGTCTCCATGCCATGCAGTTCCCGGCGGGCTATCTCCGTGTGGTGGTGGCCGAGGCAGTTGGAGAACCACTGGGCCCGCTCCGCGGAGTCCTGCCAGCGCTGGAACGCCGCCTGGTTGCGGAAGCGGTGGACCAGGAACCACGGCCCGCCCTCGACCGCCGGGCGGAAGAGCCCGTATCCGAGGTGGTCCGGGAAGCTCGCCGCCGTCTCCAGGATCCCGTGGGCCCAGGCCTCGAACGTCTCCTCGTGCCCCGGCTCCACCTGTCGCGCGATCAGCAGGTTCACCTCCCCGTTGTCGGCGGGGACGGTCTGCTCGGTGGTGTTGATGGTGGCCATCGGGCCAGGATCGCTAGTTGGTGCCGATCTTGGCCAGCAGGTCCACGATGCGGCCCTGTACGTCCGCCGTCGTGGCCCGCTCGGCGAGGAAGAGCACGCTCTCGCCCGAGGCCAGCTTCGGCAGTTCGGACGAGTCGATGCCGGCCGTCGTGTAGACGACCAGCGGGGTGCGGTTCAGCTGCCCGTTGGCGCGCAGCCAGTCCACGATCCCGGCCCGTCGGCGGCGCACCTGCATCAGGTCCATGACGACCAGGTTGGGCCGCATCCGCGTCGCGAGTTCCACGGCGTCGGTGTCGGCGCCCGCCCGGGCGACCTGGAGGCCACGCCGCTCCAGCGCGGCGGTCAGGGCGGTCGCGATCTCGTCGTGCTCCTCGATCAGCAGCACCCGCGAGGGGTGCTGCTCGCTGTCGCGCGGAGCGAGCGCCTTCAGCAGGACGGCCGGATCCGCGCCGTACGCCGCTTCGCGCGTGGCGTGACCGAGGCCGGCCGTGACCAGCACGGGCACCTCTGCGGCCACGGCGGCCTGGCGCAGGGACTGCAGGGCCGTCCGGGTGATCGGCCCGGTCAGCGGGTCCACGAACAGCGCGGCGGGGAACGCGGCGATCTGCGCGTCCACCTCCTCGCGGGAGTGCACGATCACCGGCCGGTATCCACGGTCGCTCAGGGCCTGCTGCGTCTGTACGTCGGGCGCGGGCCACACCAGCAGCCGCCGCGGGTTGTCCAGCGGCTCCGGCGGGAGCTCGTCGTCGACCGGCCGTGGCACGGGACGGTTGACGACCTCGACTGCGCCACCGGGGCCGTCGAGCGGTTCGGGACCCTCGTCGGCGCCCGCCTCGGGGGCCTCTATCGCGAAGGCCCGGCCCTGGGGGGCGGGCTCGGAGAGCCGGCGTCGGCGGCCGGAGCCGGATCCGGTGGGGTCCACGGAGATGCCCTGGCCGAGCGTGCCGAGGGCGCGCACGCTGATCGGCTGAGCGGCCTGGCCCTCCGCCGGGGTGTCCTGCGGCTGCCTGGCCCCGGGCACCGGGACCGGGCCGGAGGCCTCGTCTGCGTCGGGAGCGGTCCGGGCCGCCGGAACCGGCCATGCCGGGGTGGCGGGCAGCGCACGACGTCGCCCGGTGGGATGTACGGGGTCACCTTCGGCCGCGGCCGACTGCGCGGCGGGAGCTTCGGCCTCGGCGACCGGCGCGCTCAGGACCCGGCGGCCACGCCGCCCGCCGGGGGCGTCGGCTTCGGACTCGGCGGGAGCGGAGGCCGAACCGGCCATCGCGGGGGCCTGAGGAGCGGAGGGGACCGAGGGCGCCGGGGTCGGGCCGGCGGGCAGCGCGAAGCCGCCTTCGGGAGCGATGGGCCGCGCGGGAGCCTGGGTGGGAGCGGGCGCAGGCCCGAGCCCGGTCGCCGGTACGGGACCGCCGGTCTGCGCGGGCCCGGCCGGACCCAGCGCCCGCCGGCGCCCCGCGGGATGCTCCGTCACCGGAACCGGAGGGACCGCGGCTACGGGCGGGAGCGCGGGCATGGCGGTGCCCTGCGGGGGCACGGGCTGCCCGGTGCCGACCGCACCGCCTTCGCCGCTGCCGTCACCGTCGCGGCCACGGCGTCGCCCGGTCCCGAGCCCCGCCGGGTTCACCGGGGACTGCGCGAGGTCCGGACCAGTCTCACCTTCGCCACCGGCCTCGCCCGCCCGCCGTCGCCCTGACGGCAGGGCCAGCGCGCCGCCGCCCTCGGCGGCCTTCCGGGCGCCGGGCGCACCGGAACCGGCCTCGTCCTCCAGGAAGGCGTCCACCCCGCGCCGGGCTCGCCGTCCACCGGATACCCGGCCCGCGGCGCCCATATCGGCCGTCTCGGCCGGGGGCTCCTCCGCCGGCTCGGGCAGGGTGACCGTCCCCGCGCCCGCGCCCAGCGGCAGCTCCAGTACGTACGCGCCGCCGGGCGCGCCGGGGACCTCCACCGTCTGCAGCACGCCTCCGTGCGCGGCCACGATGCCCCGGACGATGGGCTCGTGGACCGGGTCGCCGCCCTCGTACGGTCCGCGCACCTCGATCCGTACGACATCGCCGCGCTGGGCGGCAGCCACCACGATCGTCGAGTCGCTGTACCCGCTGCCCTGGCGGGTCTTGCCCGTGGCGTCCACCCCGGCCACATCCGCGATCAGGTGCGCGAGCGCGGTCGCGATCCGGCCCGAGTCCACCTCGGCCTCGATCGTCGGCGCGTGGACGGCGAACTGCGCGCGGCCCGGGCCGATCAGCTCGATCGCGCCGTCGACTCCGGCCGTGACCACGCCGTTGATCAGAGCCTTCTTCTTCGTGAGCCGGTCGGTGCCGGCGTCCAGGCGCTGGAAGCCGAGCACGTTGTCCACGAGGGTGGTCATCCGGGAGTAGCCGGCGGCCAGATGGTGCAGCAGCTGGTTGGCCTCGGGCCACAGCTGGCCCGCGTCGTCGGCGGCCAGCGTGGCCAGCTCCCCGCGCAGCTCGTCCAGCGGGCCGCGCAGCGAGTCGCCGAGGACGGCCAGCAACTGCGCGTGGCGCGCGGCGAGGGCGTCGTAGGGCCGCCGGTCGGTGAAGGTCATGACGGCGCCGACGAGCTGCTCCCCGTCCCGTACGGGCGAGGTGGTCAGGTCGACGGCGACCGGCTGGCCGGCCTTGTTCCACAGCACCTGCCCGCGGACGCGGTGCTTGCGCCCGCTGCGCAGGGTGTCGGCGAGCGGGGACTCCTCGAAGGGGAACGGCGAGCCGTCGGCGCGCGAGTGCAGGACCAGGCCGTGCAGTTCGCGGTTGCCCAGGTCGGTGGCGCGGTACCCGAGGATCTGGGCGGCGGCCGGATTGACCAGCACCACCCGTCCGTCCGTGTCGGTCCCGACGACGCCCTCCGCGGCGGCCCGCAGGATCATCTCGGTCTGCCGCTGGGAGCGGGCCAGCTCGGCCTCGGTGTCCACTGTCTGCGAGAGGTCCCGTACGACGAGCATCAGCAGCTCGTCACCGGTGTAGGGCTGAGGCTCGCGGTAGGCGTCGCGGCCGTCGAGATGGGCGCTGGTGACCTCGACGGGGAACTCGCTGCCGTCGGTGCGGCGCGCGGTCATCCGTTTGGGCTTGGCCCGGCCGCCGTCGTCCTCGCCGGGCCGGCGCATGGAGCCGGGGATCAGCTTGGAGTCGAATTCGGGCAGAAGATCGAGCACGCCGCGGCCGACGAGCCCGGTGCCGGGACTCTCCATGACCTCGAGAGCGATCGAATTGGCGTTGACGACAGTGCCGTTGGCGTTGACGAGCAACAGCGCGTCGGGAAGAGCGTCGAGTATTGCTGCGAGGCGAGCAGCGCCTCGGGATGGCCTGCTGCTCACGACGAGCTTCCTCCCTGACCACAACTACCGGCATGTCACGGGAGGAGTCTAAGGCCACAGTGCCCCGCCGGGGTGGCCGATGTGAGGTGGATACCGCCCGTTCCGCGCATCCTCCCAGGTCAGGAACGCCCGGGTGGAAGCAGAGGTTCCATCTCGTCCCAACGGCTGATTTCGCAACCGTTCGTCCGGCGGAAGGTCGTGTCCACCCGCTGCCCGTGCCAGGTCCCGGTGATCCGGGCGGTGGCGGGGCCCCCGTACTGCAGCGAGCAGATCTGCCGCTGGGAGACGGGTGCGAACGGGTCCTTCCCCTCCTTGGCGAGCTGCTCCAGCCGGTCGCAGGACTGCTCCTTCCAGGGGTGGTCGCCGCCCACGGGGTCGCATTCGAGCCGGAACTCGCGGTCCAGCCGAGGGGTGCCGGTGTCGGTCATGGCGATGGTGAGGCGATCGGGTGCCGCCAGCAGCCGGCCGAGGGGCAGTGGGGGCAGTGGCCCCGCGGCGGCGGTGGCGAGGGCAGAAGTGACGGCGAAGGCCGCGAGACGCAGCATGGGGCACTCCAGGTCGTCCGTACGTCGTACGCCTGACCAACGACGCGGGCCCGCCGACGTTGCGTACCGGAGGGCTTTAAGGCTTTGCCCTCCGGCCGTCCCTCCTAGTACCGTGGGAGCGGATTGGTGAGGGGCCCTGCGCCTGTGTCATCATCTGCACGCACCTTCGTACGCGGGGGTGTGCTGGAGGCGTCGCCTAGTCCGGTCTATGGCGCCGCACTGCTAATGCGGTTTGGGCTTTACGGTCCATCGAGGGTTCAAATCCCTCCGCCTCCGCACCTCATCGAAGCCCCGGTCCTGACGGACCGGGGCTTCGATGCGTTCCGGGGCTCCAATGCGTTCCGGGGTAATCCGGTCCGCTCCGACCTCTGTGCGAACCCATCCGGACGATCTCCATCCGGCTCGTTTCCGCAGGTCAGCAGTGGTTTGGGTAATGGATTTCGCGTCCCGGCGAGGTCCATGTATTGTTGTTCTCGCAAGGCCAACGGGGCGCAAAACCCCGGGAAGCTCAAGCACTCGTAGCTTAACGGATAGAGCATCTGACTACGGATCAGAAGGTTGCAGGTTCGAATCCTGCCGAGTGCACAGCAGGCCAGAGGCCCCGGACGGAAGTCCGGGGCCTCTGCCGTTTCTGGCCGTACAGCAGCGAAGTACAGCAACCGCCTCAGCCGCTGCCGCCGCCCATGGCTTCGGACAGCTTGCCGATTGCTTCCCGCACCTCTTCCTCGCTCGCCTCGGCGTAGACCTCCATCGTCATGGCGATCTGCGAGTGCCTGAGGATTCGCTGGGCCACCTTCGGGTGGACCTTGAGGGCGACCAGGAGCGAGCTGCACGTGTGCCGGGTGTTCCGGAGCGGGATGACCCGTAGACCGGCCCGCCGAGCCCGCAGCGCGAACATCCGCGTCAGATTCCCCGGCTCGATCGGCGTTCCGTACCTCGTCGTGAAGACCAGGCCGTGACTGTCCTGCCACAGCTCCCCAGCAGCCTTCCGGTCTCCGTTCTGCTGGGCCCGCCGCATCCGCAGGGCCTTGAGGCAGAGGGAGGGCAGCGGTAGGTAGTCGTCGGAGTCCTCGGTCTTGGTCTCCCGGTGCAGGATCTGCCGCCCGGCCCGCTGGATCTGGTGATCCACGTACAGCTCCCCGGCATCGAAGTCGATCGACTTCCAGGTCAGCCCCAGCACCTCACCGCGCCGGAGCCCGAGGCACAGCACGAGCATCCACGCGGCGAAGAGGTGATCCTCCCGGACGAACCCGTCTGCCAGGAAGCGGCCCGCCTCGACCACGGACCACGGCTTGATGCGCTTGCGGCGCGGCTTGGGCACCTTCACGAGAGAGGCGACGTTCTTGCTGATCTCCTCCTCGGTGACGGCGTGGGACAGGGCCGCCCGCAGTGCGTCACGCGAGCCTTGGATCACCCGCCGGGACGGGTAGGACTCGCAGCAGTCACCCGCGGCGCAGCACCGGCGGCTTGCGGGGGCCCGCCTTGCATCCTTGCCCTGAGCGCAGCACTGGCAGATGGCTGCCAGCTTGGTCAGCCACTCGCGGACGTCGCGGACGGTCAGCTTGTCCAGCCGCTTCGTGCCGATGTGCGGGGCGATGTAGAGGCGGACGCACCCCTCGTACGAGACGTAGGAGAGCGGGGCCAGGTTGGGCTTCACGATCGACTCCAGCCAGTAGGCGAGGAAGGCGGAGACGGTCCGGTGCCGGGTGGCGACGGGCTCCTTCTTCGCCTCAGCGTGGAGGTGGAGCCACTTCTCGTGGACCTCCTCGCGGGTCTTGCCGTAGGCGTACTTCCGGGCGCGCTTGCCGTCAGGCTTGGTGACCCAGACGTAGGCGGCGTAGCCGTTCTTGTAGGGGTAGATGGAGCCTTCGCCGTTACCCCGCTTGCCGCTCATGCCGCCCTGATGAAGCCGAACCCGTACCCGCTCATCACGGCGGCCGAGCAGGCGCACATGGACGTCACGCACTGCACGCTGATCGGTGACTCGCTCACGGACATCCAGGCCGCTCGGGCAGCCGGCACGACGGTCATCCGCTACGCCAACAAGCCCCACAAGGCCGCGCTGTTCGCTGACGCGGGAGCCAACGCCGTTACGGATGACATGCAGGCCATCGCCGAGGCCCTCATCGCGTCGTAGCCGGAGGAGCAGCACGGACCTGTTACAGGTTTCTCTACCTCATCAAGCACCCGGCTGCGCTCCGCTCCGCCGGGCGGGCTTCCCGGCTCCGCTCCGCGCGACGCTCCTGCCTTCGGCCCGCTCCGCGCGCGCTGCGCCGACGCCCGCCCCTGCAAGACGGGATAGGCCCAAGGGCATGAGTCGAGCCCTACGGGCCGGCGGCTCCATCGCTCATCGACATGCCTCCGGCGGGGGCGCTCCGACTCCGGGATGGCGGGGGCGCCGTTGGCGAGTGCCGGCCCGTGGGTGGCTGGGGGCGGGGAACTCCCATCCCGTCTGCCATCGGCCCAGGACAAGCCGAGCGGACACGGCACCGGGCGTCCGGGTCGTTCGTACAGTGGCGCGCTCCACCTGGACGCCCGGCACCGTGTCCGCTCCACATGCGTGTGGGCCGACGGCAGACGGGACGGGAGTTGGGGAGGGCGGTGGGTAGAGCAGGAAGCCACAGGTGCGGCCAGAAGCCAGCGGGCCTTCCGCCTCAGGAATAGAAGCCCACCCAGTACCCTTCGGGCGCCATGGTGAAGGCTTCCGGCCGTTCACGCTGTAGCACTTCATACCGGGCGTAGAACGCGAGGAAGGCATCTTGTAGCGAGCAGCCGAGGTGCTCTCGCATGGCCTTGATGCCGGGCAGGATACGACCTGCAAGGATCTCCCCGTCGGCGATGGTTACGGGGGCCGAGGCGTTCTCATCCATGTTGGCAAGATCGCACAGAGCAGTAACAGGGCGCAGCTGAGATTCTGGGTAGCGGGTTCGTCGGGCCGTTCCTGGGCCGTGGGAGGGTGGCCAAGGGCGGCCGAGGGTGACAGCCACTGACCGCCGACCGCAGGTCAGGGCAGGAGTGCCCGGTAGAGCCCCAGGCCGGAGCAACAACCGGGGCAAGAAGTACGTGCCAACCTGACACTGATCATCAGCCGCGCAGTCGGCCTAGAACGCGGCGCCTAAGCCCGGTACGTTGATCCCATGACTGACAACCGAAAGGGCAATGCCGCGTAGGCGCCCCTCTGACGTGCGGGCCAGCATCCCCATACGGAACCGCGACCACCGACGCCTCTATCCGGCGATCGACCGCCTGTCCGGAGCCTGCACAACCGACATCCGCCAGCTGGATCAGAGTCGCTACTGGTTTGAGGCCACAGCCGGAGCCTTTTGGCACTGGGCTGCCCTGGCCCATGGCCCGCTAAGGCGGCTGGCCAGTCCGCGCACCGAAACCCGATGCGACATCCGCGAATGCGGCTGCGATCCCTCTCTCTACCGCGACCACCTCGAAGAGGTCCTGCACGCCCTTCCTACGAAGTCAGCCCGCGAGCTGCGACGACGCGTATGGGCTCTCGACGCAAAGATCCTGGCCCGCGCCAAGGTCATCCCCGCCGACTGTCCTGACGCCAGATGGTGGCCAGGCCTGCTCTAGCCCCCGGTTGGTCGGTGATCACGGACTGCCGACGCGACTGGTGATGCCCGCGCTGTACAGCGGCGACGTACCGCAACCGCAGCAACCGCGCCTGACTGGCAACGACTCGGCGGGGCCTTGAAGGTGCCGGTATGACCGTCGCTGACCGATCCATTCTTAGGTACGGATCCGAAGGTTGCAGGTTCGAATCCTGCCGAGTGCACAGCAGGACGAAGGTCCCCAGGAGAGATCCTGGGGGCCTTCGTCGTATGCCTGACGCGCCCGGTCTCCTCCTTCTTGGGGAGGGGGTACCCCGGGAGTAGTCGGGGGTGAGATGGCTCTGGCGGGGGACGCGGGTTACGTCCGGCCCTCGGTACGGTTTTGAAGATCGTTCGAACCGGAAAACGGGGGCTCTCATGGGACTGTTCGGAAACGCGCACAGCGTCGACCCGGCATCGGCGCAGCGGGACTACGCGCGACTGCTGGGGCACGGCGAGCAGGTGCACGCCGCGTATCTGCTGATCCGGGACACGATCTTGTTCACCGATCGCAGGCTGGTGCTCGTCGACAAGCAGGGGCTCACGGGGAAGAAGGTGGAGTACCACTCCGTCCCGTACCGGAGCATCACGCACTTCTCCGTGGAGACCGCCGGCCACTTCGATCTCGACGCCGAGCTCAAGATCTGGATATCCGGGAGCTCGGCGCCGATTGAGAAGACCTTCACCAAGGGTGTCGACATCTACGAGGTGCAGGCGATCCTGACGCAGTTCGTCGCCCGGTAGCTGGGCGCCCCCGGATCCTCAGAGGACCCGGGGGAGACCGGTCACGGACATCACCAGGGAGTAGAGGGAGGTGGTGGCGGTGATGAAGAGGCGGTTGTTCTTGGGGCCGCCGAAGGCGATGTTCGAGACGGGTTCGGGGACGCGCAGGCGGCCGATCAGGGTGCCGTCCGCGGCGTAGCACTGGACGCCGTTCTCCATCGCGGCCGCCCACAGCCGGCCCTCGTCGTCGAAGCGGATGTTGTCGACCCTGGGGCACGAGGTGAAAACCCGGTCGCCCGTGAGGGTGCCGTCGTCGGTGACCTTAAAGGCCCTGATGTGGCCCGCGCGGGTGTCCGCCGCGAAGAGCTCGCTCTCGTCGGGGGAGAAGACCAGCCCGTTGGGGCCGAGGAAGCCGTCGGCGACCATGCGGACCTCACCGGTTGCCGGGTCGGCCCGGTAGAGGTTGCAGGCGCCGATCTCGCTGGGCGCGCGGTGGCCCTCGTAATCGCTGGTGATGCCGAAGTCCGGGTCGGAGAACCAGATCGAGCCGTCCGAGCGGACCACTGCGTCATTGGGGCTGTTGAGCCGCTTTCCCTCGAAGCGGTCGGCGATGACGGTGATGCTGCCGTCGGGTTCGGTGCGGGTGACGCGACGGCCGCCCTGCTCACAGGTGATCAGGCGGCCTTCGCGGTCCAGGGTGTTGCCGTTGGAGTGTCCGGCCGGGGAGCGGAAGACGGAGACCGCGCCGGTCGTCTCGTCCCAGCGAAGCATCCGGTCGTTGGGGATGTCGCTCCACACCAGTTGCCGCCAGGCCGGCAGGTACAGCGGGCCTTCCGCCCAGCGGCAGTCGTCGTAAAGCCGGTCCAGGCGCGCGTCGCCGTTGGCGCAGCGGCCGGTCTTGAAGCGTTCGTCCAGGATCTCGTACAAGGTGAGGTCGGCTATGGCAGACATGATTCCCCCTGAGAGAGTATTGCCGAATTTTGTTCGGTTCGATGGTGAGATTGCAGGATCAGGTACCGTCTTCGCAAGGGCCGACGGGCCCATGGGAGGAAGACCGAGTGGACGACATCGACCGGGCGCTCGTTCTGCGCCTGCAGGAGGACGCCGGCCAGTCGTACGCCGCTCTCGGCGCGGCCGTGGGGCTCTCTGCCGGGGCCACCCACGAACGTGTCCGCAAGCTGCGCGAGCGCGGGGTGATCCGGCGGACCACCGTCGAGGTCGACCCGGCGGCCGTCGGCAGTGGGGTACTCGCCTATGTGATGGTCGACTCCAACGCCTGGATGGGTGAGTCCGCCGCCGCCTTTGCCGCGATCCCCGAGATCCAGGAGGCGCACATCATCGCGGGCAGTGCGTCCGTCATGGTCAAGGTGCGCACGGCCTCGACCGGGCAGTTGCAGGACGTGCTGCGGCGGCTCTACGCGATCGACGGGGTCAGCGGTACGCACGCCACCGTCGTCCTGGAGACCTTCTTCGAGCGGCCGCTCCCGCTGTGAGCTGGTGGTGCACCGGGATCCGGTGGAACGACGGCCGCCCCGCCGTCGGCTGGTACGGGGAGGGGCGCGGCGAGCGGGCGAGCGTGCTCGCGTACGGGCAGCGGCTGGCCTTCGTCGCCCGGGCGGAGCGGCGCTGCCTCGGCGTCCGGCGGGCCGGGAAGCGGACGCCCTGCCCCACCGGCGGGACCGTGCCCGGCCGCGCCTCGAACGCGCAGTGTCCCGAATGCGCGCGCCTCGACCGGTCGTTCTCGGTGGCTGCCGACACCAATGCCGCCGATCCGCGCACCTACCGCGTCTATCTGGCGTGGTTCGGGCCCGGGATGGTCAAGGTCGGCATCACCGCCGAGGAGCGCGGCTCGGCCCGGCTGCTGGAGCAGGGCGCCGTGGCCTGGGCCTGGCTCGGTCGCGGGCCGCTCATGGCCACCCGGCGCACGGAGGAGCTGCTGCGGGCTGCCCTCGGGGTGCCGGACCGGATCGCGTATGCCCGTAAGCGCGCCGTACGGGCGCACCTGCCGGCCGCGCCCGACCGGGCCCGGGAGGTCGTCGAGCTGCACGCCCGGGCCGCCGCACTGCCCGGGTGGCCGGAATCGCTGGAGCGGGTGGAGTGCGAAGTCGCCGACCACGCGGAGCCGTTCGGGCTGGACGAACTGCCCGCACCCACGGGCGTGATCACCGAGATGGTGTCCGGTGGGGCCGTCGCGGGCCGGCTGGTGGGCGCGGCCGGTCCCGATCTGCACCTGGCGGACGGGCTGGTGGTGGACACCCGGCTGCTGGCCGGGTGGGAACTCGCCGCCCCGGAGGGCGAGGCCGTGACGACCGTGCCGGTGGCGGTGGTCCCGCCCTCAGCCGCGCGGCCGTCCGCCGAGCAGGACGGGCTGTTCTGAGGAGCGCCTCCTGCGGCCGCTCTGGCCGGGGATGGTCAAAACTTGGATCCCTTTGGCCTTCCGGGGCCGATTCCGGTGGACATGCCCGCGGCGCGCCGCCGAGGGTGGTGGACATGAGCATCCAGCCCGTACAGGCCTTCGAACCGCCTTATGTCATGGCCGTTTTCACCAACGTCCGCTCCGCCGACGACAGCGGATACCCCGAGACCCTCACCCGGATGCAGGAGATCGTCGCGGAGAATCCCGGGTTCCTCGGCTACGAGTCCGCCCGCACCCCGGGAGGCCTCGGCATCACGGTCGCCTACTTCCGTGACCACGAGTCCCTCGCCGCGTGGCGGGGGGACCTGGAGCACCAGGCGGCCATGAAGCAGGGCCGCGCCGACTGGTACGAGAGCTACACCCTGCACGTCGCGACCGTCGAGCGGAGCCACGGCTTTGCCCGCAACGGCTGAGGCCGTCCGTGCCTTCCGGGAGCGGCTCGGGCTGCCCGGACTGGTGGACGTCCACACGCACTTCATGCCCGAGCGGGTCCTGGACAAGGTCTGGGACTACTTCGACGCGATAGGCCCCCTGACCGGTGTCGAGTGGCCCATCACCTACCGGCACGAGGAGGAGCAGAGGGTCGCGCTCCTGAGGCAGTTCGGGGTCCGGGCCTTCACCGCCATGCTCTACCCGCACAAGCCGGCGATGGCCGCATGGCTCAACGCCTGGTCCGCCGACTTCGCCGCCCGGACGCCCGACTGCCTGCACACCGCGACCTTCTTTCCGGAGGAGGGCGTCGCAGAGTACGTCCGCCGGGCCCTCGACACCGGTGCCCGGGTCTTCAAGTCGCACATCCAGGTCGGTGGCTACGACCCGAACGACGAGCGGCTCGACCCCGTCTGGGGACTGCTCGCCGAGGCCGGCGTCCCGACCGTGATCCACTGCGGGTCCGGGCCCGCGCCGGGCAAGCACACCGGGCCCGAGCCCATCGCCCGACTGCTGGCCCGCCACCCACGGCTGCCGCTGATCGTCGCCCACATGGGCATGCCCGAGTACGCCGACTTCCTCGACCTCGCCGACCGGTACACCGAGGTGCGCCTCGACACCACCATGGCGTTCACCGACTTCTCCGAGCGGCTCAGCGGCTTCCCGCCCGGGGACCTCGGGCGGCTCGCCGGCCTCGGCGACCGGATCCTGCTCGGCACCGACTTCCCGAACATCCCCTACCCCTACGAACACCAGCTCGCCGCCCTCGAACGGCTCGGCCTCGGCGACGACTGGCTGCGCGCCGTCTGCCACGACAACGCAGCCCGCCTGTTCCGGCTCGACGGCTGAGCGGCGTTTCTCAGGAAATTCACAGATAGGGACAAGAACGCTCTCAGAGGCGCCGGACAGCGTGGTCGTATGACTGCGACGACCACATCCCACGCGTCCACGTCCACCAGCAACCCGACGGCCCTGACCCGGCCCGACGGCGGAGCTTGCCGGGTCCTCGTCGTCGACGACGAGGCCTCACTCTCCGAGCTGCTGTCCATGGCCCTGCGCTACGAGGGCTGCGAGGTCCGCAGCGCCGGTGACGGGGCCGGCGCGGTGCGGGCGGCGCGCGAGTTCCGGCCGGACGTCGTGGTCCTCGACATCATGCTCCCCGACATGGACGGGCTCGCCGTCCTGGGTCAGCTGCGCCGGGAGATCCCCCAGGTCCCCGTGCTCTTCCTGACCGCCAAGGACTCCGTCGAGGACCGCATCGCGGGCCTGACGGCGGGCGGGGACGACTACGTCACCAAGCCGTTCAGCCTGGAGGAGGTCGTGGCCCGGCTGCGCGGCCTGGTCCGGCGCTCGGGCGCGGCGCAGGCCGCGCGCGGCGGCTCGGTGCTCGCCGTCGGGGACCTGCACCTCGACGAGGACAGCCACGAGGTGGTCCGCGGCGGCCGGGAGATCCACCTGACGGCCACCGAGTTCGAGCTGCTGCGCTACCTGATGCGCAACCCGCGCCGCGTGCTGAGCAAGGCCCAGATCCTGGACCGGGTGTGGTCCTACGACTTCGGCGGCCAGGCCAATGTGGTCGAGCTGTACATCTCCTACCTGCGGCGGAAGCTGGAGAGCGGGCCGGGAATGGCGCCGATGATCCACACCCGGCGGGGCGCCGGCTACCTGATCAAGCCGGCCGAGTAGTGGCCGTCCGCCTCCGCCCGAAGCGGCCGGGCCGCCCCTGGTCCCTGCGGACCCGGCTCGTCGTCTCGGCGGTGGCGCTGATCGCCGTCGTGGGCGCGGCCATCGGGACCGTCACCACCCTCGCCCTGCGCTCGTACCTGGTCGACAAGCTCGACGAGCAGCTGCGGATCTCGGTCGGCATGGCCGCCTCGCCCCCCGGCATGCAGAAGGCGATCAGGGAGGGGAGGTTCGTCCTCGGCCCGGGCACACCGCTCGGCGCCGTCGGACTGCGCATCGACTCCGACGGCAAGGTGTTCATGGCCGACCGCAGCGTGCGAGACGAAGACCCCGAGCGCAGTCGCCGGCCCCTCACCGAGGCCCAGACCGCGGTCCTCGCCAAGGCCGCCCGCACGGCCGGGGAGGGCCGCAGCGCACCCGTGAACCTGAGCCTGCCCGGGCTCGGGTCGTACAGGGTGCTGCCCGCGCCCGACGGAAGCCTCGTTCTCGGCTTCCCGCTCCACGAGGTCGACTCCACCGTGAGTACCCTGGTCGCGGTGGAGGTCTGCGTCACCCTCGCCGGTCTGATCGCGGCCTCCCTCGCCGGGCAGGCACTGGTCGGAGTCGCCCTGCGCCCGCTGCGCCGGGTGGCCGCCACCGCCACCCGGGTCTCCGAACTGCCCCTGCACAGCGGCGAGCCCGCGCTGCACGAACGGGTCCGGGGTGCCGAGGCCGACCCCCGCACCGAGGTGGGCCAGGTCGGCGCGGCCCTCAACCGGATGCTGGGTCACGTCTCCTCCGCGCTCACGGCCCGCCAGCAGAGCGAGATGCGGGTCCGGCAGTTCGTCGCCGACGCCAGCCACGAACTGCGCACCCCGCTGGCCTCCATCCGCGGATACGCCGAGCTGACCCGCCGGGGGCGGGAGGAGCCGGGCCCCGACACCCGGCACGCACTGGGCCGGATCGAGTCCGAGGCCACCCGCATGACCGGCCTGGTCGAGGACCTGCTGCTGCTGGCCCGGCTCGACGCGGGCCGGCCCCTGTCCACCGGCGACTCCGACACCGACCTCGCCCCGCTCGTCGTCGACGCCGTCAGCGATGCCAGGGCCGCCGGCCCCGAGCACCACTGGCGGCTGCGCCTGCCCGACGAACCCGTGCCCGTCCGCGTCGACCCGGCCCGTATCCAGCAGGTTCTGGTCAACCTCCTCGCCAACGCCCGCACCCACACCCCGCCCGGCACCACCGTCACCGCGCACGTCTCGCTGGGGGCGCCCGCAGCGGTAGCCGGGGGAGAGACGCCGGCCGTCCGGCTGCGGATCGAGGACGACGGGCCCGGCATCCCGCCCGACCTGCTCCCCCACGTCTTCGAGCGCTTCGCCCGCGGCGACGCGTCCCGATCCCGTGCGGCGGGTTCCACCGGACTGGGGCTCGCCATAGTCCAGGCCGTGGTCACCGCGCACGGTGGACGGGTCGGCGTGCGCAGCGAGCCCGGGCGGACCTGCTTCGAGGTCCTGCTGCCGTACGAGCAGACGCACACGAAGCCGGACCCACGGACGGGCTCACGGACGGACCCAGAGACGGACCCAGAGACGGACCCAGAGACGGGCTCACGGACGGACTCACAGACGGGGCACAGGCTCATCACACAGCGGTGACAGGCCGCCCGGCGAGTGTCGGTACATGCCAATCGACGCCTCTCCCGGGGCCCTTCCGGCACGGGCTCCACTCGCGCCCCTGCCCGGCGAGCCCGTGCTCGACGTGGTGATCCCGGTCTTCAACGAGGAGAAAGACCTCGGACCGTGCGTGCGCAGGCTGCACGAGCACCTCACCCGCACCTTCCCCTATCCCTTCCGGATCACCGTCGCCGACAACGCGAGCACCGACCGCACCCCCGAGGTCGCGGGCGAGCTCGCCGCGGCCCTGGACGGGGTACGCAGCGCGCGGCTGGAGGAGAAGGGCCGGGGCAGGGCCCTGCGCACCGTCTGGTCCGGCTCCGACGCACCGGTACTGGCGTACATGGACGTGGACCTCTCCACCGACCTCAACGCCCTGCTGCCCCTGGTCGCCCCGCTGATCTCCGGCCACTCCGACCTCGCCATCGGCACCCGCCTCGCCCGGTCCTCCCGGGTGGTGCGGGGAGCGAAGCGGGAGTTCGTCTCCCGCGCCTACAACCTCCTGCTGCGCTCCTCGCTCGCCGCCCGCTTCAGCGACGCCCAGTGCGGGTTCAAAGCCATCCGGCGGGAGGTCGCCGAGCGTCTGCTGCCCCTGGTGGAGGACACCGGCTGGTTCTTCGACACCGAAATGCTCGTGCTCGCCGAGCGGGCCGGGCTGCGGATCCACGAGGTGCCGGTGGACTGGGTCGACGACCCCGATTCCACCGTCCACATCGTGAAGACCGCCACCGAGGACCTCAAGGGCGTCTGGCGGGTGGGCCGGGCACTGGCCGTCGGCGCGCTCCCGCTCGACCGGCTCGCCCGCCCCTTCGGCGACGACCCGCGCGACCGCACCGCGCTGCCCGGCGTGGACGGCGGACTGGCCCGCCAGCTCCTCGGCTTCTGCGCCGTCGGAGCCCTGTCCACCCTGCTCTACCTGCTGCTGTACTCCTCCTTCCGCACCGGAGCGGGCCCACAGGTCGCCAACGGCGCCGCCCTGCTGCTCTCGGCCGTCGCCAACACCGCCGCCAACCGCCGGCTCACCTTCAAGGTGCGCGGCCGGGACCGGGCCGTGCGCCACCAGGCCCAGGGGCTGGTGGTCTTCGCCATCGGCCTCGCCCTGACCAGCGGCTCCCTCGCCGCCCTCGGAGCGGCCGCGGCCGCCCCCGCGCACAGCACCGAGCTGGCCGTCCTGATCACCGCCAACCTCGCCGCCACCGTGCTGCGGTTCCTGCTCTTCCGCGCCTGGGTCTTCCCCGAGCGGCGCGACACTCCCGTGAAGGACGACATCCGATGACCACCGCAGCAACTCCGCTCTTCCCGATCCCCGAAGCCCGGGCCCGTACCGGCCTGCACGCCGCCGACCGGCCCCGCTGGGAACGGCCCGCCTTCGCCGCCCTGCTGATCGCCACGGCCGTCCTGCTGCTCTGGGACCTGGGGTCCTCCGGCTACGCCAACTCCTTCTACTCCGCCGCCGTACAGGCGGGCAGCGAGAGCTGGAAGGCCTTCTTCTTCGGTTCCTCCGACGCCGGGAACTCCATCACCGTCGACAAGCCCCCGGCCGCCCTGTGGCCGATGATGCTGTCGGTCCGCCTGTTCGGGCTCGGCTCCTGGCAGATCCTCGTCCCGCAGGCCCTGATGGGCGTCGCGACGACCGGTGTGCTGTACGCCGCCGTACGGCGCCAGTTCGGGCCGGGGGCCGCGCTGCTGAGCGGCGCCGCCTTCGCGCTCACGCCCGTCGCCGCGCTGATGTTCCGCTTCAACAACCCCGACGCGCTGCTGACCCTGCTGCTCACGGTCACCGTGTACTGCGTCCTGCGCGCCCTCGACGGGGCACGCACCGACTGGCTGGTGTGGGCCGGTGTCGCGGTCGGCTTCGCCTTCCTCACCAAGACCCTCCAGGCCTTCGTCATCCTGCCGCCGCTCGCCGTGCTGTACGCCGTCTGCGCGCCCACCCGGCTGCGCAGGCGCCTGGGCCAGCTGCTGCTCGCCGGGCTCGCGATGGTGGTGGCCGGCGGCTGGTGGGTGGCCGTCGTGGAACTGTGGCCCGCCTCCTCCCGCCCGTACATCGGCGGCTCGCAGAACAACTCCTTCCTGGAACTGACGCTCGGCTACAACGGCCTGGGCCGGATCAACGGCAACGAGACGGGCAGCGTCGGCGGTGGCGGACGCGCCGGTGGCGGCGGCGGTGGCGGCTGGGGCGAGACGGGCATCGACCGGCTCTTCTCGGCCAACATCGGCGGTCAGATCTCCTGGCTGCTGCCCGCCGCCCTGGTCCTGCTCGTGGCCGGACTGGTGGTCACCTGGCGCGCCCGCCGGGCCACCGACTCGCTGGAGGGCATGGCCCGTGCGGCCTTCCTGGCCTGGGGCGGCTCGCTGCTGATCACCGCGGTCGTCTTCAGCTACATGCAGGGCATCTTCCACGAGTACTACACCGTGGCGCTGGCGCCGTTCGTCGCCGCGCTGATCGGCATGGGCGTCGCCGTGCTGTGGGAGGAGCGGGGCTCCCGGGCCGCGCTGTTCACCCTGTCCGGGACGCTGGCACTGACCGCCGTCTGGTCGTACGTCCTGCTCGGCCGGGCCACCGGCTACCTTCCGTGGCTGCGCTGGGCGGTCCTGGTGGGGGGCCTGCTCGCCGCGGCCGCGCTGCCGTTCGTCGCGGCGGCCGGGCGCCGGGTGCTGCTGGCCACCGCGGCGCTGGGGGTGGGTGCGGCGCTGGCGGGCCCGTTCGCGTACTGCCTGACCACCGTGCAGACCGGGCACGCGGGCTCGATCGTGACCGCCGGACCCGCGGTCGCGGGCGGCCGGGGCGGACCCGGCGGCATGATGCGGGGCGCCGGCCCCGCCGGTGAGGTGCCGCTGGGCGGGCCCGGTGGCATGCAGCAGGGCGGCCCGCGGGGCGGCAACACCCCGCCGCAGGGCGGCATGCCGCCGGGCGGGGGCGGTCAGGGAGCCCCGGGCGGTATGGGAGCGCCGGGCGGTGCGGGGGCCCCGGGCGGTCAGGGCGGGCGCGGCACGGAGCGCGCCGGCGGCGGCCAGGGCGGGCCCGGCGGCCTGCTGGGCGGCACCCGGGTCGGCGCCGAGGCCAAGGCTGCCCTGCGGGCCGACGCCGGAAAGTACACCTGGGCGGCGGCCGCGGTCGGCTCCCAGAACGCGGCGAGCTACCAACTGGCCTCCGGTGTGCCCGTGATGCCCGTCGGCGGCTTCAACGGCAGTGACCCCTCGCCCACGCTGGAACAGTTCAAGCAGTACGTGAAGGACGGCCGGATCCACTGGTTCATCAGCCAGGGAGGCAGTCAGGGCGGCGGCCAGGCAGGCGGCCAGGCAGGCGGCCGGGGCGGCGCCCAGGCAGGCGGATCCGCCGAGGCCGTCGGCGGGATGCGGCAGGGAGGTCCGGGCGGCGGCACCAGCAGCGCCATCGAAAGCTGGGTGAAGGCCACGTTCAAGGCGTCGACCCTGGGCGGAGCCACCGTCTACGACCTCACGGCTCCCACGTCCTGATCCGGCCCGACCACGCGGCACCCTCAGGCCCTGTCGTCAAAGTAGCGCCGGTAAGGCCCTGCTTCGACGACAGGACCTAGCATCGAGAGGGCGGACCCGGGCATTCCGGGCTGATCCACCTGGTGTGAGGAGGGTGCCTCCATGGCGACCGCGGCCGATTCCTGTGATCCGCTCCGGGGCGAGTCCAGTGTGTGGCTGGCCGCCAGACCCGCCGCACCCGCCAGACGTCGCAGCGAGGCGCCCTCCGGGCTCGACCGGGAGCGGATCACCGCCGCCACCGTGCGGCTGCTCGACGCCGATGGGCTGGCCCGGTTCTCGATGCGGCGGCTCGCCGCCCGGCTCGGGGTCACCGCGATGTCCCTGTACTGGTACGTGGACACCAAGCACGATCTGCTCGAACTCGCCCTGGACAGCGCGCTGGGCGAGCTGACCCTGTCGGCCGGGCCGGTGCCGGAAGGCTGGCCCGGCCGGCTGCGTGCGCTGGCCCGGGGCTACCGGCGGATGCTGGCGGACCATCCCTGGGCGGCTCCGCTCGCCGCCGCCTATCCGAACATCGGCCCGCACGCCCGGGCCTTCGACGCCGCCCTCCAGCGGCTGTTGGACGCCACGGGCCTCGCCGACTCCGCCCGGACCGGCGCCCACCTGGCCGTCTCGCACTTCCTGCACGGCTGCGGGGGCGCGGCCCGGCGGGCGCCCGAGGGCGACTTCTGTCTCGCGCTGGACGTCCTGATCGCGGGCATCGAGGCGAAGGCCGACGCCTAGGCGGAGGCCTCGGCGGCTGCCTTGGCGGAGGCCTCGGCAGACGCCGCCGCCGGGGCGTGGGCCGCGGGCTTCGACTTCAGCGCGACCTCCTTGATGAACAGGCAGAGCAGCAGCGCCAGCAGGGCGGTGGGGGCCGCGTAGAGGAAGACGTCGCCGACGCCGTGCCCGTACGCCGACTCGACGACCGTACGGAACGGGGCCGGCAGCTTGTCGAGGTCCGGGATGGCGCCGCCGCCCGTGCCGCCGTGGCCGAGCGCCGCGGCCTTCGGGCCGAGAGCGGCCAGGCCGTCCTTCACGTATCCGGTGACCTGGTGCGCCATCACCGCGCCGAGCGCGGAGACGCCCATGGCGCCGCCGAGCGAGCGGAAGAAGGTGACGACCGAGCTGGCCGCGCCCAGGTCCTCGGGGGCCACCTGGTTCTGGGTGGCGAGGACCAGGTTCTGCATCATCATGCCGAGGCCGAGGCCGGTCAGCGCCATGTAGACCGCGATGTGCCAGTACGGGGTGTCGTACCGCAGGGTGCCCAGCAGCCCCAGGCCGGCGGTCAGCAGCACACCGCCGGAGACGAGCCAGGCCTTCCACCTGCCGGTCCTGGTGATCACCAGACCGGAAACCGTGGAGGAGACGAAGAGCCCGCCGATCATCGGAATCGTGAGGACTCCGGACATCGTGGGGGACTCGCCCCGGGCCAGCTGGAAGAACTGGCTGAAAAATACTGTGCCCGAGAACATCGCGATGCCCACGAACAGCGAGGCCGCCGAGGCCAGGGTGATGGTCTTGTTGCGGAACAGCCGCAACGGGATGATCGGGTCGCTCGCACGGGACTCGACGAGGACGAAGAGCAGGCCGAGCGCCACCGCGCCGCCGGTCATCGCCCAGGTCTGCCAGGAGATCCACTCGTAGGAGTCGCCGGCCTGCGTGACCCAGATCAGCAGCAGCGAGACGGCGCCGCTGATCAGGAAGGCGCCCAGCCAGTCGACCTTGACGTCGCGGCGCACGACCGGCAGGTGCAGGGTGCGCTGGAGCACGATCAGGGCGATGACCGCGAAGGGCACGCCGACGTAGAAGCACCAGCGCCAGCCCAGCCACTCGGTGTCGGTGATGACGCCGCCCAGCAGCGGCCCGCCGACGGTGGCGACGGCGAAGACCGCGCCGAGGTAGCCGCTGTAGCGGCCGCGCTCGCGCGGGGAGATCATCGCGGCCATCACGATCTGCGCGAGGGCGGACAGGCCGCCGACCCCGATGCCCTGGACCACGCGGCAGGCGATCAGCATGCCGGTGTTCTGGGACATGCCCGCGACCACGGAGCCCAGCACGTAGATCACGAGGGATACCTGGACCAGCAGCTTCTTGCTGAAGAGGTCGGACAGCTTGCCCCACAGCGGGGTCGCCGCCGTCATCGACAGCAGGGCCGCCGTCACCACCCAGGTGTAGGAGGACTGGGTGCCTCCGAGGTCGCTGATGATCTGCGGCAGGGCGTTGGAGACGATCGTGGAGGACAGGATCGCCACGAACATGCCGAGCATCAGCCCGGACAGCGCCTTCATGATCTGCGGATGGGTCATGGCCGGAGCCATGGCCGGGGTCACGGACGGGGTGGTGGACGTGCCGTCTGTCGGCGTCTCCGACTTGGCCATGTGTTTCCTTCTGTCTAGAAGCTCGATCGGAGTCGGGCCAGCAGGGTGTTGAGTACGTCGATGTCCTGGGCGGACCAGTCGGCCAGCGCCTTCTCCAGTGCCGCCGTGTACCGGGCGCCGAGCTCGGCGAGGAGCGCCTGCCCGGCCGGGGTGAGCCGCAGGATGCGGCAGCGGCCGTCCCCCGGGTCGGTCTCGCGCTCGATCCAGCCGCGTTCGGCGACGTGGGTGACGTGCCGGCTGGTCACCGAGATGTCGACGGCCATGAGCTCCGCCAGCCGGCTCAGCCGCATCTCTCCGTGCCGGTCGAGCACGGTGAGGACGGCGGCCGCGCCGGGCGGGCAGTGCGAAGGCAGGGCGCGGGCCAGCTCGCGCTTGACCGCGCCGACCCCGGTGAGCCGGCGCGCCAGCTCCTCGTACCGCGTGGTCATCGGCCGACCCCCCCATCTTGTTGCTTAGAGCAACCATAGAAGAGGATGGTTGCTACAGGCAAATGAATCTGGGGGCGAGGCGGTAAAGGAATCGGAAAACCGGCTAGGGTCCTGCTCCATGGCTGACAACCACAACTCACAGGTCCCCGAGGGCAACTACGACCCCGCGGGCAGCACCCAGATGTTCCGCGCCTTCGTCGAGGAGGCCGCACCGGCCCGGCAGACGCCCACCGGCTCGCGTCGCCAGCGCCGCGAGGAGGAGCAGCAGGCCGCCGGCTCCAAGAAGGGCGCGTGGCTCGGGGTGGGCATCGCGCTCGTGCTCGCCTTCGGCGCCGCCCTGTGGGTCGTCCTGCACTGACCGCCGCGCCCGCCCGGGCTCAGCTCCAGGTGGCGGTGACCTTCTGGGTGTCCACGTGCATGCCCAGCGGCACCCGCCAGGCCTCCACGCACACCGTGTAGGTCTGCGTCCTGGCGGCTCCGCCCGTGATCGGTGCGGGGAGCGGCTGGGTGGTGGTGATCGTGGCCCAGTCGACGCCGAGGGCGCCGATGATGTGCGTCGCGAAGCTGACCGTGCCCGAACGGGCCGCGGTGGTCCCGGCGTTGGTGAAGGTGACGGTGACCCGCTCGCACCAGCGATCGGCCGCGGCCGCCCTGACCGGGGTGGACAGCGTCAGCCTCGCCGGGGTCGCCGGCGGCGCCGGCGGGGTCGTGCCGGGCTTGGTGGACGGGCTCGACGGGCCGGACGGCGTGCCCGGGGAGTCTGGCGTGCCCGGGGAGTCCGGGGTGCCGGGTGGGGTGGTGGACGGGCCCGCACCGGGCGGGATCCCGGGTGTGCGTCCGGAGCCGCCGGGGGTGGTGGTCGTCGTTCCGCCCGGGGCGGAGCCGCCGAGTGCCCGGGACTCGGGAGTACTGGCCGACGTACTGGACGACACGGAGGAGCCGCCCGCCGCGGACGGGTCGCCGAGCTGCTGGAACTCCACCCGGCCCTGCGGCGCCACGTTCTCCCCCGCGCCCCGTTCGGGACCCGGGGCCGCGGCGCCCACGGCGACATAGCCGTCCCGCGGCGGGCCGCCGCAGCCGGTGAGGCCGGCGACGGCCGTGCAGCACAGGGCGAGGAGAGCGGCCGGGGCGGCCGTACGGGATCCCGTTCGCATCGCGCCAGTTTTGCTGACGCCCCGTCAATTGGGAACCCTGCGGCGCTCCGTCACTCGCCGATGAGTCCTACGCGCAGTTGCGCGAGGGTACGGGTGAGCAGCCGGGAGACGTGCATCTGGGAGATGCCGACCTCCTCGCCGATCTGCGACTGCGTCATGTTCGCGAAGAACCGGAGCATGATGATCTGCCGCTCCCGGGGCGGGAGTTTGGCGAGCAGCGGCTTCAGCGACTCGCGGTATTCGACGCCTTCGAGCGCGGTGTCCTCGTAACCGAGGCGGTCCGCGAGCGAGCCCTCGCCGCCCTCGTCCTCGGGCGAGGGCGAGTCGAGCGAGGAGGCGGTGTAGGCGTTGCCGACGGCGAGACCGTCGACCACGTCCTCCTCCGAGACGCCCAGCACGGCGGCGAGCTCCGGCACGGTCGGCGAGCGGTCCAGTTTCTGGGCGAGCTCGTCGCTGGCCTTGGTCAGCGCGAGACGCAGCTCCTGGAGCCTGCGCGGGACGCGGACGGACCAGGAGGTGTCCCTAAAGAACCGTTTGATCTCGCCCACGACGGTCGGCATCGCGAACGTCGGGAACTCCACGCCGCGTTCGCAGTCGAACCGGTCGATCGCCTTGATCAGGCCGATGGTGCCGACCTGGACGATGTCCTCCATCGGCTCGTTGCGGCTGCGGAAGCGGGCGGCGGCGTACCGGACCAGGGGCAGGTTCAGCTCGATCAGGGTGTCGCGTACGTACGCCCGGTCGGGGCTGTCCGCGTCCAGGGCGGCAAGGCGCTGGAAGAGGGAGCGGGAGAGGGTGCGGGTGTCGATGGCTTCCGAGCGGTCGGCCACTGCCGGAGTCGCGCTCTTGACGAGCGTGAGCACCTTGGAGCTGCCCTGGTCTACGGACATGCCACCCCCTTGAGGTCGCGGACGGTCGCGTGTGGCGCGCCCGTCAGAGGAACGCAGCCTCCACCTGAATACCGGAGGCGGGGCTGCGGCAAACGCGGTTCAAGCAGAATGTCACATGTCGGCAACACGCTGTAGCGCCAAGTCGACATATATCTCCAGCGACAGAAGAGGTCAGAAGGGGATCGGCCCCGTTCTGTCGGGAAACGTGTGGATGATCTCCACTCGTTACGGTTACGCCTCGATCCTGTTTGCGGATCTCAGTCGGGCGAAGCTCCGGGCGAGGAGCCGGGAGACGTGCATCTGGGACACGCCCAGCTCGGCGCTGATCTGCGACTGCGTCAGATTGTTGTAGTACCGCAGCAGCAGGATCCTTTGTTCACGCTCGGGCAGTTGTACGAGGAGGTGGCGGACGAGGTCGCGGTGCTCGACCCCGGCCAGCTCCGGGTCCTCGTAGCCGAGGCGGTCGAGGAGGCCGGGCATCCCGTCGCCCTCCTGGGCGGCCTCCAGCGAGGTCGCGTGGTAGCTCCGCCCGGCCTCGATGCAGGAGAGGACCTCGTCCTCGCTGATGCGCAGCCGCTCGGCGATCTCGGGGGTGGTCGGGGTGCGGCCGTGGAGGGTGGTGAGGTCCTCGGTGGCGGCGTTGACCTGCACCCACAGCTCGTGGAGGCGGCGCGGCACGTGGACGGTGCGGACGTTGTCGCGGAAGTATCGTTTGATCTCGCCCACCACGGTCGGCATCGCGAAGGTCGGGAACTGCACGCCGCGGTCGGGGTCGAACCGGTCGATGGCGTTGATCAGCCCGATGGTGCCGACCTGGACCACGTCCTCCATCGGCTCGTTGCGGCTGCGGAAGCGGGCGGCCGCGTACCGCACCAGCGGGAGGTTGGCCTCGATGAGGGCTCCGCGCACCCGGTGGTGCTCGCTGGTGCCCGGCTGCAGGTTCTTCAGCTGCCCGAAGAGGACCTGGGTGAGGGCCCGGGTGTCCGCGCCCCGGCTCGGCGGTCTCTGGGGCGCCAGGGCGGGCGGGGGCTCCTCCTGGGGCTCCTCCTGGGCTGCTTCCGGGGCCGCCTCCTGCCGACAGTCCTGCCGGGCCTCCTGCCGGGGCTCCTGTCGGGCCTCCTGCCGGGGCTCGCGTCGGGGCTCGTACTGGGGTTCATGCTGGGGCGGCACCTGGGGGTCCTGCTGGGGTGGCACCTGAGGCGCTGTACTGGCCGGCACGGTCACGCCACCCCTTCAGTCAACTCATCCGTCAAAAGCGGTCATAGCATCACAAGACATGTGCACTGTGTGCAAGCACCGTATATCACCGTGTTGAGGGCAAGTTGGGCATATTGGGGCATTGTGCCTAGTGATGGGTATGCAAAAAGCCCCCCACCTGTCGGAGTGGGGGGCCGGTAAGTCCGGAAGCCGCTTCAGCGTACGGGTTCAGCGCACCAGTTCGGTCATGAACTCGCCGATACCGGAGGCGGCATCGGATATGCCCTGGAAGCCGATTCCCACCATCTCGGCCGCCCGCTTGGGCTGGGTGATGATCACGAACAGGACGAAGACGGTGAGGGCACCCGTGATGAGCTTCTTGGTGTCCATGAGCGGTGACGGCCTCCCCAACCGGTCCTGCAAAGTCGGGTGAGTCTAACCGGTCAGGTTTGGACACTCACCCGCCCTTTAAGGACCAATGACCCGGTACTCCAGGTCCTTTGCCGGGGTGCCTGCGGTTGCGGGGGGCGCACGATTGATGTGCGCCCACCGGTTCTGGCAGGAAACCGGTGGGTGAGGGACAGGACCTCACTGCGGGGTCCGAGCCGCGAGCTTCCCCCTGACCGCGGCCCGGACTGGCAGGTTCCGTCCTCGTCGGGGGAAGTGGCTCGTCCCACGGTGCCACTTCTCCCGTCCCACACGTGGAAGGTCCCGACCCCGGTCGGGGCCTTCTTCGCGTTTCCCGCTCCGCGGCGCCGCTGCGGCTACTGCAGGCCGCCGGCGAGGTCCGTGAGGGGCTGTACGGGGGCGATCACGGGCGCGAGCTGGTTCGGCAGCTCCATCAGCTGGTTGAGCTGGTTGGCTCCTTCGCTGAGCTTCCCGCCGATCTCCTGGATGGACGACGGCGTGGCCCCGGCGGGCATGCCGGGGGCGGCCGTCGGGAGGTCCGGGAGGGTGAGGGGCGCGATGGGTGCGGCGGAGGCGGCGGGTGCGGCGAGGCCCGCGGCGGCCCCCGCGAGGGCGAAGGCGGCGAGCATGCGCTGGGTCTTGGTCATGCCGTGACAACGGCCGAGGGGGCGGGCGGTCACGCGGCCGTACTCCGGAGAGCGGAGCGGAGAACGCCGGGAGCCGAACCGGACACGTTGAGCCGTACGAACGCCGAAAGCCCCGACCCTTGCGGGTCGGGGCTTTCGATCGGAGCGGTAGTGGAGGGATTTGAACCCCCGATGGGTTGCCCCATACTCGCTTTCGAGGCGAGCTCCTTCGGCCACTCGGACACACTACCGAGATGGATCCTAGCCTAAGGAGGTGCATTCGCCGAAATCGGCATCCCGCGTCGGCTGCCGGCCCTGCGGACGGCCGTCGTCACAGGTCGCGGAAGAAGTCCGTCAGCTGCTGCGCGCACTGCGCCGCCAGGACGCCACGGACCACTTCGGGCCGGTGGTTGAGCCTGCGGTCCCGTACGAGGTCCCACAGCGAGCCCGCCGCGCCCGCCTTCTCGTCGTCGGCGCCGTAGACGACCCGGGCGATGCGCGACTGGACGAGCGCGCCCGCGCACATCACGCATGGCTCGAGGGTCACCACCAGGGTGCACCCCGGAAGCCGCCATTCCCCGAGTGCGGCGGCGGCCCGGCGCAGCGCCACCACCTCGGCGTGGGCCGTCGGGTCGCCGGTCGCCTCGCGCTCGTTGTACCCGGTGGCGAGGATCCCGCCGTCCGGGCCGAGCACGACGGCGCCGACCGGCACGTCGCCGGCCGGCACCGCCCGGGCGGCCTCCTGGAGCGCCAGGCGCATGGAGTCCCGCCAGGGATCCCGTACGGGATCGGGGGTGTGCGTGTCGTGCGTGTGGATCACTAGCGGACGGCCTCCAGGACCTCGGTGGCGCCGAGCGCGTCGGCGATCTCCGAGAGGGCGTCCCCGTCCAGGGTCATCAGTTGTTTGTGGGTCACCCCGAGGTCGTCCAGCAGCCGGGGGTCGCCGAGCGGACCGGCCGGTACCGGCTCCGAGCCGCTCCCGCCCGCCGCGTCCTCGTCGTCGTCCTCGTCGGTGAAGGCGGCGAGTGCTTCTTCCTCGCCGTCCTCGGTGCCGTCCAGGTCCAGTTCGTCGAGTTCGTCGTCCTCCTTGTCGCTGCCCAGCAGCTCTTTGGTCAGCATCGAGCCGTAGGAGCTGCGGGCGGCCGCGGCGGCGTTCGATACGAAGTACCGCGGGTCCTCCTCGCCGTCCACGCGGACGACGCCGAACCAGGCGTCCTCCTGCTCGATGAGGGCGACCACCGTGTCGTCGTCGACAGCGGCGGAACGGGCGAGATCGATCAGATCACTGAGGGACTCGACGTCGTCGAGTTCCATGTCGCTCGCTTCCCACCCGTCTTCGGTGCGCGCGAGCAGTGCGGCGAAATACACCGTGACTCTCCCACTGGTCTTAGGCGTGCCGGTTGGAGGTCCCCCCGGCCGGAGGATGGGGTCGAACGGCTGTCGTGCTCGCCGTCCGTACCCCGCCCAATCGGCATCGTGGCAGAAACAGCGGCTTTGCGAGAGGTCTTCCGCGCTTGCGTCGTCCCGTGCCGTGCGCCGCGCGGCCCGGACGGGGGGTGCGGCACGGCGGTGTCGTACGGCTGCCGGGCACCACCGGGGGCCGGGGCGGCTCCCCCGCGGAGGCTGCCGCGCCCGGTCGTGTCGCGGGCCTGGGCGCGGCGCCGGACCCGGTTACCAGCGGAAGGTGCGCATGCGCATCTGCTGGCGCATGCGGGCCGCGCGGGCGCGGCGGGGCTGGACGCGGTCGCGCAGGGCGCGCGCCTCCATCAGGTCGCGCAGGAACTGCGCGCGGCGTGCTCGGCGCTGCGCTGCGGTCTCCGGCGCGTCGTCGCTCGGCTGCGTGTCGGGCATCGGCCACCACCCCGGGCTGGTCGGTCGTTCCCCCTGCACCCAGCTTCCCCCGGACGGGCGGTTTGATGCCACCCCCTTGCAGGTCAGACGTCGTCCGACAGCGTCGGGACCACGGCCACCGGGCCGTGCGCGTGGTGGAGCACCGCGTGCGCCACCGAGCCGATGTGCAGGGACATGGCGGTGCGCCGCGGGTGGTGGCGTCCCACGACGACCAGCGCCGCCGTTTCGGAGGCGATGACCAGCCGGCCCGCCGCGTCCCCGGGCACGGCGGCCTGCTCCACGCGGACGTCCGGGTACCGGGTGCGGAAGGGCGCGAGCCGCTCCGTCTGGGACCGCAGCATCTCCCGCTCGGCGGGTACGGCGTCCCCGTCGTCGGCCAGCCCCTCCGGCGGGATCACCGCGAAGGGGCTGTCGATCACCATGGTCGGCGCGGGCGGAATGGCGTACGTGGACACCACCTGGACGGTGGTCCCCCGCACGGCCGCTTCCGCGAACGCGAAGGCCACCACGTCGTCGGACGTCTCGGCGGCGTGCAGGCCGAGCACCACCTGCCCGGCGGACTGCCCGGCGGCGGCGTCCTGCGCCTGCACGCTCCGCTCCGCGTGCGGGACCACCACGACCGGGCACGGCGCCGTGGCGGCCACGGCGCGACTGTTGGAGCCGAGCAGCAGGCTGGCGAAGCCGCCGCGCCCCCGGGAGCCCATCACCAGCATCAGGGCCTCCGCCCCGATCACCCGCAGCGCCTCGGGGACGGAGCCCTCCAGCGACACGTACTCGACCCCCTCGGGCAGCCCGGAGCGGCCGCCGAGCAGGGCCCCGATCCGGTCGCTCACCGGGTCGGCGAACTCCTCCGGCTGTGAGGCGTCGTGCAGCGCGGTCCGCCGCCCCGCGTACAGCTGGGCGTGGTCGGGCAGTACATGGGCGATCAGCAGCCCGCTGCCGTGCAGCAGCGCCGCGGTCCTGGCCCACTCCAGGGCCCTCAGGCTGTGGTCGGATCCGTCGACGGCCGCGATCACCGGTGCGTTGCTCACCAGTCCAGCGTGCTGGGCGTCCGGGCGGGTCGCATCCGCAGGCAGTGGCGGGCGTGGCTGCGGCTTCCGACACGAAGGGGTCGCGTCAACGCGTAGCCTTTTGGGTGCAGGTCGCGTCGTGCGGCCGTTTTTGCAGGTCGCAGGCCGAGTTTTGGAGGATGTTGTGCGTTTGCAGGTCGTCGATCACCCCTTGGTGGCGCACAAACTCACCACCCTGCGCGACAAGCGCACCGACTCCGCCACCTTCCGGCGGCTCGCCGACGAGCTGGTGACCCTGCTCGCGTACGAGGCCACCCGGGACGTGCGCACCGAGCAGGCCGACATCGAGACCCCGGTCGCCCCGACCACCGGTGTGAAGCTCTCGCACCCGCGCCCGCTGGTCGTGCCGATCCTGCGCGCCGGCCTCGGCATGCTCGACGGCATGGTGCGGCTCCTGCCGACCGCCGAGGTGGGCTTCCTGGGCATGGTCCGCAACGAGGAGACCCTGGAGGCCTCCACGTACGCGACGCGCATGCCGGAGGACCTCTCCGGGCGGCAGGTCTACGTCGTCGACCCGATGCTGGCCACCGGCGGCACGCTCGTCGTGGCGATCCGGGAGCTGATCAAGCGCGGCGCCGACGACGTCACGGCCGTGGTGCTGCTGGCCGCGCCCGAGGGCGTCGAGATCATGGAGCGCGATCTGGCGGGCACGCCGGTGACGGTGGTGACCGCCGCGGTGGACGAGCGGCTCAACGAGCACGGTTACATCGTTCCGGGCCTGGGTGACGCGGGCGACCGCATGTACGGCTCCGCGGAGTAGTTCTCCGCGGAGCGGACTTCCGGCTCGATCAGCACTTCTTGGCGGGCGCGGGCACGGGGTTGGCCAGGAGGGCCAGCGCCTTGTCCGCGTCCTCCTTCGTACTCAGCTCCTTGAAGGCGTCGCCCAGGATCAGGTCGATGTCCGCGGTCTCGCGGGCGTCCGTCTGCTGGGTGGCGCCGACGAGCTGGGTGCCCAGTACGGAGAAGGCGCCCTTGTCGGTGGCGGGGGAGCCCAGCAGTATCGCGGTGCCGGGGACCTTCTTGTCGAAGTTGGCCGGGGCGTTGCCGACGTTGCCGATGACGAAGCCGCGTTTGGCCAACTCGTCGCCGACGGCCTTGGCGAGCCCGGCGCGCGGGGTCGCGTTGTAGACGTTGACGGTGATGTCGCCGGGCTTGGGCAGCACGACCGCCGGTTCGGCCGCCGCGGAGGCGGCGTCGGCGGCTTCGGGGCCGGCCTTGGAGCCGCCCTTGGCGGCGGGATCGGCGGCCTTGGTCGGACAGTCCTTGGCTCCAGCGGCGGTATTCCGTTTCGGGCTGTTGCCCTGGAACACGTCGATGAGCTGCAGGGCCCCGTAGCCGAGCAGGGCCAGTGCGAGGACCGAGCCGAGCACGGCGAGGACGATCCGACGGCGGCTCCGCTTACGGCTCATGCGGGGGTAGGCGGCTCCCGTGACGCGGTACTTTCCGCCCATGCCGGGGGGAGTGAGCATGCTCATGGGCGCAGCGTAGTGCCGCCCGCCGACGATGCCTACTAAATGATCTGCTGATAGGTCAATACTGACCCGAAAGGCGCAATCTACGCGAAGCGGCGGCCCGCTCCGGGGTCGTTCCGAGGTCGGTCCCGAGATCGCCCCGATGCCCGTTCCGACGCCCGTTCCGAGGGGCGGGGCGTCAGTCCATTTCGAGGACGCGGGCGTGCAGGACCTGGCGCTGCTGCAGGGCCGCGCGCACGGCGCGGTGCAGTCCGTCCTCCAGGTAGAGGTCACCCCGCCACTTGACGACGTGGGCGAAGAGGTCGCCGTAGAACGTGGAGTCCTCGGCGAGCAGCGTTTCGAGGTCGAGCTGCCCCTTGGTCGTCACCAACTGGTCGAGCCGGACCGGGCGCGGCGCGACGTCCGCCCACTGCCGGGTGCTTTCCCGGCCGTGGTCGGGGTACGGCTTTCCGTTACCGATGCGCTTGAAGATCACACGGAAAGCCTACCGGGCCGGGTGCTCCGGGCGCAGCCTCGCAGCGCGGGTGCAAAAGTGGCGGACAGGGCCAATTCGGGAGTGATGCATGAGCGAGAGCACCGAAGCCGCCGCCTCGGCGGAGCAGACCGGCCCGGCCGACAAGATCGCCGCCGGGTACGCCTTCACCGGCCCCGCGCTCGATCTGGGAGCCCTGCTCTGGGACGGCGCCTGCCTGCCGGACCGGCAGATCCGCATCCCCCTGACGATGCTCAACCGGCACGGGCTGGTCGCGGGCGCCACCGGCACGGGCAAGACCAAGACCCTCCAGCTCATCGCCGAACAGCTGTCGGCGAGCGGTGTCCCGGTCTTCCTCGCGGACATCAAGGGCGACGTCTCGGGAATCTCCGTCCCGGGCGCGTCGCACCCGAAGACCGAGGAGCGGGCCGCGGACGTGGCCCAGCAGTGGGAGGCCACCGGATACCCCTGCGAGTTCTACTCGCTCGGCGGCATCGGCCCCGGCATCCCGGTCCGCTCCACGGTGACGAGCTTCGGTCCGGTGCTGCTGTCGAAGGTGCTCCAGCTCAACCGGACGCAGGAGCAGTCGCTCGGCCTGATCTTCCACTACGCCGACGCCAAGGGCCTGGAGCTGATCGACCTCAAGGACCTGCGCGCCGTCGTCGCCTTCCTCGTCTCGGACGAGGGAAAGCCTGAGCTCAAGGGCATCGGCGGACTGTCCACGGTGACGGCCGGGGTGATCCTGCGGGCGCTGACCGCCTTCGAGCAGCAGGGGGCCGCGGAGTTCTTCGGCGAGCCGGAGTTCGACACCGGCGAGTTCCTGCGGACGGCCGCGGACGGGCGCGGACTGGTCTCCGTACTGGAACTCCCTGCGGTCCAGGACAAGCCGCAGCTCTTCTCCACCTTCCTGATGTGGCTGCTGGCCGACCTCTTCCACGACCTGCCCGAGGTCGGCGACGTGGAGAAGCCGAAGCTCGTCTTCTTCTTCGACGAGGCGCACCTGCTCTTCAACGGCGCGTCGAAGGCCTTCCTCGACTCCATCACCCAGACGGTGCGCCTCATCCGCTCCAAGGGCGTCGGCGTCATCTTCGTGACGCAGACCCCCAAGGACGTGCCGTCGGACGTGCTCGCCCAGCTCGGCAACCGGGTGCAGCACGCGCTGCGCGCCTTCACGCCCGACGACGCGAAGGCGCTGAAGGCGACGGTGAGGACCTTCCCCCGCGCCGCGTACGACCTGGAGGAGCTGCTTACCCAGCTGGGCACCGGCGAGGCGGTCGTCACCGTGCTGAGCGAGAACGGCGCCCCGACCCCGGTCGCGGCGACCCGGCTGCGCGCTCCGCAGTCGCTGATGGGGCCGGTCGAGGCGGCCGCGCTGGACCGGGCCGTGAAGTCCTCGCCGCTCTGGCCGCGCTACGCGGAGCCGGTCGACCGCGAGTCGGCGTACGAGAAGATCAGCGCCGAGCAGGCCGCCGCCGAGGCGCAGGCGGAGGCGGCCGCGGCCGAGAAGCAGGCCGAGGAGGCGGAGAAGGAGACCGAGAAAGAGGCCGCGAGGGCGGCCCGCAGGGCCCCGGAGCCGGAACCCTCGCTGGCCGAGCAGGTGGTCGGGAGCGGGCTGTTCCGGTCGCTGACCCGGTCGATCGGGACACAGCTGGGCCGGGAGATCTCGCGCTCGGTCTTCGGTACGGCCCGCCGCCGCAGATGACCGCGGCCCGGCCGGGCGCGGGAGCGGCCGGCGGAGCCGGGGAGCGGCCAAGGAGGGCCGTTCGAGGCGGAATCGAGCGAACCGGGTGCCCGGACCGGGATGCGCGCTGACAGACTCGTTCCATGCGGACCGAACTGACCGACACCACGTCCAGCAAGATCAACCGGGCCCTGCTCCAGGCCCGCCGGGCCATCGGCAGCCCCACCACGGGACTGGTGCTGACCCTGGTGGTCGTCACCGACGAGGAGAACGCCTACGACGCCGTACGAGCGGCCTCCGAGGCCTCGCACGAACACCCGTGCCGCATCATCGCGGTGATCAAGCGGACCTCCCGGGGCCCGCACAAGCTCCGCGCGACCCGGCTCGACGCCGAACTGCGCGTCGGCTCGGACGCCGGCACCGGGGAGACCCTGCTGCTGCGCCTGCACGGGGACCTGACAGGGCAGGCCGGCTCGGTCGTGCTGCCGCTGCTGGTGCCGGACGCGCCCGTGGTGGCGTGGTGGCCGGCCGACGCCCCCGCCGACCTGGCCAAGGACTCCCTGGGCGCGCTCGCGCAGCGCAGGATCACGGACGCGGCCGAGGCCCCCGACCCGGTCGGCGTGCTCGACGAGCGGGCCGCCGCCTACCGGCCCGGCGACACCGACCTGGCCTGGACCCGGCTGACGCCGTGGCGGGCCCTGCTCGCCGCCGCCCTGGACCAGAAGCCGCTGCCGGTGACCGGCGCGAGGGTGGAGAGCGAGCCCGACAACGCGAGCGCCGAGCTGCTGGCGCGCTGGCTGGAGGACCGGCTCGGCACGCCGGTGGCCCGGGTGGCGAGCGACGGCCCGGTGATCACCCGCGTGGCGCTGCAGACCACGGGCGGCGAGATCCGGATCGACCGGCCGGCCGGCGCGCTGGCCACCCTGATGCTGCCGGGGAGCCCCGACCGCAAGGTGGCCCTGAAGATCCGCAGCGGCGCCGAGCTGATCTCGGAGGAGCTGCGGCGCCTCGACGCGGACGTGACCTACGGCTCCGCGCTGCGGCGGCGGCCGCTCCAGGCGGCGCTCTCCGCGTAGTGGTTGTCGTACGTCGAGGAGCTGTCCTTGATGTCCTGCACGGTGGCCTCGCCCGCGTTCACGCGGCCGAGGAGGCGGTAGTAGTCGAAGCGGCCCATGCCGGGGGTGAAGCCGACGAAGACGCTGGCCGTGTGGCCGGCGGCGGGGGCGAAGGCGTGCTTGACGCCCGGCGGGATCGCGATGAAGTCGCCGGCTTCGAGGGTCTGGACCTCGTCGTCGACCAGGATGTCGAGCCGGCCGGCGGTGACGTGGAAGAACTCGGTGGCCTTGGTGTGGAAGTGCACCGGGGCCCCGGCCGCTCCCTCGTCGAACGTGGCCGTGTTGCAGGTGAGTTCGGCGGTGTCCGTCAGTAGCGTGATGAGGCTGCCCGGGGCGTCGTAGATGGCTTCGGCGGTAGCGGCGCGGGTCACGATCTCTGTCATGTCCGCAGCTTTTCACGCCTCGGACCGCCCGGGGCGGCACGGCTGCGGGAGTCAGTCAGGTCGGCCGCTCCGCCGTGCCGCGGGCGCCTCACGAGCCGCCGGAGGCCTTCGCGGCTTTGGCCGCGGCCTTCATCTCCTGCTTGTGCGCCCGGACCTTGGCCAGGGACTCGGGCCCCGTGATGTCGGCCGCCGAGCGGTACACGTTCGCCTGTCCGTAGCCGCCCGCGGCCTCCCGCCAGCCCTTCGGGCGCACGCCGAACCGCTTGCCCAGCAGGGCGAGGAAGATCTGCGCCTTCTGCTCGCCGAATCCCGGCAGCTCCTTGAGGCGCCGCAGCAGTTCCTCCCCGGTCGTGGCGTCGGCCCAGAGGGCGGCGGCGTCCCCGTCGTAGTGCTCCACCAGGTACGCGCACAGCTGCTGGATCCGCTTCGCCATCGACCCCGGATACCGGTGGACGGCGGGCTTCTGCGACAGCAGCGCGGCGAAGGCTTCCGGGTCGTACGCGGCGATGGCGTGCGCGTCCAGGTCGTCGGAGCCGAGCCGCTGGGCGACCGTCCAGGGCCCCGAGAACGCCCACTCCATCGGCACCTGCTGGTCCAGCAGCATCCCGACGAGCGCGGCGAGCGGGCTCCGGGCGAGCAGCGCGTCGGCCTCCGGCTGCTGGGCCAGCCGGATGGTGATGTCCTTGTCCATGGATCCAGCCTGCCGCGCGGACGCGCTCCCCGCGCGGCCGCCGCACCGCGCGCCTAGCGTGTGTACGACGTCAGGTACGACGACACGTACGAGTCGAGGAGTCGATCGATCATGGTTGAGTTCACCGAGGGCGCGCCGTGCTGGGCGGACGCGATGTTCGCCGACGTGGAGGCGGCGAAGAGCTTCTACGGCGACGTGCTGGGCTGGACCTTCGGCGAGGCGAGCAGCGAGTACGGCAACTACACGCAGGCGTATTCGGACGGCAAGGCGGTGGCTGCCGTGGTGCCGCCGATGCCCGGCGTGGACGCCCCCTCGCAGTGGTGCCTGTACTTCGCCTCGCCCGACGCGGCTGCCACCGCCGAGAAGATCAAGTCGGCCGGCGGCGAGGTGGTGATGGAGCCGATGCAGGTCGGCAGCTTCGGCACGATGCTGATCGCGAAGGAGCCGAGCGGCGCGGTCTTCGGCGTCTGGCAGCCGGGCGAGCACAAGGGCTTCGAGAAGACCGGGGAACCAGGCGCGTACGCCTGGGCGGAGGTCTTCACCCGTGACCCGGCGAAGGCGGACGGCTTCCTCCCGAAGGTCTTCCCGTACGGCGTCCAGAAGATGGAGCCCGGCGACGACCCCGAGATGGCGGGGATGGACTTCAAGATCTTCAGCGTCGGCGGCACGGGGAACCCGGTCCTCGGCCGGATGAGCATGGGCGACGAGTTCCCGCCCGAGATCCCCCCGTACATCCAGGTCTATTTCGCGGTACCGGACTGCGACGAGGCGGTGGCCAAGGCGAAGAAGCACGGCGGCGCCCTCCACTTCGGCCCGATGGACAGCCCCTTCGGCCGCTTCGCCGCGCTGACGGACCAGCAGGGCGCGGCGTTCGCGGTGATCGACATGTCGACGACGACGGGCGACATGCCGAAGATGTCCGACGCGTAGCCGTACGCCTGCGCGGGCGGGGGCTCACCGGCTCGGGCCGTGAGCCCCTGCCCGCGCGCCTGGGCGACCGGCGCCCCGGGCATTACCGGCGCCCCGGGCATTACCGGCGGGCGCTGGCAAGCCACGAGATCGAGGGGCATGCCGCGACGGACGGAGCGGGGCCCAATGGAAGAGCGACCACAACGGCGCCCAAAACCCCCTTCGAGGAGCTCTCCCATGGCCCGCACCACGATCCGCCGACTCGCCCTGATCACCGCCACCACGGCACTGGCCACAGGAGCCGCATCCCTCACCACCAGCGCGTTCGCCGCACCGGCCACACCCCAGACCACGGCGACCGCAGTTCTCACCGATGACAACGGAAGTGCCGTTGGCGGCGACAGCAACACCGGCGGTGACGCCACCCCCACCAGCGGCGACAACACCACCGTCAGCGGCGAGGGCAACGAAAACGGCGAGATCACCGTCAAGCCGAGGAAGCTCGTGACGAAGTCGAGCCCCGCCATCCACGTGGGCGGCAACCAGGCCGCCCCGCCGAAGCTGTACGCGACCAAGATGTCGGCCGTCCCGCTCTACATGACCGACATCCGCGCCGGGTTCTGACGAGTGGCACCACGACGTGCGGGGGGCGTGACCGGCTGAAGCTGGTCAGGTCCACCGAGATCTCGCTCCCGCCGCCTCCGGCCCTGGGGCGCTGAAATCTTTTTTCGCGAGCCGGTCACACTCCCGTGGCGCGGCGGGTCATTGGAGTGAGACGCACACAAGGGAATCCACCAGAGGAGCAGATCCCATGTCCACCACCGCTGTTGTCGTCACCCTCGTCGCCGCCTTCATGACCGGCTTCTCGGCGGTTTCGGTCTTCATCGGCGCCAAGTGGGTCGTCGAGCCCCTCGCCGAGTACGGCGTCCCGCGCACCTGGTGGACCCGGCTCGGCGCGGCCAAGGCCGCCGGAGCCGCGGGTCTGGTCGCGGGCCTGTTCGTCCCCGCCCTCGGCATCGCCGCCGCCATCGGCCTCGCCCTCTACTACACCGGGGCCGTCATCACCGTCGTGCGGGCCCGCTCGTACGCACACATCCCCTTCCCCGTCATCTACGCCGCCCCGGCCGTCGCCGCCTTCGCCCTCGGCTTCTGACGGACCGGCGGATCAACGCCGCGCCCACGCCCTGACCGTTCCCGCAACTCCCGAGGCCCGTTGGTGGGGTGAGTGTGGGCTGAACCGTTGACGCCTGCGCGAGGCACGCGCCTGCTCGCGACCGCGATCCCCACGATGACCGAGGTGGCCCGAGGGGATCCATCGCACATCGTTCGATCCGGTTGGGAGAAGGAGCGGCGCACATGAGTCCCGAGAACAGGACCAGGTCAGTACTCGGCCCGCTACCGAGGCGGAGCGGCTGGCTGACCGGCGGAACCCTCGCATCGCTCACCCTGGTCATGGCGGGGATCGCCGGCCCGGCGCTCGCCACGGCTCAGAGCATGCGGGCGGCCGAGACGGTCAACGCCGCGACCCCGACGGGCGGGGACCACTGCGAGGCGCAGCACACGAAGCCGGACCACGGCCGCAGAGCGGCGGCGGCCGAGGCCGGTCCGCGTGGTGGTGGCGGCGACGACTGCGATCAGGGCAAGCAGGGCCCGACGGGTCCGACGGGCCCCAGGGGCCCGAAGGGCGACACGGGTCCGGCGGGCGCGACCGGTGCGACGGGGAACACGGGTCAGACCGGTGCGACCGGTGCCACGGGTGTGACGGGGGACACGGGTCAGACCGGCGCGACCGGCGCCACGGGTGCCACGGGGGACACGGGTCAGACCGGCGCGACCGGCGCCACGGGCGGCACGGGTGGCACCGGCCCCGCCGGCGCCACGGGTGCGACCGGCCCGTGTAACGACGTCGACAGCTACATGCCCAGCAACACCGAGGCCTTCAGCGCCGCGCTCACCGACGGTCACGCGTACGGCGGCCGGGCATCGGCTCCCGGTCTCTCGCCTGCCTGGCAGGACTTCTCCGACATCGAGGGCTACCCGCTCGGGGAGGCCTGCGGGATCTCCATCGAGGGATTCGCGAACAGGGCGTTCATCAAGGTACTGACGGTGGACGGCCGGGTGTACCAGCTCGCCCTCGCCATCAACGGCACCGCCTTCGGCCCCGTCCCCGACGCGACCTGGACCGAACTCACGCCGGCCCCGGTCCCCGACTTCCGCCGCTCCAAGGGCGCCCACAAGGGCGCGTACAAGGAAGACCTCGCCTACTCGGGTCGCCCGGAACACTGAGACGCGATCACGGAACGCAGAAGGCCCCGGCCGGTTTCCCGGTCGGGGCCTTCAAGTGCCCGGTGCCAGGGCCGGGATTCCTCACGCACCTGAACTGCTCCGAACTGACGAGCCGTCGGTGGTGACACGCCAGGCCTCCAGAGCCTGGGCCGGTCCCTCCGATAAACGCCCCGTGTGGAAGCGTCCGGCTAGGGCGGCTGTGCTCTGCGTCATTCGCTGCCTTCGGTGGAGGGGACGACAGCTGATCTTCGCCATGTCCCAATAACGCGGTGCACGCGACCGGCTACAAGGCGGTGCTCCCCATTGTGTCCAGCCCGACAGCTTCGTTCAGGTGGTTCCAACCAAAGGGGCATCGTTGTCGCCGGCAGGGCGGCTGCCAGACACAGCCAGCGGCGACTCGGCGGTGGGTCCCGTCAAAGCTCGGATTCGGGTCGTTTACGACCCTCTCCCGGGCCGCCCGGCCTAGGGTGGTCATCAGGCACGAGCCCGTGACACAGCGTGGAGGAGCCGATCATGAGCACTGCCCCGAATCTGCCGCTCCCGCCGCGCAGGCCCGAGGAGTCCCGTCCTCAGTCCCATCCGCTACGGACGATCCGGGAGATCCGGGAGTCTCTTCCCGAGCACCAGCTTGGGCACTTCGATGCCGAGCTGGCCGACACCGACATCGATGCCTTGCCTGACATGCTTCACCGTTGGGCGACCCTGGGCAGCGACGGATTCCTTGAGCGGCTTGCGGCGGCCCCGTTCGAGGGTCTGGAGTTCGGGCAGCGGTCCTACGACGATGCGGCGGACGGCGAGTGATCTATCTGCTCGACACCAATGTGGTCGCCGAGATCACCACCCGGCCGAAGCCTGCCCCGGCCGTCGTCGCATGGGCTCGATCGATTCCCTCTCCTGCCCTCTACCTGAGCGTCATCACGGTTGCGGAGATCGAAGCAGGCATTGAGGGAACACCTGATCCGGTGTGGCGTACGGCCTTCGAGCGGGCGCTCACGGACATCCGCGATCAGTACCGCGACCGGATCGCCGCCGTCGGCGAGCGGGAGGCACGCGCCTATCTCGCTCTTCACCGGAGGCTCAAGAGTGCCGGAACCAGCATCGATCCCCCCGATGCGCTGATCGCCGCCACTGCTCTGGCGAACGGCTGGACGCTGGTGAGCCGCAACATCAAGCATCTGGCGCGATCAGGCGCACTCCTGCTGAACCCTTGGGAGTACGAGGGATAGGCCATAGAGGCCGAAACGCACGAAACGTCCGGTTACTAGGCAAATGAATGAGACGGGAACTGAGACCACGGAACGCAGAAGGCCCCGGCCGGTTTCCCGGTCGGGGCCTTCAAGTGCCCGGTGAGGCACTGGCGGAGGATACGAGATTCGAACTCGTGAGGGGTTGCCCCCAACACGCTTTCCAAGCGTGCGCCCTAGGCCACTAGGCGAATCCTCCGCCGCAAACAATACAAGACGTTGAGGGGTGCTCGCGAACGTGATCGTCCGCGGGAGGGCAGGTCGGGGCCGGGCTCGATTCCAGGGGTGTCCATCCGCTAGGGTGGGCTCAGCCCCTCACGTGGCGCTATCTCACCCAACTCCCCCAGGGCCGGAAGGCAGCAAGGGTAAGTGGGCTCTGGCGGGTGCGTGAGGGGCGCTTTGCGTTCCGGGGGCCTTGGTGGGCGCCGGCGGGCCGCCGTTGTCGGCGGGCCCGGATAACCTCGTAGACGTGTCGTCCCTTGCGCTGTACCGCCGCTATCGCCCCGAGTCGTTCGCCGAGGTCATCGGGCAGGAGCATGTCACTGCCCCGCTGATGCAGGCCCTGCGGAACAACCGGGTCAATCACGCGTACCTGTTCAGCGGGCCGCGCGGGTGTGGAAAGACGACCAGCGCGCGCATCCTCGCCCGCTGCCTGAACTGTGAGCAGGGTCCCACCCCGACCCCGTGCGGGGAGTGCCAGTCCTGCCGCGACCTGGCCAGGAACGGGCCGGGGTCCATCGACGTCATCGAGATCGACGCCGCCTCCCACGGTGGTGTGGACGACGCCCGTGACCTGCGGGAGAAGGCCTTTTTCGGGCCCGCCTCCAGCCGCTACAAGATCTACATCATCGACGAGGCCCACATGGTCACCTCGGCGGGCTTCAACGCCCTGCTGAAGGTGGTCGAGGAGCCGCCGGAGCACCTCAAGTTCATCTTCGCCACCACGGAGCCGGAGAAGGTGATCGGGACCATCCGGTCCAGGACGCACCACTACCCCTTCCGGCTGGTTCCGCCCGGCACCCTGCGGGACTACCTGGGCGAGGTCTGCGGGCGCGAGGGCGCCAAGGTCGAGGACGGCGTGCTGCCGCTCGTCGTGCGCGCCGGCGCCGGGTCCGTGCGTGACTCGATGTCCGTGATGGACCAGCTGCTCGCCGGCGCCGCCGACGACGGTGTGACATACGCCATGGCCACCTCGTTGCTCGGGTACACCGAGGGGTCGCTGCTCGACTCCGTCATCGACGCCTTCGCCGCCGGTGACGGGGCCGCCGCCTTCGAGGTCGTCGACCGCGTCGTCGAGGGCGGGAACGACCCGCGCCGGTTCGTCGCCGACCTGCTGGAGCGGCTGCGCGACCTGGTGATCCTGGCCGCCGTGCCCGACGCCGCGGAGAAGGGGCTGATCGACGCCCCCGCCGATGTCGTGGAGCGGATGCAGGCCCAGGCGTCCGTGTTCGGGGCCGCCGAGCTGTCACGGGCCGCCGATCTCGTCAACACCGGCCTCACCGAGATGCGCGGCGCGACCTCGCCGCGGCTGCAGCTGGAGCTCATCTGCGCCCGCGTGCTGCTGCCCGCCGCCTTCGACGACGAGCGGTCCTTCCAGGCCCGGCTCGACCGGCTGGAGCGCAGCGGGCCGCCGGCCGCCGCCTTCGCCGCGCCGCCCGCCATGGGCTACGTACCGGGTCCCGAGGCGCACGCAATGGCGCCCGCCGGTCCCGGCGGGGGCGTCGCCGCCGCGCGTGCCGCCGTACAGGCCCCCGCGCCGGTTCCGGCCGCCGCGCCGGCCGCCGCCCCCGAGCCGGTACGGGCTCCCGCGCGGCCGGAGGCGCCGGTTCACGCCGCTCCCGCCGAGGCCCCCGCCCCCGCTGCCCCCGCCCCCGGGGCTTGGCCCGGAGCCGCACAGCCCGGCAGCGGCGCCCCCGGCGCCTGGCCGGGAACCGCCGCCCCGGCCGCCCCGGCCCCGGTCACCTCGGCTCCGGTCACCTCGGCTCCGGCCGCTGGTGCTTGGCCGAGCGCGGCCGCCCCCGGCCAGGGAGTGCCGGCCGCGCCCGCCCCCGCCCAGCAGGCCCCGGCCGCCGCCGCTCCCGCCGCCGCGCCCTCCCCCGGCATGGCCGCCGGCGCCGGACAGGTCCAGGCGATGTGGCCCGGCGTCCTGGAAGCCGTCAAGAACCGCCGCCGCTTCACCTGGATCCTGCTCAGCCAGAACGCCCAGGTCACCGGCTTCGACGGAACCACCCTCCAGCTCGGCTTCCCCAACGCCGGCGCCCGCGACAACTTCGCGAGCAGTGGCAGCGAGGACGTGCTGAAGGCCGTCCTGGCCGAGCAGTTCCAGGTCAACTGGAAGATCGACGCCGTCGTCGGCGGCGGCTCGCCCGCCCCGCTCCAGACGTCCTCGTACGCCGCCCCGCCCGCGCCCGCCCCGGCCTACAGCCCGCCGCCCCAGGCGCCGTCCGCCCCCGCCCCGCAGCCGCCGCAGTACCAGCAGCAGCCGCCCCAGCAGGCGGCCTCCGCCCCGCAGCCCCCCGTACAGCAGGCGCCCCCGCCGGTCGCCCCCGAGGACGACTTCGCGGAGGAGGACGATCCCGACCTCGTCGAGAGCGCCCTGACCGGACACGACCTCATCGTGCGCGAGCTCGGAGCGACCGTTGTGGAGGAATACACGAATGAGTAGTCCCTCCTGATTGGGGTGGCCGCACGAAACCGGCCGCGCCGTCCGGGCTAGTCTGAGCAGCGTGAAGGTCCTCGTCATCGGCGGCGGCGCCCGCGAACACGCCCTGTGCCGCTCTCTGTCCCTCGACCCCGACGTCTCCGCGCTGTACTGCGCTCCCGGCAACGCCGGCATCGCCGAGGTGGCCGAGCTCCGCCCGGTCGACGCCCTCGACGGCGATGCCGTCGCCGCTCTCGCCACCGAACTCGGCGCCGACCTGGTCGTCGTCGGCCCGGAGGCCCCGCTGGTCGCCGGGGTCGGCGACGCCGTGCGCGCCGCCAGCATCCCCGTCTTCGGCCCGTCCGCCGAGGCGGCCCAGCTGGAGGGCTCCAAGGCCTTCGCCAAGGACGTGATGGCCGCGGCCGGGGTCCCGACCGCGCGCAGCTACGTGTGCACCACCCCGGAAGAGGTGGACGCCGCCCTCGACGCCTTCGGCGCCCCGTACGTCGTCAAGGACGACGGCCTCGCGGCCGGCAAGGGCGTCGTGGTCACCGAGGACCGCGCCGCGGCCCGCGCCCACGCCCTCGCCTGCGACCGGGTGGTCATCGAGGAGTACCTCGACGGTCCCGAGGTCTCGCTCTTCGCCATCACCGACGGCGTCACCGTCGTCCCGCTCCAGCCCGCGCAGGACTTCAAGCGGGCCCTGGACGGCGACGAGGGCCCCAACACCGGCGGCATGGGCGCGTACTCCCCGCTGCCCTGGGCCGACCCCAAGCTGGTCGACGAGGTCATGGAGCTGGTCCTCCAGCCGACCGTGGACGAGCTGCGCCGCCGCGGCACCCCCTTCTCCGGGCTGCTCTACGCGGGCCTCGCCATCACCAGCCGCGGGACCCGGGTGATCGAGTTCAACGCCCGCTTCGGCGACCCCGAGACCCAGGTGGTCCTGGCCCGGCTGCGCACCCCGCTCGCGAGCGTGCTGCTGAACGCCGCCAACGGCACCCTGGACGCCGAGCCGCCGCTGAGCTGGCGCGAGGACGCGGCCGTCACCGTGGTCATCGCCTCGCACAACTACCCCGAGACCCCGCGCACCGGCGACGTCATCGAGGGTCTGGCCGACGTGGCCGCCGAGGACGGACCCGACGCGTACGTGCTGCACGCCGGGACCCGGCGCGAGGGCGACGCGGTCGTCAGCGCGGGCGGCCGCGTGCTGTCGGTCACGGCGACCGGTTCCGATCTGGCGCAGGCCCGGGAGAAGGCGTACAAGGCGGTGGCGCGGATCCGGCTGGACGGCTCGCAGCACCGTACGGACATCGCCGCCAAGGCGGCCGAAGGACGCTGACCAGCGGCTCCGCCGACCCGCGGGCCCGGTGCGCACGAGGTGCGCACCGGGCCCGCGGGCGTGTCCGTGCGTGTAGGCGTGCGAGTGCCTTCATCCTCGTTCGAACGCACCCAGCTTTACCCAAAGCCATTCCATCGGGTGATCGTCACCCGGTCCGCCTGACGGCCGGGCGTACCCCAACTAGGGTGCGATGCCAAGCATTCCGGCACTTGGCCCACCGGCATTGCGATGTCAGTGGCGGGTGTCACAGTGGGGGAGTGAGCAAAGCCGCCGCAGGGCAGAGGGGGTGAGGTCCGGCCGTGTCCGGAACCGGTTCGATCATGGAAGTGGGCGTGCCGTCCGCGCGGTCCCGCGCCCTGGCCGTGCTGCGCGTGCGCAGCAGAGCCCTGGCCGTCGGGCTGCTGCCCGCCGCCCTCGCGGTAGTGCTGGTGACCGCCCGGATGACGGGTCGGCTGGCCGGTGACCCCTGGCCCGCGGTGACCCTCGCCGTGTGCGCCGTCGCCGCGCTGGTCCTGCTGGCCGGCGGGGTCTTCGCAGCCGTGGTGCTGCGGGCCGGCCCCGCCGTGACGCCGACGGTGCCGGTCCCGGAGGCCGCCGCCCCCGATCTCTACCGGCTGGTGCGGGACCTGGCCGACCGGATGGACGTACCGCCGCCCTCCGCGATAGCCCTGACGCCGGACTGCGACAGCTGGCTGGAGGACCGCACGCACGCGGCCCACCGCCGCGGCGGCGCGCGAACGTTCGCCGGCATATCCGGACCCGCCGGCCCGGAGTCCGAGCCCGGCGCGGCTCCCGTGCTGGTGATCGGCTCGCCCTTCCTGTGGTGGATGCGGGTCGCGGAGCTGCGGGCGGTCCTCGCGCCGGTCGTCGCGGGTACGGGACCTTCCGCGCATCCGGACATAGCCGACGCGCGCGGCTTCGTGCGCGGCCTGGACGCCGCCGTGGACGTGGGCGGCAGGCCCGGTCTGGGCTGGATCGCCGGGCCCGCCCGGCTGCTGCTGCGGCTGTGCCGGGCGGATGCCGCCGAGATGGAACGCGGGGTGGCCGTGGCTGCCTCGGAGCGTGCACAGGGTGTGGATTACGGACTGCGCATCGTCGCCCAGGAGCAGGTCGGTCTGGCCTACGCGGGCTGGGACCGGCTGCTGACCCGGGTCGCGCTGCCCGCCTGGCGGATGGGCCGCTGGCCGGCGCATCTCGACGCCGGGGTGGTCTCCGCGCTGACCGAGCTGTCGCGGCGGGACCGGCTGGCCGAGGGGTTCACCTCCCGGCTCGGTGAGCGCCCCGCCTGTGACCTGCTGGAAGAGCCCGGGGTGGTCGACGAGGCGGCCTCCCTGCTGGCCGCGCGGCTCTTCCACGGCGGTCCGGCCGAGGCCGGTCCGGACTGGTCCCCGGTGGACTGGACGGCGTATCCGGAAGAGGTCGTGGACCGCAAGTGGCGCACGGAGGCGGCCCGGCTGCACGCGGCGCTGGACGCCCTGGCCGCCCCGGCGGGACTGCCGGTCGGCGCCGCCGGTTCGGGCGCCGCCGCCGGACCCACACTGGAGCGGGTTCTGGGCTATCTCACCGACCGGGCCGGCGAAGGCGCCGCCGGGGAGGCGCTGGCCGGACGGCTCAGCGGCGACCTGGCCCGCGAGGAGCGGGCCGCCGGTCCGTCCACCGGGGCCGGGAAGGCGCGCGGAGCGGACGCCGTACCGCTGTTCCCGCTCCAGCCGCCGCGCAGCGGCCGGGACCTGCTGGCCGACCACGTCACGGCGATGGTGTGCTGCGCCGCCGTCGACTCGGCCGGGGCCGCGCCCGGCCTGGACTGGCTCGACGGCCCGATCCTGCTGATCGGCGGCGACCGCCGGTCCGACCTGGCGCCGCGCGTGCTGTGCCTGGTCGAGGACGGGGACCCGGATCCCCTGCGCGACTGGCTCGCCGACCTCGGCGTCCGCCCGGAGAAGCCCGTCCGCCTGGTCTGACGGCCCCCGCCCCGGAGAGCGACGGATCGCACAGGCAACCGGATCTCAATGTTCCGATCACGTCAATTCGCGACGAACGGTGACGGACTACATGCGTTATGTGATGTGCTGGGCCCGATGCACGCCCGTTCGGGGGAGCGAAGGAGGGGAACGGTCATGGGAGCGGACCAGATCCGGCGTTGGGAGTCAGGTGCGCTCGCGCACGCGGTGACGGACCCCTTCGGGCAGGGCCCCCTGCCCTGGTTCCGCGGCAGCGAGCTCTACTTCGACGACACCGGCCAGGTCGTGCCCTGGTACGTGGACCCGGCCGCCGCGGCCGCCGGCACCGGCCAGATCCCCCGCGCCCGCGGCGCCGGCGGCCCTCGTACGGCCGACGACGTGCACCGGCAGATCAAGGGCTTCTCCTCCACCGGCGCCGTGGCCCCCGGCGAGGCCATCGACTTCCACATCACCGTCGACCCGCCCCAGCAGTTCTCGGTCGACGTCTACCGCATCGGCCACTACGGCGGCGACGGCGCCTCCAAGATCACCACGAGTCCCCGTCTGTCAGGCATCGTGCAGCCGACCCCCCTGGCCGCCGACCGCACCGTCTCCTGCCACCACTGGTGGCTGTCCTGGCGCCTGCAGGTCCCGTCCTACTGGAGCGTCGGCGCGTACGTGGCCGTCCTCACCACCGCCGACGGCTACCGCTCCCACATCCCCTTCACGGTCCGCGACGACCACCCCGCCGACCTCCTGCTCCTGCTCCCCGACATCACCTGGCAGGCGTACAACCTCTACCCGGAGGACGGCCGCACCGGCGCCAGCCTGTACCACGCGTGGGACCAGGAGGGCCGGCTGCTCGGAGAGCAGGACGCGGCCATCACCGTCTCGTTCGACCGCCCCTACGCGGGCGCGGGCCTGCCCCTGCACGTCGGCCACGCCTACGACTTCATCCGCTGGGCGGAGCGCTACGGCTACGACCTCGCCTACGCCGACACCCGCGACCTGCACGCCGGCCGCGTCGACCCGACCCGCTACCGCGGCCTGGTCTTCCCCGGCCACGACGAGTACTGGTCCGCCCCCATGCGCCGCACCGTCGAGCGCGCCCGCGACCACGGCACCTCGCTCGTCTTCCTCTCCGCCAACACCATGTACTGGCAGGTCGAGCTCGGCCCCTCGGCCTCAGGGGTCGACGACCGGCTCCTCACCTGCCGAAAACGCCGCGGCCCCGGCCGCCCCAGCCTGTGGCGCGAGGTCGACCGCCCGGAACAGCAGCTGCTCGGCATCCAGTACGCGGGGCGGGTCCCCGAGCCCGCGCCCCTGATCGTCCGCAATGCCACGCACTGGCTCTGGGACTCCACCGGCGCCGGCGAGAACGACGAACTGCCCGGCCTGGTCGCGGGCGAGGCCGACCGCTACTTCCCGCGCACCCAGCTCCCCGAGCACCAGGACCGGATCCTGCTCGCGCACTCCCCGTACCTCGACGGCGAGAACCACCGCCGCCACCAGGAGACCTCGCTCTACCGGGCGCCCAGCGGCGCGCTGGTCTTCGCGTCCGGCACCTTCGCCTGGTCCCCGGCGCTCGACCGCCCCGGCCACGTCGACGAGCGAGTCCAGCGGGCCACCGCCAACCTCCTCGACCGGATCTGCAAGAGGGACTGACCGACGCCCGGGACGGACACCCCCTGGACGGGGCGGACGACCAGGTACGGGAGAATGGGTTTGCGCTCGTACAGACCCACAGGGAGATCCCGTGTCCGGATTCGTCGAAAAGCCCGAGCCGGTTGAGGTTCCCGGCCTCGTCCACCTCCACACCGGCAAGGTGCGCGACCTCTACCGCGACGAGGACGGCCGCCTCGTCATGGTCGCCAGCGACCGGATGTCCGCCTTCGACTGGGTGCTGCCCACCGAGATCCCGGACAAGGGCCGCGTCCTCACCCAGCTCTCCCTCTGGTGGTTCGACCAGCTCGCCGACCTCGTCCCGAACCACGTCATCTCCACCGACCTGCCAGCCGGCGCCCCCGCCGACTGGGCCGGCCGCACGCTGGTCTGCCGCAACCTCGACATGGTTCCCGTCGAGTGCGTTGCCCGCGGCTACCTGACCGGCTCCGGCCTCGCCGAGTACAAGCAGACCCGTACCGTCTGCGGGCTCGCCCTCCCCGAGGGCCTCGTGGACGGCTCCGAGCTGCCCTCGCCGATCTTCACCCCGGCCGCCAAGGCCGAGGTCGGCGAGCACGACGAGAACGTCTCCTACGAGGAGGTCGCGCGCACCACCGGCGCCGAGACGGCGGCCCTGCTGCGCCAGACCACCCTGGCCGTCTACAGCCGCGCCCGGGACATCGCCCGCGAGCGCGGGATCATCCTGGCGGACACCAAGTTCGAGTTCGGCTTCGACCCGAAGGACGGCACGCTGGTCGCCGCCGACGAGGTGCTGACCCCGGACTCCTCCCGCTTCTGGCCGGCCGACCTGTGGGAGCCGGGCCGTACCCAGCCCTCCTTCGACAAGCAGTTCGTCCGCAACTGGCTGTCCTCCCCGGCCTCCGGCTGGGACCCGAAGGGCGAACTGCCGCCGCCGGCCCTCCCGCAGGAGGTCGTCGAGCAGACCCGCGCCAAGTACGTCGAGGCCTACGAGCGGCTGACCGGCCTGACCTGGACGGAGACGACCGGGATCACCCCGGCCTGAGACACGAAGAAGCCCCCGGTCGAGGACCGGGGGCTTCTTCCTTACAGAGCGGACAACGCGACTCGAACGCGCGACATCCACCTTGGCAAGGTGGTGCTCTACCAACTGAGCTATGTCCGCAAGCGCCGTAAGGCGAGACCTACTATACCCAACCTCGCTCCCGTGCGAGACGCACTGCCGTGTGCCGGTTCTCGGCGCCCAGCTTCGACGCCGCCGAGGACAGGTAGTTCCGTACGGTCCCCTGCGACAGCGAGGCCCGCTCGGCGATCTCCGCGACGGGCGCGCCGTCCGCCGCGAGTTCCAGCACCTCCGCCTCCCGCGCGGTCAGCGGCGAGTCCCCCGCGCTGATCGCGTCGGCCGCCAACTCCGGGTCCACGTAACGCCCTCCGGCGTGCACGGTCCGGATCAGCTCGGCCAGCCGCTGTGCCGATACGGTCTTCGGCGCGAAGGCCCGCACCCCCGCCGCCAGGGCCCGCTTCAGGTGGCCGGGACGGCCGTGACTCGTCACGATCATGGTCTTGCAGTCGGGGAGTTCGGCCCGCAGCGATGTGGCCACACTCACACCGTCGGCGCCCGGCATCTGCAGGTCCAGCACCGCCACGTCCGGCCGGTGCGCCCGCGCCATGGCGAGGGCCTCGGGCCCGGAGGCCGCCTGGGCGACGACCAGCAGGTCGTCCTCCAGGGCCAGCAGGGCGGCCAGCGCCCCGCGGATCAGGTGCTCGTCGTCGGCGAGCAGTACGCGTACGGGGCTCACGCCCGCACCTCCAGTCGTTGCGCGTGTCCGCCGGGTATTTCGGCGCACAGCCGGAAGCGGCCGCCTGCAGCCGGTCCCGCCTGCAGGGTTCCGTCCACCACCGCGAGCCGTTCCCGCAGCCCGGCCAGCCCCGATCCGGGGGGACCTGCGGGCGTTTCGGGAGCTCCGTCGTTCTCCACCACCAGGGTCACCGGACCCGCCTGCGGCGCCGTCAGCCGGATCACGCAGCTCTGAGCGTCCCCGTGCCGCAGGACGTTCGTGGTCGCCTCGCGCACCACCCAGCCGAGCGCCGACTGGACCTCGGGCGGCAGCTCGTGCCCGGCCGCCTCGAAGTCGACCCTGCAGTCCATTCCGGCCGCCCGCAGCACCCCGCGCGCGCCCTCCAGCTCCACGACGAGGTCCGCCTCCCGGTAGCCGCGCACGACGTCGCGCACCTCCCGCTGGGACTCCTGGGCGATCCGCTGCACCTCGATCATCTGGTCCACGGCCTCCGGCCGTTCGCGCCGTGCCAGCTGGACCGCCAGCTCGCTCTTGAGCGCGATCACCGCCAGGTTCCGGCCCATCACGTCGTGCAGGTCCCGGCCGAAGCGCAGCCGCTCCTCGGCGACCGCGAGGCGTGCCTGGAGCTCGCGGGACCGGTCCAGTTCGTAGACCGTCTTCAGCAGCCATGCCGAGAACGCGCAGGTGGTGCTGAAGAGCAGATTGCCGAGCAGCACAGCGACCGCGTAGCCCAGCGCCTCCCCCGGCGCCAGGCCGAGCGCGAGCACGGCCACGGCCGTACCGGCGGCCACGGCCGGGGCGACGCACCAGATGAGCTTCACCGACCGCAGGGACAGGACCAGCGAGCCGGTGGCGAAGCAGGTGAGCCCCGAGACCAGCGACGGCGCCACGGACGGGTCGAGTCTCCCGGTCGCGCGCAGCGCGAGGACGCCGAGCGCGGCCGCACCCGTCGACAGGGCCAGGGCCGCCGCGAGCCGGGTGGGGCGTTCGCGCCGCCCCACCACCCAGTGCAGGGCCCTGGAGGAGTGCCCCGCGCACAGCACCGCGTGGGTGCACGCCATCAGGGAGAGCGATACCGGCAGCAGCGGCGAGGTCCTCTCGGCCGCGCCGGTCAGCGGGGCCAGCCCGATCCCCAGGAGTTCCATGACCCCGAAGAAGTGGAACGACCAGCGCGTGTACAGCTCGACCTTCCCGGCGGTGGTGCGGTTCTTCCACCACCCCTTCAGCTTCGGCATGCCGCCCGTCCCCCGGATCTTTCTTCTTGCCCGCCGCGCGGTTCCCGGCGGAACCACCGTGGATCAGCAAACACGGTGATCATGATCCGGGCCAGTGCGGTGAGCGCGGTCCGGTGGCGCACCGGCAGCGCGGGCCGGCCGGCCGCGGTGTCGGTCATGACCCAAGCCTCGCGGCGCACGGACGGGCCCGGCAGTGCGCGCCGTCACGATCCGCGATGACATTTGTCAGGGAAGATCTGAAGCCGCAAAGGCCGGGGACACACGAAGAAGGCCCCGGTCGTAATGACCGGGGCCTTCTCCTTATGGAGCGGACGACGCGACTCGAACGCGCGACATCCACCTTGGCAAGGTGGTGCTCTACCAACTGAGCTACGTCCGCATGTACTGCGTGCACTGCCTTGGCAATGCGTGCATCACTCTACCTGATCCACGGAGGTGGCCGGTAAACCGATGCAGAGCGGGTGACAGGAATCGCACACTGCGCCTTCCCCCTGGAAGGGGGACGTTCTACTACTGAACTACACCCGCACGACCTTCGGGGCTCTGACCTGCGGCCTGGCCCCTCGGCGTGATCCACACACTAGCCGACACAGGGGGGTGGATGGCAAATCGGCCCTCAGTGAGCAGCGTTGTAGGCCTCGTAGATCTTCTTGGGGATGCGGCCGCGGGGCGGGACCTCGTACTGGTTGGACCGGGCCCAGGCCCGGACGACCGCCGGGTCGGGTGCGATGGACGTGTGCTTGAAGGTCTTCCCCGAACGCGACTGGCGGCGGCCGGCGGCCACGAACGGCTCCAGGCCCTTCCGCAGTTTCTTTGCGTTGGCCGCATTGAGGTCGATCTCGTACGACTTACCGTCCAGAGCGAACACGACCGTTTCCGCCGCTTCTCCGCCGTCGATGTCGTCGGAGAGCGTTACTACTACGCGCTGCGCCACGGATATCGGTCCCTTCGGTGCGACGCCGCCACCTGCTGACGTGCGGCGATGTCGCCTGTGTGGATGTTTCGGAGCAATGCATCTTTCCGCCCCCGTTGTGAAGCGGCGAAATGCTGTCCCGCGGGGTGATTCCTTTGTACCCCGATTCTCATTGCATTGCGAAGCCCAGTTAATTCTCTCCGCGTGTCCCGCCGCAATCCCGGACGCGTGTTTTTCCTGGTGATTTTGCGAAGCGTTGGTGAAGCCAAACCGGCCGGTGATCGCGCCCCGGAGATATCTACCCGCGTAGAAATTTCGGCCGGGTACGCTGATGGAACCGCCTTCGCACCAACCACACACGGGAGTGCCCGATGGCACGCGTCGTAGTCGACGTCATGCTCAAGCCGGAGATCCTCGACCCCCAGGGCCAGGCGGTGCAGCGTGCACTGCCGCGCCTGGGCTTCGAGGGAATCGCCGACGTCCGCCAGGGGAAGCGCTTCGAACTGGAGGTGGAGGGACCGGTCGACCAGGCCGCCCTCGACCGCATCCACAAGATGGCCGAAACGTTCCTCGCCAACACCGTCATCGAAGACTTCACCGTGAAGGTCGAGGCCTGACGGTGACCACTCGCATCGGAGTCGTCACGTTCCCCGGAACGCTCGACGACCGTGACTCGCTGCGCGCCGTCCGCCTCGCGGGGGCCGAGCCGGTTTCGCTCTGGCACCGCGACAAGGACCTGCACCAGGTCGACGCGGTCGTCCTCGCGGGCGGCTTCTCCTACGGGGACTACCTGCGCGCCGGGGCCATCTCCCGCTTCTCGCCGGTGATGGAGACCATCATCGAGCAGGCCAAGGCGGGCATGCCCGTCCTCGGCATCTGCAACGGCTTCCAGGTCCTCACCGAGGCCCACCTGCTGCCGGGGGCGATGCTCCGCAACAACCACCTGCACTTCATCTGCCGCGACCAGAAGCTGCGGGTGGAGAACGCGGAGACCGCGTGGACCGGCGACTACACCGCCGGCCAGGAGATCTCCGTACCGCTCAAGAACATGGACGGCCGGTACGTCGCCGACGAGCGCGTGCTCGACGAACTGGAGGCCGAAGGCCGCGTGGCCTTCCGCTACGTCGACATGAACCCGAACGGGTCGCTCCGCGACATCGCCGGCATCACCAACGCCGCGGGCAACGTCGTCGGCCTCATGCCGCACCCCGAGCACGCGGTCGAGCCGCTGATCGGGACGGGCCGCACCGACGGCCTCCCGTTCTTCACGTCGGTCCTGAAGAAGCTGGTCTCCGCATGAGCCTCGACACGGTCAAGAACGCCACCGAAACCCCGGACGCGGCGCAGCCCTGGAAGGAGCTCGGCCTCAAGGAGGACGAGTACGCCCGCATCCGGGAGATCCTCGGCCGCCGCCCCACGGGCGCCGAGCTCGCCATGTACTCGGTCATGTGGTCGGAGCACTGCTCGTACAAGAGCAGCAAGGTCCACCTGAAGCAGTTCGGCGAGAAGGTCCCGCAGAACGACGCCATGCTCGTCGGCATCGGCGAGAACGCCGGCGTCGTCGACGTCGGCCAGGGCTACGCGGTCACCTTCAAGGTCGAGTCGCACAACCACCCCTCGTACATCGAGCCCTACCAGGGCGCGGCCACCGGCATCGGCGGCATCGTCCGCGACATCCTGGCCATGGGTGCCCGCCCGGTCGCGGTCGTGGACCCGCTGCGCTTCGGCGCGGCCGACCACCCCGACACCAAGCGCGTCCTGCCGGGCGTGGTCGCGGGCATCGGCGGCTACGGCAACTGCCTGGGCCTGCCCAACATCGGCGGCGAGGTCGTCTTCGACGCCTGCTACCAGGGCAACCCGCTGGTCAACGCCGGCTGCATCGGCGTGATGAAGCACGAGGACATCCACCTCGCCAAGGCCTCCGGCCCCGGCAACAAGGTCATCCTCTACGGCGCCCGCACGGGCGGCGACGGCATCGGCGGCGTGTCCGTGCTGGCCTCGGAGACGTTCGACGACTCCAAGCCGACCAAGCGCCCCGCCGTCCAGGTCGGCGACCCCTTCCAGGAGAAGCTCCTCATCGAGTGCACCCTGGAGATCTTCAAGGAGAAGCTGGTCGCGGGCATCCAGGACCTCGGCGGCGCCGGGCTCTCCTGCGCCACGTCCGAGCTGGCCTCCGCCGGTTCCGGCGGCATGCGCGTCGAGCTCGACACGGTCCCGCTGCGCGACGCGACGCTCTCGCCCGAGGAGATCCTCATGAGCGAGTCGCAGGAGCGCATGTGCGCCATCGTCGAGCCGCAGTACGTCGACCGCTTCATGGAGATCTGCGAGAAGTGGGACGTCATCGCCACCGTCATCGGTGAGGTGACCGACGGCGAGCGCCTGGAGATCTTCTGGCACGGCGAGCAGATCGTGGACGTGCCCCCGGGCACCGTCGCCCACGAGGGCCCGGTCTACAACCGCCCGTACGCCCGCCCGTCCTGGCAGGACGCGCTCCAGGCGGACGACGCCGGCAACCTTCCGCGCCCGGCGACCTCGGCCGAGCTGCGCGCGCAGGTCCTCGCGCTGGTCTCCTCCCCGAACCAGGCGTCGAAGTCCTGGGTCACCGACCAGTACGACCGCTTCGTGCAGGGCAACACCGTCCTGTCGCAGCCCGAGGACGCGGGCATGGTCCGCATCGACGAGGAGTCCAACCTCGGCGTCGCCATGGCCACGGACGGCAACGGCCGCTTCGCCAAGCTCGACCCGTACACGGGCGCGCAGCTGGCACTGGCCGAGGCCTACCGCAACGTCGCCGCGACCGGCGCCAAGCCGCTGGCCATCTCCGACTGCCTGAACTTCGGCTCCCCCGAGGACCCGGACGTCATGTGGCAGTTCGCCGAGGCCACCCGCGGTCTGGCGGACGGCTGCCTGGAGCTGGGCACCCCGGTGACCGGCGGCAACGTCTCGCTCTACAACCAGACGGGCGACATCGCCATCCACCCGACCCCGGTCGTGGCGGTCCTCGGTGTGATCGACGACGTCAACCGCCGTACGCCGATGGCGTTCGCCGAGGCCGGCCAGCTGCTGTACCTGCTGGGCGACACGGCCGAGGAGTTCGGCGGCTCGGCCTGGTCCCAGGTCGTCCACGACCACCTCGGCGGCATGCCGCCCAAGGTGGACCTGGGCCGCGAGAAGCTGCTGGGCGAGATCCTGATCTCCGCCTCGCGCGACGGCATGATCGACGCCGCGCACGACCTGTCCGACGGCGGCGTCATCCAGGCGCTCACCGAGTCCTGCCTGCGCGGTGGCAACGGCGCGCGGATCGTGGTTCCCGAGGACCTGGACGCCTTCACCTTCCTGTTCTCCGAGTCCGCGGGCCGCGCCATCGTGTCCGTCCCGCGCAGCGAGGAGCTCCGCTTCACCGACATGTGCGGCGCGCGGGGCCTGCCCGCCACCCGCATCGGTGTGGTGGACGGCGAGGAGATCGAGATCCAGGGCGAGTTCACGATTCCGCTCGCGGAGCTGCGTACCGCTCACGAGGCGACGATCCCGGCGCTGCTCGCCTGATCCCGCACTCGCTTCCGAGCCCCCGTCCTGAGTTTCCGGGCGGGGGCTCGGGCATGTCCGGGGTCTCGCGGCGGCCGGCGCCGGAGCGCGCGCCGGATTCCCGGCCGCCGTTTGTAGTGATTCCGTGCCCTCGCAGGCCTTCTGACCTGCGCGTCCGCGTCCGCATACTGACGCCGTGAGCGACATCGTCAAGTTCGTGCCCGAAGCCGCCCTGCCCCGCGGTGGCGTCCGGGCCTGGAAGCCCGAGGCCGCGCGGCGCTGGCGCGACGCACGCGTCCCCCTGGTCTTCGCACCCACCGTCGTCTGCTGGCTCCTCGTGCCGCTGGTCTTCTACGGGTTCTCCGTGGTCGGCACGCAGGACAGTGAGGCCGCCGCGTCGCCCGGCACCGACTGGGTCGGATTCCACTCCGCGATCCTGTTCCTCGCGCTCCCCGCCTGGTACCGCTTCCTGCCGGCCGCCACCACCCTGTCCGCACCGGTGATCGCCCTGGACATGGCCGCCCGCCTGTACGGACCGGACGCCCCGGCCGGCGAGAACCGGGCCGGCTGCTGGCTGGTCATCGGCCTGTGCGCCTGGGCGTTCACCGGGGCCCTGCTGCGGCTGCGGTCCAGGCGCCGGCAGCGGGCCCTCTTCCTCGAAGCGACCGGGGGCGTCCGCGGCCCGATTCCGGAGCACCTCCCCGCGGGCCACCGCCACCGGGGCCGGTGGCTCCTCGTCTCCGGGGGGCTGCTCACCCTCGCCGGCGCCGTGTTCCTGGCCTGGGCCCTCGTCGCGGACCTGGGGGCGAGCACGGACGCCCCGTACGACGCCGTCGGCCAGCAGGTGGCGGCCCTGTTCCTGCTCCTCCCCGGGCCCCCCTTGCTCGGGCACGGCCTCGCGGCACGGCGCGCCGCCCGGCGGCTGCACGACGGACCGCAGCCGGTGCTGCGCGTCGGAGTCCGCCGCAAGATCCTCAAGAACAGCTGGCTGGTCGCGGACGCCCGGACGACCACCGCTCCGCCCCTTATCGCGTTCCGCGACCGGTACGAGGACAGCACCCGGCCCTGGGACCGGGGCAGCCGGACCCTCCTCGGCGGGCCCGAGGACAGGCTGCGCGTCGAGCACCACGACATCGACGGCAAACGCGAGCCCTACGAGGCGATCCTGTACGGCCTGCCCTGCGAGGGAGCCGAGGTGATCCTCGAGCACGCCGTCTACTACGACGGCCGGACGATCACCTCGCAGGTCACCGCCGCCCCGCTGCTGCCGGCCCGCCGCCACGGCCTGCGGCCGTGGACGCCGGCCGGATCCTCGCACCGCCTCCGGCGCCGGGCGGAGGAGGACCGCCGCCGTACCGAGCGGGCCGCCCGCGGCGACAGCAGCTCGGGCGGCTCCGGCTGCGGTTCGTCCGGCAGCTGCGGCAGCGACAGCAGTTGCGGCAGCAGCTGCGGAGGTGGCTGCGGCGGCGGCGACTGATCCGGCAGACTCGCCGCATGGCATCCAGGACCCGCACCCGTACGTACGACGCCGCGAAGATCCGCGCGGCCGTCACCGCGCAGTTCGGCCACATCGCGGCAGCCGTCCGGGAGCTGACCCCCGAGCAGCTCGGCCGTCCCAGCGGGCTCGGCGACTGGACCGTGGCCGATCTGGCCGCGCACATCGCGTGGATCGCCGATTCGCTGGCCGCCGGCCTGGCACGGCCGCCGGCGGCCGTGCCGGAGCTGACGGCCGTCGAATGGCCCTCCGCCACAGCCTCCCTCGCCGGGAAGATCGCCGAGGCGGCCAAGGAGACCCTCGAAGGCGGCCCGCTGCCCGAGCTGTACGAGCACGCCGGCGCCCGCATGGCCGAGGCGCTGGCCGCGAACCCCGGCAGCCGGGTGCTGGACCTGTGGATCGGGGACATGACCCTGGCCGACTTCCTGGTCACGCGGACCGTGGAGCTGGTGGTGCACGCCGACGACCTGGGCCGGGCCACCGGGGTGGACATCCCGATCGAGCGGCAGGCCCTGGCCGCCTGCACCCGGCTGCTCGCCGACGCCTTCGCGCTCAAGGCGCCCGGCGGCGCGGTCGAGGTACGGATCCCGCCCTTCGCCGTGGTCCAGTGCGTCGAAGGCCCCCGGCACACCCGCGGCACCCCGCCCAACGTCGTGGAGACCGACCCGCTGACCTGGATGAGGCTCGCCACGGGCCGTACCGGATGGGCCGAGGCCCTCGACGCGGCGCAGGTCAGCGCCAGCGGCGAGCGGGCCGACCTTTCGGCGCTGCTCCCGCTCATGAGCTGAGCGGAACCGGCCGGGCGCCGGCTCCGTCCCAGGAGCATGCGTACCTTTCGGAACCTTCCGGCAGGCCTGGCGCTCGCGCTCGCGCTGGCCGCGTGCGGCCAGTCCGAGGACGGCGGCGCCGCCGCGCTCCCCGACCCCGTCGGCTCGTGGACCGTGCAGTCCCTGACCACCGGCGGCCGCACCCTGCACGCGCCCGACGCCGCCCACGTCGACATCTCGGAGAACAAGGCCACGGGCAACTACGGGTGCAACGGCTTCAGTGCCGTGGTCGCCTTCGCCGGGACGTCCGCGGTGACCGTCACACCCGGCGGCTCGACCCTCAGGAACTGCGCGGACATCGAGTTCGAGAAACAGTTCGCCGAGCTCTTCAAGGGGCGGCTGACCATCGACCGCGGACCCGACCGCCTCACCCTGAAGACCGCCGACGGGAGCACCATCGCCATGACCCCGAAGCCCCCGCGGGCGGACGCCCCACTGACCGCGACCCTCTGGACGGTCGACTCCCTGATCAGCGGAGAGACCGTCTCCTCCGTCCCCGCCGAGGCGGTGGGCAAGGCCCACTTCACCCTCGCCGCCGACGGCACCGCGAGCGGCGTCCTCGGCTGCAACCGGTTCAGCGCCAAGGCCACCGTCGAGGCATCCACGCTCACCTTCGGGCCGGTCACCTCCACCCGGATGGCCTGCGAGGGGCCGGCGGGCGAGATCGAGCGGGCGCTGACCGGGCTGTTCGGCAGCGGCCCGCTCAGCTGGAAGATCCAGGGGCAGGCCCTGACCCTCACCGCCCCCGACGGCAAGGGCCTGACCGCCAGGGCGGCCTCCGCCGCCGAATAGCGGGGCTCAGACGTGGGCCGTGCCGCCGTCCTTCGCCATCGCTTCGGCGATCCGGCGTGCGGACTCGGCCCACACCTCGTCGGGGAGCGGCAGGCAGGAGCCGCGCAGCTGCAGCATCCCCTCCGGGCGCGCCGTCAGGAACAGGTACAGATGCGTGCCCCCGTCGCCGATCTCGCTGACGTGCACGCGGCCGATCCCGCCGAGCGTGCGGATCGTCCGCTCGATGCGCTGCGCCATCCCGCCCAGCTCGGCGGCCCGTTCGGCCGGCAGGTCCAGCAGGGTGTGGTGGCCGCGCGGGATCGGCATGAGGATGGCCGGCAGCGAGCCGTGGACGCCCTTCAGCCGCCAGTGCTCCTCCGTCCACAGGAAGTCGCGGTCCGCGGGGACGCAGCCCTCACAACCCTCCGGCCCGGCCTCCCCGTTGCGGGGCGGCTCGGGCAGGACGGGCTCCCCCAGCGGCCTGACCTGTAGCTCCACCTCGAAGGGGGACCGATCGACAACTGGCGTACGTACTCGCTGGGTTGAGTCATGCGGTGATCACGGCAGAGCGGGCGCCGGATCAGCCCGGGTACGGAAGCAGCCCCGCGTTCACGCGCTCCCATGCCGCCCGCAGCTCCGCCAGCCGGGCCGGGTGAACCGCGGCCTTGTCGGCCTGCTCGCGGATGTCCCCGGCCAGGTCGAACAGCTGGTCCCGGCCCGCCTTGCCGCGGTAGTACTTCCAGTCGCCGCGGCGCAGCGCCCGCTCCCCGCGCACCCGCCAGAACAGATCGCGCTCGGCCGGCTCCTCGCCGCGCAGCAGGTACCCCGCCAGGCTCACCCCGTCCAGCGGGTACGCCCGGTGCGGCCGGGTCCCGGCCACCTCCAGCAGCGTCGCCGTCCAGTCCGGGCTGAAGACCGGGACGTGGCTGACCTGGCCGCCGTCCAGCCGCGCGGGCCAGCGCACGATGTTCGGCACCCGGATGCCGCCCTCCTGGAGGGAGGCCTTGTTGCCGGACAGCGGCCAGTTGTACGAGAAACGCTCGCCGCCGTTGTCGCTGGAGAAGACCACGAGGGTGTCCTGCTCCTGGCCGGAGCGCCGCAGCGCCTCCAGCACCTTGCCGATCGAGCGGTCGAGGTCCTCGACCATCTCCTTGTACTTCTCGACCGAGCCGCCGTCCTGGTGCCACAGGGCGCGCCCGTCGCCCGCCTTGATCCGCCGGACGATCTCGGCGCTCTGCTCGGTGTCCCCGTCGGCGATCCACGGCCAGTGCGGGGTGGTGAAGTTGAGGTTCAGCAGCCACGGCTTGCCGTGGTGGTCGCGCGAGACGTACTCGCTCGCCCGCTCGGTGATGATCCGGGTGTAGTAGCGCAGGTCCTTGTACTCGGCGTCGCCTTCGTAGAGGTCGTACTCGCCGCCCAGGCCCAGCTTGGAGTAGTACTCCAGGGCCCCGCCGAAGTTGCCGAAGAACTCGTCCCAGCCGGACCTGGTCGGGCTGTAGTCGGGCAGGTAGCCCGCGTGCCACTTGCCGATCAGCGCGGTGGAGTAGCCGGCCGACTTCAGCAGCGAGGCGAGCGTCGGGTGGGTCGGGTCCAGGCCGGCCGACTTGTCGGCGATCGGTTCGGCCAGCCCGCCCTTGGTACGGGCCGGGTAGCGCCCGGTGTACAGGCTGAACCGGGTCGGCGAGCAGGTCGCGGAGCCCGAGTAGGCGTCGGTGAACCGGACGCCCTGGCGGGCGAGGCGGTCCAGGTTCGGGGTCTTGATGTGCGGGGAGCCGTACGAGGACAGGTCGGCCCAGCCGAGGTCGTCGCCCAGGACGAACAGGATGTTCGGGCGGCGCGAGCGCCGGCCGCGAGCCGCCCGGAAGGCGCGCTCCCCGGCATCCGCGCGCCGCTCCTCGGCGGCCTCGGCGGCCGCGGCCGGGCCCGCTCCCAGCCCCACCGCCGCGGCGGCGGCACTCACTCCGACGGCGCCGCCGAAGGCACGCCGGGACAGCTTGTTCTCGTACGAAGACACAGGTACTCCAGGGCACGGCCCGCCCGCCCGCTCCCGGCGGGGCGCGGGACGGCGCGCGGCGCGGCAGGGCAGGGCTGGGCGGAGCTGAAATGTGGAAAGGGGAGAAAGAGTTGCGGCTACGCGGAACAGCGACAGATGGCGCTCGCGACACGGACCAGGTCTACGTGGCGGCGCTCGACGAGGGTGACCGTACGGTCACCGAGAGGCTGCATGGGCCGAGAGCTTGTACGAATGCGTTTGTGTATGTCAACAAGGTGATCCGAATACCGAGACGGAGGCGTCCGGTCACCCTCTGTGCTGTGACATTTCCCGGCCGTCCCCAATTCGGACCAGTGGTCGATCTCGCCTACACTCGGAAGCGTGCCTCGTGGTGATGGACGACTCAACCACGACCTGCTCCCCGGCGAAAAGGGCCCCCAGGACGCTTGCGGCGTCTTCGGTGTCTGGGCTCCGGGTGAAGAGGTCGCCAAGCTCACCTACTTCGGACTGTATGCGCTGCAGCACCGTGGACAAGAGTCCGCGGGAATCGCTGTGAGCAACGGTTCCCAGATCCTCGTCTTCAAGGACATGGGCCTCGTTTCCCAAGTCTTCGACGAAACCTCTCTCGGCTCGCTCCAGGGTCATATCGCGGTCGGTCACGCCCGCTACTCGACCACCGGAGCCTCCGTCTGGGAGAACGCTCAGCCGACCTTCCGTGCGACCGCCCACGGCTCCATTGCCCTGGGTCACAACGGCAACCTGGTGAACACCGCCGAGCTTGCCGAGATGGTCGCCGACCTCCCCCGTCAGGACGGCCGCGCCACCCAGGTGGCGGCCACCAACGACACGGACCTGGTCACCGCCCTCCTGGCCGGCCAGACCGACGAGGACGGCAAGCCCCTGACCATCGAGGAGTCGGCCACCAAGGTCCTCCCGAAGGTGAAGGGCGCCTTCTCGCTCGTCTTCATGGACGAGGGGACCCTCTACACCGCCCGTGACCCGCAGGGCATCCGCCCGCTGGTCCTCGGCCGCCTGGAGCGCGGCTGGGTGGTCGCGAGTGAGACCGCCGCCCTCGACATCTGCGGCGCCAGCTTCGTCCGCGAAGTCGAGCCGGGCGAGCTCATCGCGATCGACGAGAACGGCCTGCGGACCTCACGATTCGCGGAAGCGAAGCCCAAGGGCTGTGTCTTCGAGTACGTCTACCTGGCGCGCCCGGACACCGACATCGCCGGCCGGAACGTCTACCTCTCGCGTGTCGAGATGGGCCGGCGCCTGGCCAAGGAAGCCCCGGTCGACGCCGATCTGGTGATAGCGACGCCGGAGTCCGGCACGCCCGCCGCCGTCGGATACGCCGAGGCCAGCGGGATTCCGTACGGCTCCGGCCTGGTCAAGAACGCCTACGTCGGCCGGACCTTCATCCAGCCCTCGCAGACGATCCGCCAGCTGGGCATCCGCCTGAAGCTCAATCCCCTCAAGGAAGTCATCCGGGGCAAGCGCCTGGTGGTCGTCGACGACTCGATCGTCCGCGGCAACACCCAGCGCGCCCTGGTCAAGATGCTCCGCGAGGCCGGCGCGGCGGAGGTCCACATCCGGATCTCCTCACCGCCGGTGAAGTGGCCGTGCTTCTTCGGCATCGACTTCGCCACCCGGGCCGAGCTCATCGCCAACGGCATGACGGTCGACGAGATCGCCACGTCGCTCGGCGCGGACTCGCTCTCGTACATCTCGCTCGACGCGATGATCGAGGCGACCACCATCCAGAAGCCCAACCTCTGCCGTGCCTGCTTCGACGGCGAGTACCCCATGGAGCTGCCCGACCCGCAGCTCCTGGGCAAGCAGCTGCTGGAGACCGAGCTGGCCGGGGGCACGGACGCCGCCGACGCGCTCCGCCGCCCGTAGTCCGCGGCTTCACCCTGGCTCAACCTGCGCTGGGCCCTCTCTTTGAGGCTTCTCCGGGGGCCCAGCACCAAACGCAGTAACGACACGAAAGCTCTCTCCTGTCATGACAGAGAAGACCACCGGTGCCAGCTACGCAGCCGCAGGCGTGGACATCGAAGCGGGAGACCGCGCCGTCGAGCTGATGAAGGAGTGGGTGAAGAAGACGCAGCGCCCCGAGGTCCTCGGCGGCCTCGGCGGCTTCGCCGGCCTCTTCGACGCCTCCGCCCTCAAGCGCTACGAGCGCCCGCTGCTCGCCTCCGCCACCGACGGAGTCGGCACCAAGGTGGACATCGCCCGCCAGCTGGGCGTGTACGACACCATCGGCCACGACCTGGTCGCGATGGTCATGGACGACATCGTCGTCTGCGGCGCCGAGCCGCTCTTCATGACCGACTACATCTGCGTCGGCAAGGTCCACCCCGAGCGTGTCGCGGCGATCGTCAAGGGCATCGCCGAGGGCTGTGTCCTCGCCGGCTGCGCCCTGGTGGGCGGCGAGACCGCCGAGCACCCGGGCCTGCTGGGCCCGGACGACTTCGACGTGGCGGGCGCCGGAACCGGCGTCGTCGAGTACGACCGGCTGCTCGGCGCGGATCGCATCCGTACGGGTGACGCCGTCATCGCGATGGCTTCGTCCGGCCTTCACTCGAACGGGTACTCGCTGGTCCGGCACGTCCTCTTCGACCGGGCCGGGATGTCCCTGGAGCAGGAGATCGCGGAGCTCGGGCGCACCCTGGGCGAGGAGCTCCTGGAGCCCACCAAGATCTACTCGCTGGACTGCATGGCCCTCACCCGCACGGCCGAGGTGCACGCGTACTCGCACATCACCGGCGGCGGCCTGGCGGCGAACCTGGCCCGGGTCATCCCGGACCACCTGCACGCCACGGTCGACCGTGCCACCTGGACGCCGGGCGCGATCTTCGACCTGGTCGGCAAGGCCGGGCAGGTGGAGCAGCTGGAGCTGGAGAAGACCCTGAACATGGGCGTCGGCATGATGGCCGTGGTCCCGCAGGATTCGGTGGACGTGGCCCTGACCGCGCTCGCCGACCGGGGTGTGGGCGCGTGGGTCGCGGGAGAGATCCTGGACCGCGGCGACCGTACCGAGGGTGCGACCCTCACCGGTTCCTACGCGAGCTGAGCAGCACTGAAACCCGGCCCGGGGCGATGCCCTGGACCGGGTTTCAGTCTTTGACCTGTTGTGCAGACGCCTCAGAGCGTCAAGCGCCGCGACGCTGTGCCGACGGACCGGACTCTTCGTCCTCGTCGTCGTCATCGCTGTTGTACAGATCCGCGTACTTGGCGTACGGGTCGTCGTCGTCCAGATCGTCATCGACTTCGACCGGCTCGCTGACAGGCAGCGGATCCGTCGGCGATGCGCCCAGCTCATTGGCCAGACGCGAGAGGTCAGTCCCGCCGCTGTTGTACTTCAGCTGGCGGGCGACCTTTGTCTGCTTGGCCTTGGCCCGGCCGCGCCCCATGGCTCGACCCCCTCGGTGACGGGGCTCGACGGCCCCAGAGTCTGACACGCGTTCATGGTTCGGAGCGGGCTCTCCGTGGAGAGACCGTCCGTAGGGGTTTAACGGTACCTGCTTCCGCGGCCATACGGTACGCCGCCCGCATGACGCGCCCCGGTGCAGAACCAACAAGGCGCCCCGTCCTCGCTGGTCACCGCGATTTTAACGCTTTCCTGGCCCGCGACCCGCCGAAGTGCAGTGAGTTCCGTCTCGCCGCACCCCGGCGGGCGCATCCGGGAGCCCCGCCAGATGCCTAGACGGCGCGCGCGGCGCGGGCGTCCGCCATGCGCTGCTCGGCGATCCGGTCGGCCGCGGCGGCCGGCGGGATGCCGTCCGTCTTCGCGCGAGCAAAGATCTCCAGAGTGGTGTCGAAGATCTTCGTGGCCTTGGCCTTGCAGCGGTCGAAGTCGAAGCCGACCAGCTCGTCGGCGACCTGGATCACGCCGCCGGCGTTGACCACGTAGTCCGGGGCGTAGAGGATCCCGCGGTCCGAGAGGTCCTTCTCGATGCCGGGGTGGGCGAGCTGGTTGTTCGCCGCACCACAGACGATCTTGGCGGTCAGGACCGGAACCGAGTCGTCGTTCAGGGCGCCGCCCAGAGCGCAGGGGGCGTAGATGTCCAGGCCCTCGACGCGGATCAGCGCGTCCGTGTCGGCGACCGCGGTGACCTTGCCCGGGTGCTTGTCGAGGATCCGGCGCACGGACTCTTCCCGCACATCCGTGATCACGACCTCGGCGCCGTCCTCCAGGAGGTGCTCGACCAGGTAGTGGCCGACCTTGCCGACGCCCGCCACGGCGACCTTGCGGCCGCGCAGGGTCGGGTCGCCCCACAGGTGCTGGGCGCTGGCGCGCATGCCCTGGAAGACACCGAAGGCGGTGAGCACCGAGGAGTCGCCCGCGCCGCCGTTCTCGGGGGAGCGGCCGGTCGCCCAGCGGGTCTCGCGGGCCACGACGTCCATGTCGGCCACGTAGGTGCCGACGTCGCAGGCGGTCACGTACCGTCCGCCGAGGGACTCCACGAACCGGCCGTAGGCCAGCAGCAGTTCCTCCGACTTGAGGACGTCCGGGTCGCCGATGATCACGGCCTTGCCGCCGCCGAGGTCGAGACCGGCGAGGGCGTTCTTGTACGACATGCCGCGCGAGAGGTTCAGCGCGTCGAGGACGGCCTCCTCGTCGGAGGCGTACGCGTGGAACCGCGTACCGCCGAGGGCGGGGCCCAGAGCGGTGGAGTGGATCGCGATGACGGCTTTCAGGCCGGTGGCTCGGTCCTGGCACAGCACGACTTGCTCGTGGCCGCCCTGTTCCGTACGGAACAGGGTGTGCAGGACGCCGTCGGTCATTTCGGTCACGGTGGTGACTCCCATGGAAGAGATGCGGCGGAATGACGCCCGCCCTGCGGGTGGGGGAGGGCGTGCTGGGAGCAGAGTAAGACCTCCGGGGCGCGTGTAGTCGACCTGTCCGAGGATCGGAACTCTCCCGGGGTACGACGGCCCCTCGGAGTACGCCCGGGCGGCGCGGGGGATGAGGAGGGCGTGAGCGAAACCCCGGATCCCCTGCTGCCCTCCGCGCGCTCGGCGCCGACCGTCCCGTATGCCTCCTACCTGCGAGTCTACGAACCCTTGGTGGCCTTTCCCGAGGAGGAGCGCATGCACTGGGCCGATTACGCCCGGCGCGGGACGGCTCCGACCGCCCAGGACGAATTGCGCAGATCGCTCACGGACTTGGTACGGGTGCCCCTGGTGGGCGTTCCGGCGCAGGAGAGCGCGGACGCCTTCACGGCGGAGGTCGACGGGGTGCTGCTCGTCTGTCCGTGGCGCACCCGGCTCCGCGGCTGGCTGGCGCTCCAGGAGCTGGTCGAGTGGTTCCCGCGCCCGGTGCTGGACGCGGCGCTCCCGCCGGTGATGCGCAGGCAGGCGGCCGAGGAGTACGAGCGCTGGCGCGAGCGGAACCCGGACGCGCGCCCCTGGATCCGTACGGGCGTGTGGCAGGTGCCCCTGCGCTGGTTCGTGCTGGTGGCCGACGAGGAGCGGGAGTACGTGGCGGGCGAGCGGCTGCGCTACCGGACGCCGATGGTGCAGGCGCGGAGGCGGCTCGCGCGGGCCTTGCGGACCCTGCGCGAGGCGGAGGGGTACGGGGTGCTCGCCGACGGTCTGGTGGAGGTCGGGAGCTGGCTGGAGGAGTTCCACCCCCGGTCGATGGTCGAACTGGATTACGGCGGGCTGCTGCACGCACTGCCGGCGGACCGGCTCGCGGCGGACCGGTCGGCGGGGGAACTGGCTGCGGGGATCGCGGCCTTGCGGGCGGGGGACGCGGAGGGGGCGGCCGAGGCTTACGGGGAGCTGGCGGACCGGTGGCGGGCGGTCCGGGAGAGACTGTTCGCCAATTAGCTCCAGAGGGCCGAAACTGGCTCCGGCAGGCCTCGCGGCACCCGTACGGACCACCGCGTATCGGCCGAACGGTCATAAATGGCTGATCAGCGCCTTGATCATGGCATTCAGGACTTAGTGCCAGGACCTACGTCCCGATACGGGCCATTGGCCCAAGCGTGACGGACCGCACTAACTACACCCTTGCGCCCTTCCCCTACCCTCGTGCCAAAATAGGACAAGGAGTCCGGGGAGGGTTCCTTCCGCCCAAGTAAGGGCGGAATGCTCGGCATTGCGCTCTACGGGGGGTCTGACGACTCCTGATCGCTCTGTGACTGATCGTCACAGTGGGGTGACTGTCCGTTATGGGACGGTCCATCGGCTTCCGCCGCTGATGAACACCTCGGAGGGCAATTCCATCGGTTTGGCCCTTAGGGCTGGACGGATGGTGTAGTTGTAGTGCCGAGGACAAGCCGTTCGTCCTATAACCGACTCGGCCCGCGTATGTCCATTTCGGGCAACGCGGGCCAAGGTGCAGAATTTAGAGGAAAGAACCGAGATGGTTCGGTTCTCCCGAGGAGGCCGCTCATGACCGCTCGCACCCCTGATGCCGAGCCGCTGCTGACCCCGGCTGAGGTTGCCACGATGTTCCGCGTGGACCCGAAGACGGTCACCCGCTGGGCCAAGGCTGGCAAGCTCACGTCCATCCGCACCCTGGGTGGACACCGCCGTTACCGCGAGGCTGAGGTTCGCGCCCTGCTCGCGGGAATTCCGCAGCAGCGCAGCGAGGCCTGAGGTCGCGCAAACACCCCGCTTTAACGGGTCTATCGGGTCCCCCAATCCGATGAAACCCACATAGCTTCATACGGCCGGACCTGCCCCAACAGGACCTCAGTCGTCGATCGCGCTGGACTCCGCCGGGTCCAGCGCGATCTTTTTTGTGCCCAGTCAGGGCGGCATCGAGCGGATGGCGGCGGAGCCTACGGGCAGGTGCCATTGCACATATTAAATCGAGGGCGTGTATGGGTGCGATAAAAGTACATGTCCCAAAAACCCGTGCGGTGACTCCCGTCACAGATGATCACTCTTGTATTACCGGCCGTGTTCCCCGTAAAGGGGACGTGCCTCGCGCGGAGCATCCTGCGAACGGGGGAATCCCGGCCGCGGGTCGACGGGGCGACCGGGCGGCGGGGATGACGGGGTAGTGGCGGGGGTGACCGGGGTGTGGGACGGCGCGGCGACAGGTGACGCGGCGCGCGGCCCGGCAGGCCGCCACAGGGCGCCGTGGCCGCCGGATGAGGCGCAGAGGGTGCAGAGGGTGCGGGGAGGGTGCCGAGGGGCGCCCCCGAAGCCGTGCGGGCCGCGCAGGACGCCGAGCCCGCCGAGGAGGCCAAGGCGGCCTGGAAGGTTTCCCCGCCAACGCGTCAGGGCCCGTATCCCTTGGGGGATACGGGCCCTGACGTTTCTGCGAACCTGACGGGACTTGAACCCGCGACCTCCACCTTGACAGGGTGGCGAGCTAACCAACTGCTCCACAGGTCCTTGATTTGCGGCCGCTGGGCGGCTGCGAATCAGACTGTACCGCAGCTCAGGGGGTGCAGTCGAACCGGATCACGGGGCCGCCGCGTCCACGGCCTTCACGATCCGCTTGTCGGAGATCGGATACGCCGTTCCGAGCGCGTGCGCGAAGTAGCTGACCCGCAGTTCCTCGATCATCCAGCGGATGTCGGTGACCGCGGCCGGCACCGGCCGACCCTTCGGCAACTGCTCCAGCAGCCAGGCGTACTCGTCCTGCATCTCGTGGACCTTCTCCATGCGCGTGGTGTCGCGCTGGACGCCCGTGGGCATCTGCTGGAGCCGCCGGTCCACTGCCACCAGGTAGCGCATGAGGTCCGGCAGCCGGCGCAGCCCGGTGAGCGTCACGAAGCCGGCCGGCATGAGGGCCGCCAGCTGCGTCTTGACGTCCTGCAGGTTCGCCACCAGTGCGAGGCTGCCGGTGGCCTTCAGGCGGCGCTCGCAGGCCTGCCAGGCGGCCAGTACCTGCTGCACCTGGCCGACCGTTCGCACGGTCGTGTCCACCAGGTCGGCGCGGACGGCCTCGTAGAGCTTCCGGAAGCCCGCCTCGTCCCACGCGGGGCCGCCGTGGTCCGCGATCAGCTTGTCGGTCGCCGCGGTGGCGCAGTCGTCGAACAGCGCCTGGATGGAGCCGTGCGGGTTCCTGGAGAGGGCGAGCTTCTGCTGGTTCGTCAGGTGGTCCGAGGCGAACTTCGCGGGATTCACCGGGATGTTCAGCAGGATGAGCTTGCGCGTGCCCAGCCACATCGCCTGCTGCTGCTCGGCCTCGGTGTCGAAGAGCCGCACCGACACGGTCGTGCCCTCGTCCACCAGCGCCGGGTAGGCCTTCACGGGCTGACCCGCCCGACGGGTCTCGAAGACCTTGGTCAGCGTGCCGATCGTCCAGTCGGTGAGCCCGGTGCGCTCCACCGACTCCCCGCCCGCCCGCTCGGCCGTGGCCGCGGCGGCCTTGGACAGGGCCTGGCGGGCCTTGGGCTTCAGGCGCAGCCGCAGGGCCTCCAGGTCCTTGTCCTCGGCGAGGTTCCTGCGACGCTCGTCGACGATCCGGAACGTGATCTTCAGATGGTCCGGGATCCGGCTGAGGTCGAAGTCCTCGGCGGAGACCGGGACCCCGACCATCCGCTGGAGCTCGCGCGCCAGCGTCACGGGCAGCGGCTCCTGCAGGGGCACCGCCGTGTCCAGGAAGCGGGTCGCGAAGTTCGGCGCGGGCACGTAGTGCCGGCGGATCGGCTTCGGCAGCGAGCGGATCAGCTCGGTGACGACCTCCTCGCGCAGACCCGGGATCTGCCAGTCGAAGCCCTCGTCGGTGACCTGGTTCAGCACCTGGAGCGGGATGTGCACGGTCACGCCGTCCGCGTCCGCGCCCGGTTCGAACTGGTAGGTCACCCGGAACTTCAGCTGCCCCTGCCGCCAGGAGTCCGGATAGTCGGCCTTGGTGACCCCGGCCGCCTTCTCGGTCAGCAGCATCGCGCGCTCGAAGTCGAGAAGTTCGGGCTCCTCGCGCTTCTTGTGCTTCCACCAGGAGTCGAAGTGCGCCCCGGACACCACGTGCGCGGGGATCTTCTGGTCGTAGAAGTCGAAGAGGGTCTCGTCGTCCACCACGATGTCGCGGCGCCGGGCCCGGTTCTCCAGCTCCTCCACCTCGGTGAGGAGCTTGCGGTTGTCGGCGTAGAACTTGTGGTGCGTGCGCCAGTCGCCCTCGACCAGCGCGTTGCGGATGAACAGTTCGCGCGAGACCTCGGCGTCGATCCGGCCGTAGTTGATCTTCCGCTGGGCCACGATCGGTACGCCGTACAGCGTGACCTTCTCGTACGCCATCACGGCCGCCTGGTCCTTCTCCCAGTGCGGCTCGCTGTACGTGCGCTTGATCAGGTGCTGCGCGAGCGGCTCCACCCACTCGGCCTCCACCTTGGCGTTGACCCTGGCCCACAGCCGCGAGGTCTCCACCAGCTCCGCCGACATCAGGAACTTCGGCTGCTTCTTGAAGAGCGCCGAGCCCGGGAAGACCGCGAACTTGGCGCCGCGGGCGCCGAGGTACTCGTTCTTGTCGGTGTCCTTCAGGCCGATGTGCGAGAGCAGACCGGCCAGCAGGGAGATGTGGACGTGCTGTTCGGGGGCGTCGGCCTCGTTGACGTGGATGCCCATGGTCTTGGCGACCGTACGCAGCTGCGAGTAGATGTCCTGCCACTCGCGGATCCGCAGGAAGTTCAGGTACTCCTGCTTGCACATCCGGCGGAACGAGGACGAGCCGCGCTCCTTCTGCTGCTCGCGCACGTAGCGCCACATGTTCAGGAACGAGAGGAAGTCGCTGGTCTCGTCCTTGAACCGGGCGTGGTTCTGGTCGGCCTGCGTCTGCTTGTCCGAGGGGCGCTCGCGCGGGTCCTGGATGGACAGTGCCGCCGCGATGACCATGACCTCGCGCACGCAGTTGTTCTTGTCTGCCTCGACGACCATGCGGGCCAGGCGCGGGTCCACGGGGAGCTGGGAGAGCTGGCGGCCCATCTGGGTGAGGCGCCTCGACGGATCCTTCTCGGACGGATCCAGCGCGCCGAGCTCCTGGAGGAGCTGCACGCCGTCACGGATGTTGCGGTGGTCCGGCGGGTCGATGAAGGGGAACTTCTCGATCTCGCCGAGGCCGGCCGCGGTCATCTGGAGGATGACGGAGGCCAGGTTCGTGCGCAGGATCTCGGCGTCCGTGAACTCCGGGCGGCCGTTGAAGTCGTCCTCGGAGTAGAGCCGGATGCAGATGCCGTCGCTGGTGCGGCCGCAGCGGCCCTTGCGCTGGTTGGCGCTGGCCTGCGAGATCCGTTCGATGGGCAGGCGCTGCACCTTGGTGCGGTGGCTGTAGCGGGAGATCCGGGCGGTGCCCGGGTCGATCACGTACTTGATGCCCGGGACGGTGAGGGAGGTCTCGGCGACGTTGGTCGCGAGGACGATCCTCCTGCCGGTGTGCTGCTGGAAGACGCGGTGCTGCTCGGCGTGCGAGAGGCGCGCGTAGAGCGGGAGCACCTCCGTGAAACGGAGATTGCGCTTGTTGAGGGCGTCCGCAGTGTCGCGGATCTCGCGCTCTCCGGACAGGAAGACCAGGATGTCGCCCGGCCCCTCGGAGTGGAGCTCGTCCACGGCCTCGCAGATCGCGGTGATCTGGTCGCGGTCGCTGTCGTCCCCCTCCTCTTCGAGCAGGGGCCGGTAACGGACCTCGACCGGGTACGTCCGCCCGCTGACCTCGACGATCGGCGCGTCCCCGAAGTGCCGGGAGAACCGCTCCGGGTCGATGGTCGCCGAGGTGATGATCACCTTGAGGTCGGGGCGCTTCGGCAGCAGCGTGGCGAGATAGCCGAGCAGGAAGTCGATGTTCAGCGACCGCTCGTGGGCCTCGTCGATGATGATCGTGTCGTACGCGCGCAGCTCGCGGTCCGTCTGGATCTCGGCGAGCAGGATGCCGTCGGTCATCAGCTTCACGAAGGTCGCGTCCTGGTCCACCTGGTCGGTGAACCGGACCTTCCAGCCGACCGTCCGGCCGATCTCGGACTTCAGCTCCTCGGCGATGCGCTCCGCGACCGTGCGGGCGGCGATCCGGCGGGGCTGGGTGTGCCCGATCATGCCCCGGACCCCGCGGCCCAGCTCCATGCAGATCTTGGGGATCTGCGTGGTCTTGCCGGAGCCGGTCTCGCCCGCGACGATCACGACCTGGTGGTCGCGTATCGCCTCGGCGATCTCGTCCTTCTTCTGGCTGACGGGCAGGTTCTCGGGATACGTGACCTCGGGCATCCGCGAGGCACGGCCGGCCAGTCGCGCGGCGGCCTTCTCGGCCTCCGCGGCGATCTCGTCGAGCACGGCCTGCTTGGCCTCGGGCTTGCGGATACGGCGGGCGCCCTCTAGGCGGCGGCCGAGGCGGTGCGCGTCGCGGAGGGAGATCTCACCGAGAAGCGTCTGCAGGGCGGCGAAGGAAGTAGACATACCTGGTCGAGGATCTCACCCGGGGCCGCCGGGTGGCGAACGCATTTGTGAGGCGGACCCGTACCATTTCGGGACGACTCCGTCAGTATCCGAGCAGTACGCGAGTGAGAGGCCGCCCACCATGTCCCGCCCCCGCCGCGTCTGGTGCCGATGGGGCTGTGCCGCTCTGGCGGTGATGGCCGGCCTGGCCGTGGTGATCTGCGCGGTGATCCCGTCAGCGGCCGGCTCCGCCACGGCCGGCCCGGCCGGGGTGACGGCCCCGGCGGTGCGGTCGGCGGCAGCGGCGCGTGGGCTGGTCCCCGCCCGGGCCGTGCCAGGTCCGGCGGCCGCCCTGGACGCCGCTCGGGGGCAGGTGGCCGCGGTCGCCGACGACCGGGGGCCGTCGTGCGCCCCGGGGGCCCCGGACCACGGCGGCCTCCCCGCCGTACCGCCGCGCACCGGGTCCGACCACGCCCAGGTCCCGCCGGCGCGGCTGTGCCCCGAGGCGGCCCGGGCGTACGGGACGACGCCCGTACGGATCCTCGTACGCGGACCCGGCGGGCCGGCGCCCGGCCCGGTGGAGCCCTCCGTGATGCGGATCTAGGGGGACCGGTCGTGCCGGTCCCCTTGTCATCCGCATCTCTGGAGTACCCCTATGTCTTCGCCCTCCCGCAAGTCCCTCCTCGCCTCCGCCGGCGTCGCGGTCGCCGCGATCACCCTCGGCCTCGTCTCCTGGCAGGCCACCGCCCCCGCCGATGAGCCCTCCGGCGGCCCCGCGGCCTCCGCCGCGCCCCGCCGGGACCCGGCCGCCGGGCTGAAGGCGCTGGCCCGCCGCGAGGCCGCCGACAAGCTCGCCGTCGGCAGCGCGGACGCGCCCGTCGTACTGATCGAGTACTCCGACTTCAAGTGCGGCTACTGCGGCAAGTTCGCCCGGGACACCGAGCCCGAGCTGATCGAGCGGTACGTGCACGACGGCACGCTGCGCATCGAGTGGCGCAATTTCCCGATCTTCGGCGCCGAATCCGAGGCCGCCGCCAAGGCCGCCTGGGCGGCCGGGCAGCAGGACCGGTTCCGGCAGTTCCACGAAGCCGCGTACGCCGACGGCGCCAAGGAGAAGGGTTTCGGCGAGGACCGCCTCCTGGAGCTGGCCCGCGTGGCCGGCGTCCCCGACCTGGAGCGCTTCAAGAAGGACATGGCCGGGGAGCAGGCCGCCGCGGCCCTGAGGAAGGACCAGGAGGAGGGCTACGCCATCGGCGTCACCTCCACCCCGTCCTTCCTGGTCAACGGGCAGCCGATCGCGGGCGCCCAGCCGATGGGCGCCTTCACGGCGGCCATCACCCAGGCCAGGACGGCGGCGGGGAAGTGACCGGCATCGGATACCTGGCCGCCCTGCTCGGCGGCCTCCTCGCGCTGCTCAGCCCGTGCAGCGCCCTGCTGCTGCCCGCCTTCTTCGCGTACTCGATCGACTCGCCGTCCCGGCTGCTGGCGCGGACCGGGATCTTCTACGCGGGCCTCGCGAGCACCCTCGTACCGCTGGGGGCGGCCGGCTCGTACGCCGGGCGGTTCTTCCACGGCAACCGCGACGCGCTGGTCCTCGCCGGCGGCTGGCTCATCATCGCGCTCGGGCTCGCCCAGATCCTCGGCCTGGGCTTCGCCTCGAAGCGCGCCTCGGAGCTGTCGGGCAGGATCCGGCCGACGACCGCCCTTTCGGTGTACGCCCTCGGCGCGGTCTACGGCCTGGCCGGCTTCTGCGCCGGCCCGATCCTGGGCAGCGTCCTGACGGTCGCGGCGGTCAGCGGCAGCCCGGTCTACGGCGGCCTGCTGCTCGCGGTCTACGCCCTGGGGATGGCCGTACCGCTGTTCGTGCTGGCCCTGCTGTGGGAGCGCTTCGACCTGGGCAGGCGGCGCTGGCTGCGCGGCCGGGGCTTCCGGGCGGGCCGCTTCGAGCTGCACACCACCTCGCTGCTGTCGGGGCTGTTCTTCATCGCGCTGGGCGCGATGTTCCTGGCCTTCGACGGAGCGAGCGCGCTGCCGGGACTGCTGGACGTGGACGATTCGTTCGCGGTGGAGCAGCGGGCCCGGTCCCTGGCGGCCGCGGTCCCGGACGGGGTGCTGCTCGGGCTGGTCGTGGCGGGGGCGGCGGCCGTCGGGCTGGTGCAGTGGCGCCGCAAGGCCCGGGCGGTCACCGAAGGGGAGTAACCACAGAAGGCCCCGTCCGACGGACGGGGCCTTCTTGATGGTGGCTGGGGCCGGGGTCGAACCGGCGACCTATCGCTTTTCAGGCGATCGCTCGTACCAACTGAGCTACCCAGCCACGAAACCGTTTCCGGCTTCAGCGATCCTGACGGGACTTGAACCCGCGACCTCCACCTTGACAGGGTGGCGAGCTAACCAACTGCTCCACAGGACCTTGCAGTGTGCGAGAACAAGTCTTGCACACGGTAATGCGTACCCCCAACGGGATTCGAACCCGTGCTACCGCCTTGAAAGGGCGGCGTCCTGGGCCACTAGACGATGAGGGCTAAAGGCCCGCCGGGCACTTTCCAGCGCGTCGGGGACGTGAGAAGCATATGGGATCCGGGGAGCTATCGCCAAAACGGTTTCCCCCGGCAGGCGGGGGGTGCCCCTGCCGGAGGGACAATGGCCCGGTGCTGGAGATGACGCGCGAGGAGTTCGAAGAGCTCGTCGCAGAGGCCCTGGACCGGATCCCGCCGGAGCTGACGCGACTGATGGACAACGTGGCGGTGTTCGTCGAGGACGAGCCGCCCAGCGACGACCCCGAGCTGCTCGGTCTGTACGAGGGGACCCCGCTGACGGACCGCGGCGAGTGGTACGCCGGGGTGCTGCCGGACCGGATCACGATCTACCGGAACCCCACCTTGCGGATGTGCGAGGACCGGGAGAGCGTGGTCGCGGAGACGGAGGTCACCGTGGTGCACGAGATCGCCCACCACTTCGGGATCGACGACGACCGGCTGCACGCCCTGGGTTACGGGTGACCCGGCCGGTCCCCGGCGGCGAGGCGATCGACCCGGACGTCGACCTGCACGTTCCCGCGCAAGCCGCCGAGCCCCAGGGCCGCGTGCTCGCGGCGGTGGCGGTGGGCGGGGCGCTCGGGGCCTCGGCGCGGTACGGGATGCTCCTGCTGTGGCCGGCCGGGCCCGCGGGCTTCCCGTGGGCGACCCTCTGGATCAACACGATCGGCTGCGCCCTGATCGGCGTACTGATGGTGCTGATCAGCGAGGGCGGCCGGGCGTCGCCGCATCCGCTCGTGCGGCCTTTCGCCGGGGTCGGGGTCCTCGGCGGCTTCACCACCTTCTCGACCTACGCGGCGGACTTCTCGCGGCTCCTGGACGAGGGGGAGGCGGGCACCGCGCTGGCCTACGCCGGGCTGACGGTGGCCGCGGCGCTCGGCGCGGTGTGGGCGGCGGCCTCGGTGACCCGGTGGGCGCTGCGGTCGCGGTGTCGCCGGTGAACTGGCTGCTCGTGATCGCGGGCGCGGTCGTGGGCGCGCCGCTGAGGTACCTGACGGACCGTGCGGTGCAGGCGCGGCACGACTCGGTGTTCCCGTGGGGCACCTTCGTGGCCAATGCGGCCGCCTGCCTGGTGCTGGGGGTGCTGACCGGCGCGCTGCTGGCCGGGTCCGCCTCCTCGCAGCTGCAACTGCTGCTGGGGACGGGCCTGTGCGGGGCGCTGAGCACGTACTCGACGTTCTCGTACGAGACGCTGCGGCTGGCCGAGCGGGGCTGGGTGTTCCTCGCGGCGGCGAACGTCGCGGCCTCGGCGCTGGTCGGGCTGGGCTCCCTACACCTCGGGTCGCAGGTGGCGCAGCAGCTGTTCGGCTGAGGGCGTGTCCCTTACGGGGTAAAGGGAGTTGGGCACATTGACCCGCTCATGCGGACCCGCTCACCCTCAGGCTCCGGAGGTACCCCGTGCGCCAGTTGTCCGCTTCCCTCCGACTGGCCGTCACCGCGCTCGCGGTCGCGGCGACGGCCGGCTGCATGAGCGTCGGCGACGACGCCGCGAAGCCCGGGGCCTCCTCCGCGGCGGACCGCAAGGGCGCCGACGCTCGGGGCGCCTCCACGGCCGGGAAGGGCTCCGGGGTCCACGGCAACGGGCACGGCACGAGGGAGGGCGTGGGGAGCCAGGACGGCAGGCCCAAGGAGGACGGGAAGGCGTCCGGCGCGACCGGGGCCTCGCCGAGCCCGGGGGCGACGGGCGCCAAGCCGGGAGTGCCCTCCCCGTCGGCGGGGCCGGCCGGCGGCGCGGGCGGCCAGGGCCCGCAGCAGCCGTCCGGGGGCGGTTCGGGGGGCTCCGGCGGCTCCGCCGGATCGGCAGGTTCCGGAGGCTCGGCCGGTTCGGGTGGCGGCCAGCCCTCGGCCAGCCCGGTCCCGGACCCGCCGGCCACGACGCCTCCTGTGACGGAACCCACGCCGCTGCCGACGAGCCCGCAGCCCGACCCGAGCACCCAGCCGGGGACGCAGTCCTAGCGCCGGGAGCCCGCCGGGAGCCGCTCCGCCCGCTCTACCTGTCGCTCGGCGTAGGATCGTTTTTGCAGGTCAGAGCCGTTGTGATGGGAGCGATTTGCCAGACCCCGGGGAGGGTGCGTATGGTTATAGATCGTTTGATCCCATTGCCCGGCGCCGAATCCGAAGAGCGCCGTGTGGCGCGTACTCTCCCTAGCCGTGGCTGACCGCATTGAGGCGGTCGATTTGCGATTCACGGAGTTTGGGCGCGTGCCGAGACTCCGGAAGGTTTCGCATTTCGCATGTCCATTTCCAGTTCTGACCGTGCCGTCATGCCCGAGAACGACTCCAACGAGATCGTCGACGCCGTTGAGACCCTTGTGGTCGACGAGGCGATCGAGGCTCTTGAGGCAGACGTGACGATCATCGAGTCCGACGAGTTCAACGACTCCGTCGAGGACTCCACCGACGACTTCGGCGACGACGACGCCGAGCCCACGATCACCTTCGGCGACCTCGGTCTGCCCGACGGCATCGTGCGCAAGCTCGCGCAGAACGGCGTCACCGCCCCCTTCCCGATCCAGGCCGCGACCATCCCGGACGCCCTGGCCGGCAAGGACATCCTCGGCCGTGGCCGCACCGGCTCCGGCAAGACCCTCTCCTTCGGTCTGCCGACCCTGGCCCGCCTGGCCGGTGGTCACACCGAGAAGAAGAAGCCCCGCGCGATCATCCTCACCCCGACGCGTGAGCTCGCGATGCAGGTCGCGGACGCCCTCCAGCCCTACGGCGACGTGCTCGGCCTGAAGATGAAGGTCGTCTGCGGCGGTACCTCCATGAGCAACCAGATCTACGCCCTGGAGCGCGGTGTCGACGTCCTCGTCGCCACCCCGGGCCGTCTGCGCGACATCATCAACCGCGGTGCCTGCTCCCTGGAGAACGTCGAGGTCGCGGTCCTCGACGAGGCCGACCAGATGGCCGACCTGGGCTTCCTGCCCGAGGTCACCGAGCTGCTCGACCAGGTCCCGGCCGGCGGCCAGCGCATGCTCTTCTCCGCCACCATGGAGAACGAGATCGGCACCCTGGTCAAGCGCTACCTGTCCAACCCCGTCACGCACGAGGTCGACAGCGCGCAGGGCAACGTCACGACCATGACGCACCACGTCCTCGTCGTGAAGCCGAAGGACAAGGCGCCGGTCACGGCCGCCATCGCCGCCCGCAAGGGCCGCACCATCATCTTCGTCCGCACCCAGCTGGGCGCCGACCGCATCGCCGAGCAGCTCGTCGAGGCCGGTGTGAAGGCCGACGCGCTGCACGGCGGCATGACGCAGGGCGCCCGTACCCGCGTCCTCGCCGACTTCAAGGACGGCTACGTCAACGCGCTCGTCGCCACCGACGTCGCCGCACGCGGCATCCACGTCGACGGCATCGACCTGGTCCTGAACGTGGACCCGGCCGGCGACCACAAGGACTACCTGCACCGCTCGGGCCGTACGGCGCGAGCCGGCAAGTCCGGTGTCGTCGTCTCCCTGGCCCTGCCGCACCAGCGCCGCCAGATCTTCCGCCTGATGGAGGACGCGGGCGTCGACGCCTCGCGCCACATCGTCCAGGGCGCCGGCGCCTTCGAGCCCGAGGTCGCCGAGATCACCGGTGCGCGTTCGCTGACCGAGGTCCAGGCCGACTCCGCGAACAACGCCGCCAAGCAGGCCGAGCGCGAGGTCGCCGAGCTCACCAAGCAGCTGGAGCGCCTGACCCGCCGCGCCGGCGAGCTGCGCGAGGAGGCCGACCGCCTGGTCGCCCGCTCCGCGCGTGAGCGTGGCGAGGACCCGGAGGCCGCTGTCGCCGAGGTGGCCGAGGCCGCCGAGGCCGAGGTCGCGGCTGCTGCCGCCGCCGCTGCCGCCGAGCTGGCCGCGCAGGAGCGCCGCGAGGAGCAGCGCGCCCAGCGCGACGACCGCGGCAACTTCGAGCGCCGTGACAACCGCGGTGGTGACCGTGGCGGCTTCCGTCGTGACGACCGCGGTGACCGTGGCGGTGACCGTGGCGGCTTCCGTCGTGACGACCGCGGTGACCGTGGCGGTGACCGTGGCGGCTTCCGCCGTGACGACCGTCCGTCGGGTGGCTTCCGTTCCGGTGGCGACCGTCCGTCCGGTGGTGGCTTCCGTCGCGACGACCGTCCGTCCGGTGGCTTCAACCGTGACGACCGCGGTGACCGTGGCGGCGACCGTGGCGGCTTCCGTCGCGACGACCGTCCGTCGGGTGGCTTCCGTTCCGGTGGCGACCGTCCGTCCGGTGGTGGCTTCCGTCGCGACGACCGTCCGTCCGGTGGCTTCAACCGTGACGACCGCGGTGACCGTGGCGGCGACCGTGGCGGCTTCCGTCGCGACGACCGTCCGTCCGGTGGTGGCTTCAACCGCGACGACCGTCCCTCCGGCGGCTTCCGCTCCGGTGGCGGCGACCGTCCGTTCAACCGCGACCGTCGTGACGACCGTCCGTCCGGTGGCTTCCGCTCCGGCGGCGCCGGCGACCGCCCGTACGGCCGCCGCGACGACCACCGCCCGTCGGGCTCCGGTTCCACCGGCTCCTTCGGCGGCCGCCGCGACGACAAGCCGCGCTGGAAGCGCAACGGCTGATCCCAGCTGAGCTGAACCCCTGACAGGGCCCCCACGACACGGTCGTGGGGGCCCTGTCGCGTTGCTGCGTACGGACCTTGCACGAGGCGGGCCCGGAGGGCGTGATGCTCCTGGAGGTCTTCAACCGGCGTTCCGGCGCACCGGTTCGGGAGCGCGGAACGGCCAAGGCGCGGACGCCGACAGGCCGGTCAGCCGATACCCGATCGGCTGACGGGCGCTGTCCGGCTATGCTCTGGGGTGAGCACCTGGAGGGCCATTAGCTCAATTGGCAGAGCAGCGGACTTTTAATCCGTTGGTTGTCGGTTCGAGTCCGACATGGCCTACCGCTCACAGGCCGAGGCGATGCCTCTGACCTGGCGCTGAGCGCCCCATCCGGTTCCGGCCGGTGGGGCGCTCAGTCGTTTGCGGATCCTCGTGGCGTTCGCACTCTGGGCAGGAGTGGGCATCTGACCTTTAATCAGGATCAGGCGGGCCCCGGGGAGGGGCTTCGGCGGAGGAGGTGCCGTGGAAGAGCTGGAACCGGGGGATCCCAGGAAGTTAGGCCGGTACCGCATCGTCGCGCGTCTCGGCTCGGGCGGGATGGGCCGCGTCTACCTGGCGCGGTCGGTGAGCGGACGGGCGTTGGCGGTCAAGGTCGTACGGGCGGAGCTCGCCGAGGACCCGGAGTTCCGGCGGCGCTTCGCACGGGAGGTCGAGGCCGCCCGGCGGGTGACGGGATTCTTCACCGCCGCGGTCGTCGACGCCGACCTGGAGGGGACGCCGGCCTGGCTGGCCACGGCCTACGTCGAGGGGATGTCGCTCCAGCAGGCCGTACAGGCCCACGGCGGGTGGCCGCAGCGGTCCGTGCTCGCCCTGGGGACAGGACTGGGCGAGGCGTTGGAGGCCATCCACCGGGCCGGGCTGGTGCACAGGGACCTGAAGCCCTCGAACGTCCTGCTGGCCGCCGACGGTCCGAGGGTGATCGACTTCGGCATATCCGTCGGGTCCGATCTGAGCGCGGTGACGCAAACGGGTGCGGCGATCGGCACGCCCGGCTTCATGTCGCCGGAGCAGGTCAGGGGCGAGCCGGTCGGGCCGGCCGCGGACGTCTTCGCGCTGGGCGGCGTACTCGCGTACGCGGCGACCGGGGCCGGTCCTTTCGGGACCGGATCGGCGCATGTGGTCAACTTCCGCGCGGTCTACGAGGAGCCCGATCTCACCGGGCTGCCGCCGGGTCTGGAGGTGATCGGCCGCTGTCTGGTCAAGGAACCCGGGCTGAGGCCCGCGCTGTCCGAGGTGGTGTCGGAACTCGCCCAGGCGCTCGGGACGGGCGACAGCGAAGCGACCCCGACCGTGACCGCGACCGCCATCCTGACCGAGAGGCAGTGGCTTCCCGAGGCCGTGGCCGTCGCACTGCCCACGGACGTGACCGAGCCACAGCAGCCACGCGCGGCGGCGGACGAGCCCGGAACCACCGCGGTGTTGGCCGACGCGCAGAACCCGCCGACGCCGAGCCCGACCGAAGTCTGGCTCACCCCGGGGGCCACGGCCTTCCTCGACCAGCTCCAGGCGACGCGCGCCGCGGGCGACTCCGTCCAGGTCTTCCTGCTGAACGGCGGAGCGGTGCTGCCGGTCGCCGATTTCCCGGCGCTTGTGTCACACCTGCGCTCCGAGGGCATGGAAGAGGAGGCCCGCACGCTCCTCGTCGGAGGCGCGCAGCGCCGGAACGCGTCCGACGTCGCGCTCTTGGTCGACGCCCTGAGGAGCGCGGGAGCCATGGCCCACGTGTCCGCCGAGGGCGACTCGGCGGCGGTGATCCGGTTCTGTGCCAAGCGCATGACCGGCGACCTGATCAGGATTCTCGACGACCTGGACTGGCTGGGGAGGGCTCCCCTGAAGGGCGAGGTGATCCGGGCCGCGGCGCGCCACCGCTTCCCCGGCAGGCTGGATCTGCTGATCACCGAACTGAGGGAAGCCGGGCGTCACAGGGACGCCGACGAGGTGCAGCGGCAGCGCCGGTAGCCGAAGCGCCCCACCCGGAGTCATCGGGTGGGGCGCTTCGGCTTACGGGTACCGGTCAGGCCGAGAGGCCGCGGCGGCGCCGGGCGCCGAGCCAGGCGACGGCCGCGCCGAGGCTGACCAGGGCGGCCGCGAGGCCGGCGTACAGGCCCGTGCCCGAGCTCGAGCCGGTGCTGGCGAGGGAGCCGGTGGCCGAACCCGTGGTGGTCACGTTGGTGTTGCCCGAGGCGACGGCGGCCGAGGAGGTGGCCGAGGCCGGCTTCACCGTGGTGGCGGACGAGGTCTTGGAGGGCGTGGTGGACGGGGTCGGGCTCGGGGTGGGCTGCGTCTCCACGATCGGGGTGAGCGGGAACTTCACGGAGCCGGAGTTGAACGGCCAGGTGTTGCCCTTGGCCAGCGAGACCTCGACCGACATCGTGATGGTGGTCTTCTTCTTGAGCTCGGTGCCCTTGCCGAGGCTGACCCGCAGCGGCAGGGTGCGGACGCCGGACGAGGCGCTGAAGCCCTTGGGGATCTCGGGCAGCGTGTACTGGCCGTCCTTGGCCGTCAGGTCCTGCCAGCGGCCGTCGATCATGGCCTGCAGCCGGAAGTCGGCCTCCTCCTTGCCCGGGTGCGTCAGGCTCAGGGTGCTCGCCAGCGCGGAGTCGAAGGAACCGTCGCCGGTGGCCTGGTAGTTCAGGTCCAGGTACGCGCGCTGCTCCTGGCCGTCCTTGCCGGAGCTGATCTGCTTGAACGAGGTCTTCAGGGCGCCCGTCTTGATCTTCGGGTCGACCTTGAACACGCGGGAGTCCTTGGCGGAGGGGTCCACCGAGTTGTTGTAGCTGTCGGCGGTGAACTTGAAGTCCCCGTCGTTCGTCGGGTAGTTCGCGCCGAGACCGAGGGTGACCTTCCAGGTCATCTTGCCGTTCGCGGGGATGTCGAAGCCGTGCGAGGCGTCCGCCCCGGAGGCCGCCGGGTAGAACAGGCCCTGCCACTCGCCGTCCTGCTGGCCGATCGAGAACTTGGTCGCCGGGGCGTCCACCGCGTCGACCTTGAAGACGACGGCGTCATGCTCCAGCGGGCTCGGGCCGGTCGGGTGCAGGAGCATCCACGGGTTGTACGTGACGGGCTTGCCGGTCGGGTTCTTCACCGTGAGGTCGAAGGTCTCGGTGGCGCCGCCGCGGGTCAGCGGACCGCTGGGGACGGGAGTGCCCATCTCCGTACGCAGCACGGCGTGGTCGTCGGCGGCGGGTGCGGCGGACGCTGCGGTGGCCGAGAGCGGCAGCAGAGTGGTGACAACGCCGGCGACGACTGCGATGGCGGCTGCGGTGCGAACGGACATGGTGGACTCCCCCCAGGAATCACAGGGGCATCGGCAGAGCGCCGAGCCGTTGGTGTGGTTGGTTGTCGCCCGCCGGTCCGTGTTCCCCCTGGCCTTGGCGACAGGTGAATCCTCGCCCGGATCCGATCCCGGAACCATCCCCGAAGTGTCACCGGCGTGCAACAGAGATGATCTTCGTTGGCGGGCCCCCGGTCCCGGCCTGGTCCCGGTCCCGCGGAAGCCCGGTTTCAAGGCTCTGACCTGCGGTGATGTGGGTCTTTGGGGTGGGGCGGCGGTTAATTGGCGGAGTCCTCCCCCCGGATGGCGTAGAGTTGTGTTTACCGACGCGGGGTGGAGCAGCTCGGTAGCTCGCTGGGCTCATAACCCAGAGGTCGCAGGTTCAAATCCTGTCCCCGCTACTCAGTACGAAGGCCCGGTTCCCTTGGGAACCGGGCCTTCGTCGTGCTCCCGCCCGCCGGTCGACGGCTCGCATGACGGTGCGTAATCAAGACGGTGCTCTCCGCAAGGAAATTGACGGCTCGTCATGTCTGGCGTGTGGCTGGAGAGGTGGGGGAGTCGCTTGATTTTTGCCCGAGTTGATCCGCTTTTGGGGCGGAAAGGCGTGGCCAAGACCCATCGGTGCGTGGCCGATTGGTACGAACGATCAAGCGCAACAGCTTGGAATCACTCCCCCGCGTCTATTACCTTTCGATAACGCAGCGCGGTCGTCCCAGCCGTCGTAAGAGACGGCGCCCTGCGCGTGCGTGTCAATGAGGAGCGTGCCCCGGTGGCCTCCAACTTGCCTGCCCCTGAAGGCACCGAGATCCAGGAGCCGCCCACCGCGGGTGCCTGGGGCGAGTGGAATCCCACCGAGGATTCGGTCCGTCCGGTCCGCGGCAAGCACCGGGTGGCCAAGCAGCGCGGGGGACTCGCGCGCAGCTCCACCGTGCTGGGTGTCGGTGTCATCGCGGCGGTCGGCGCGGGCGGCATCGCCACCGCGCAGGACCGCCCCCAGGTCGCGATATCCCTGCCTTCGCTGCCCGACCTGATGCCCGACGGCACCGGCGACGGGCTCACCGGGGACGACGTCCGCCAGGCGGAGGACGCTTCCGGGGAGACGGCCGGGGCGGCCGCGAGGAACGGGATCATCCCCCAGCAGTCCGACCGGCGCGCGGACGCCGGTGAGGTGCTGCGCAACCGCATCCTCCAGCAGGCCGACTCCCAGCACGCCGCCGCGGCGGCGCAGGCACAGGCGGAGGCCGAGCGCCTCGCCCGTGAGACCGCCGCCCAGGAGGCCAAGGCCAAGGTGGAGGCCGCGCGCAAGGTGGCCGAGGAAGCTGCGGCGCAGGCCGAGGCGAAGGCGGCGCAGGAGGCCGAGGAGGCCCGGAAGGCCGCCGAGGCCAAGGCCGAGCAGGAGCGCGTCGCCAAAGCGGCCGGAAGCTACTCCCTGCCCACCTCCGCCTACACCCTCACCTCGCACTACGGCGACTCCGGCTCCATGTGGTCCTCCGGCTACCACACGGGCCTCGACTTCGCCGCTCCCACCGGCACCCCGGCCAAGGCCGTGGCCGCCGGGAAGATCGCCTCGGCCGGCTGGTCCGGCGCGTACGGCTACCGGATCGTGCTGCAGCTGGAGGACGGTACGGAGGTCTGGTACTGCCACCTCTCCTCGATGTCGGTGACCTCCGGCACGGTCGCTCCCGGCGAGACCATCGGCCGCGTCGGCGCCACCGGCAACGTCACCGGACCCCATCTCCACCTGGAAGTCCGCAAGGGCGGCTCGACGATCGACCCGCTGGCGTGGCTGACCTCCAAGGGTCTGGACGTCTAGGCGAAGGAGACGGCCTGGGCGCCGGTACGCCGGCCAGCGCGTCGGCGGGTGCGACGCCGCAGCACGGCCTGCGGTCCAGGGGGTCGAACCAGGGCGGAAGCAGCTCCTCCATGACCGCCGCCCTGGCCAGCGCGGGGCCCGCCGTCGCCCGGCGCTGCCAGAGGCTGCGCAGCAGCTCCCGCTCCCGGCCCGCGAAATCCGGTTCGCGCACCGGGCCGCCCCGGCGCGCCCGGTTCCGCAGCAGCGCCAGGGCCGCCGCGTCCGCCTCGTACAGGGCGACCGCCCGCCCGGCGGCCCGGCCCCCGCTGCGCCGGGCCAGGCTGCGGGCCAGCGACCGGGCCGGCATCGAGGCCAGGGCCGGGACCTCGGCCGGACCGAGCCAGCCGGCGGCCGCGTACACCGCGAGCTCCCCGGCGACGGCCCGCAATCGGCGTCGCCTTATCCGGACCGCCAGCCACAGCAGCACCCCGAACGCCGGGACCATCACGCAGGCGTAGACCACGTAGAACCCGGACTCCCCGAACTGGGAGGCGCTGTTCCACAGCGCGTGCATGCTCATGGCGAGCGCCAGGCCGAGCAGCGGCAAACCGATCCTGCGCACCCGGCGGGCGCTGACCGCGGCCGCGCCGAAACCGAGCCCGGTGAGCACGGTGAACAGCGGATGCGCGAACGGCGACAGCACTATCCGTACGAAGAACGTCGCCGCCGTCACCGAGTCCAGGACGCCGGTGCCTCCGGCCACGTCCTCACCGAAGGCGTTGCCCAGGTAGAGGATGTTCTCGGTGAAGGCGAAGCCGGTGGCGGTGAAGCCGGCCACCACGAAGCCGTCGGCGGGGCCGGTGAAATGCCCTCTGCGGAAGACGAAGACGAGGAGCAGGGCCGCCGCCTTGGCGCTCTCCTCCACCACCGGGGCGATCGCCACCGAGCCGAGGGTGTCGGCATCGCCGGGGTCGGCCGTGGCCGTGGCTATCCACTCGGTGGCGAAGCTGTTGGCCAGTATGGCGATCAGCGCGGCCGTGCAGGCGCCCCAGCCGAAGCAGAACAGCAGCTGGAGCCAGGGCGCGGGCACGGCCCGGCCGAGCCACCGGAAGGCCGCCATGAGGGGCGCCACCGGTAGCAGGGCCAGGCCGAGGCCTACGAAGAAGCCTGCCGTGCCCGTCTGTTCCCGTACGAGTTCGAGGATCGTGATCCCCGTGCCGGCGAGCAGGACGACGAGCACGCACACGCGGACGGTGCCCGACGGGCGTGCGAGCCGGGCGAGCTGAGGGCGGAGCGCTCGGAACACATGATGACCCTACCGAGTCGGTCCGACACGTGGAGTGACGTTGTCAGTTCTCCGTACGACGGAAGAGCAAGTCGTGTACGACATGGCCCTTGTCGAGGCCCTGGCCCTCGAAGCGGGTGAGCGGACGGAAGTCGGGGCGCGGGGAGTAGCCGCCGTTGCTCTGCGTGTTCTCGAAGTCCGGGTGAGCGGTGAGCACTTCGAGCATCTGCTCCGCGTACGGCTCCCAGTCGGTCGCGCAGTGCAGCACGGCCCCGGGGGCCATGCGGGTCGCGGCCAGGGTGAGGAACTCGGGCTGGATCAGCCGGCGCTTGTGGTGGCGGGCCTTGGGCCACGGGTCCGGGAAGTACACGCGGATCCCGGCGAGCGAGTCGGGCGGCAGCATCTCGCGCAGCAGGATGATCGCGTCGCCGTTGGCCACGCGGACGTTGGTCATGCCGCCGCGCTCCGCGAGGGCGAGGAGGTTGCCCTGGCCGGGGGTGTGCACGTCGGCGGCGAGGATGCCGGTGGCGGGGTCGGCGGCGGCCATCTGGGCGGTGGCCTCGCCCATGCCGAAGCCGATCTCCAGGACGACGGGGAGGCCGCCGAAGAGGGCCTCCAGGTCGATGACCTCGTTGCCGTCGATGTCGAGGCCCCAGGTGCCCCACAGACGCTTCAGGGCTTCGCCCTGGCCGGTGGTGACCCGGCTGCGCCGGGGCTGGAAGCTCCGGATGCGCCGCTCGTGGTGCGAGCCGGCCGGGTCCGGCGACGGCCCGTCGGGGAACCGGGGCTCGGTCCGCCACTTGGGAGGCACGTACGAGGTCGCCTCCGGAGCGGCGTCCGGGAGGCTGGGCGGCTGGGGGTTTCGGGACTCAGACACAATGCGCTGATTCTACGACGGGGGCCGGGGTCGGGTCCCGGCTGCGCCGGGCCACCCCGCGGCGCACGGCGGCGACCCGGTCAGGAGGCGCGCAGGGTGGCCAGGGCGCGGGTGGCGATCTCGCGGCCGATCGGGAGCGAGGCGGTCGCGGCCGGCGACGGGGCGTTGAGGACGTGCACCGTCCGCGGGGCGTCCCGGATCAGGAAGTCGTCCACCAGGGTCCCGTCCCGCAGGACGGCCTGTGCGCGGACCCCGGCCGCGGCGGGTCGCAGATCGGCCGGGGTGACGGCCGGCAGCAGGCGGCGTACCGCCCGGGTGAAGGCCTGCTTCGACAGCGAGCGGTGGATCTCGCCCGCCCCGTACCGCCAGTGCCGCGCGGCCATCCGCCAGGATCCCGGCCAGGACAGCCCGGAGCCGATGTCGCGCGGCCGGACCGTGGACCAGGCGTACCCCTCGCGGGCCAGGGCGGGCACGGCGTTGGGGCCGACGTGGACGCCGCCGCCGATGCCCCGGGTCAGGTGGACCCCGAGGAAGGGGAAGGCCGGGTCGGGGACCGGGTAGACGAGCCCGCGGACCAGCTCGGGGCGGGCCAGGTCGTAGTACTCGCCGCGGAACGGGATGATCCGCATCCCGGGGTCGTCACCGGCGAGGCGGGCGATCCGGTCGCACTGCAGGCCCGCGCAGTTCACCAGGACCCGGGCCCGGACCACCAGGCCGGAGGTGGTGCGCACCGCCACGGCGGAGGGGCGGCGGGAGATCAGGTCCACCGCGCCGCCGTAGACGATCTCCGCGCCGGAGGACTCCGCGAGCTGGGCGGTCACTTCGCCGAAGTCCGCGATGCCGGTGCTGGCCACGTGGATCGCGGCCAGGCCCCGCACCTCCGGTTCGTACTCCGCGATCTGGGCCGGGCCCAGCTCGCGCACCGGAATGCCGTTCTCCCGGCCCCGCTGGACCAGGGCGTGCAGCCGCGGCAGCTCCTCGCGCCCGGTGGCGACGATCAGCTTGCCCGTCACCTCGTGCGCGATCCCGTGTTCCGCGCAGAACTTGACCATCTCGGCGGCGCCGCGCACCGCGAAGCGCGCCTTGAGCGATCCGGGGCGGTAGTAGATGCCGCTGTGGATCACCCCGCTGTTGCGGCCGGTCTGGTGCCGGGCCGGACCGTCCTCCTTCTCCAGGACCACCACCCTGGTCCCGGGAGCCAGGCGCGACAGGGCGTGCGCCGTCGACAGGCCGACGATTCCGCCGCCGATCACCAGCACATCGCAGTCCACGCCACCGCCCACGCCGATACCTCCCACCCCTGCATACTGCACCCCGCCACCGACAACGCGGCCGGAGCGGCCCTACGCCGGCGCCACCAGCAGCGGCCGGGCCCGCTCGCGCAGCTCCGCGACGCGCGGCTCGTCCCCGTACGGTTCCAGGCGGTGCAGCAGGTCCCGTACGTATTCGGTCGTCCGCGCCGAGGAGATCCGGCCCGCCACCTCGACCGCCCGGGTGCCCGCCGCGCAGGCCGCGTCGAGGTTGCCCGACTCCAGCTCGGCGACCGCGCTCACCACCAGACGCAGCCCGTGCGACCGGACGTACTCCTCGGTGGGCCGGGACAGGGCCTGCTCGGTGAAGCGCCGGACCTGCCGCGGGAGTTTGAGGTCCCGGTAGCATTCTGCCGCATCCGCCGCGAAACGGTCGTACGAGTAGAAACCGAGCCAGGTCGGGTCCGGATCGCCGTCCCGGGCGCGTTCGAGCCAGCCCTCGGCCGCCCGCAGCGCGGCGCCCGCGGCCGCCGAGTCGCCCGCCTTCGCGTGCGCCCGGGCCTCGACGAGGCGGAAGAAGCTCATGGTGCGGGCCGTGGCCAGGCCCCGGTTGCGTTCGACGGCCGCCTGCGCGAGGTCCACGCCCTCGTCCGGGAAGTCCCGGTAGGTCGCCTGCAGGGACATCGAGGCCAGTACGTAACCGCCCAGGGGTACGTCCGCGGCCGCGCGGGAGAGGCGCAGCGCCTGGATGTAGTAGCGCTGGGCCGCCTCCTGCTGGCCGGTGTCGAAGGCCATCCACCCCGCGAGCCGGGTCAGTTCGGCGGTCGCGCCGAACAGGGCGCGGCCCACGTCGTCGCTGTAGGAGCCGAGCAGCAGGGGCGTCGCGTCCACCCGCAGGCACTCGGGCACCATCGACGAACGCCAGTCGCCCCCGCCGTACTTGGAGTCCCAGCGGCGGGCGTCCTCGGCGGCCTCGCGCAGCTTCGTCACGTCACTGTGGCCCACGCGCTGGACGTGGTCGCGCGGCGTTTCGGGGCCGGGCTGGGCGGGCACAACGGTGGACGGCGGAGCGGGCAGACTGCCTGCCGCCCCCGTCACGGGCCCTGTCGTCGGGCCGGTCGCGGGGCCGAGCGCCGGGGCGTCGTGCGGCGGCGCGTCGTGAGCCGTGGGTGCCTGGGCCGTGGGCGCCTGAGCCGAGGGGGTCTGGACCGATGTGCCGGGGACCGTCGGCTCGCGTGCCACCGAACTGTCGGCGGGAGATATCAGCCAGCGCGAGACGGGCGTCGCGTACGCCGCCACCGAGAAGGAGCCGGCGAGCGACTGCCAGATCCCGCCACCGCCGCGCCGGCCCGCCAGGTCGAGCCGGTAGAGGTCGGTGGCCGACCGCACCGACGCACCCACGTCACGCGGGAAGGCCAGGCCGACCTCGGGCGCGGGGTCCGCGTCCGCCAGGCCGATCTCGTGCAGGGGCACCGGCCGCCCCAGCTTCGCGCCGATGGCGGCCGCGATCAGATGTGGGGCGGCACCCTGCGGCACCATCCCCTTCGACACCCACCGGGCCACCGACGTCTTGTCGTACCGAAGCGTCAGGCCGCGCTGCGCGCCGAGGTCGTTGACCCGCCGGGCCAGCCCGGCGTTGCTGATGCCCGCGAGGGCGAGGACGGCGCCGAGCTTCTCATTGGGCTCGCGGAGCTCCCTGGACATGCGCCACCCCTCGTCACACGCGGAACGCATACGCCGCCGGGGCATAGGCGCCCGGCATTTCGTAAACCCAGCGTAGTTCCCCGCCTCCCAAGCGTTAAGGCCCCGACTTCCGTATGGCGGGATTGTTGTCCGTTTGCACAGTCCGGTCCGGACCTGTACTCGGGGCGCACGTGTCATCGCGTGCTCCGTCCGTGTGGCCGTGCGCCCGTCCGTGCGCTCTGGCCGGTCGGGGGGCCCGGCGATTCGATGTGCGGTGCGTGGGTCGGCCCGCTGCGCGGATCGGGCGGGCCGGGGGATGCCGCCACCTCAATCCCCGCGGGTGGCGGAACGGTCCGGGGGGTGGATTCCGCCTCCCGTACCGCGCCCGCGCACCGGTGGCCGACGGCCTCCGGCGGCTCTCAGTACGGCCGAAGAATGGCCGAAAGTGACCTATGGGGCGAGTGGAACGGAACGCCAAATACCGCGTGGCGGGGGCGTGTTCGTTTGCATGCGCGCCCCCTTTGACCCTCTCGCACGCCTCTCCCGTGGCAGCATGGACCCGAGCCATCCGGGGTCCCGCCGGCCGCGCCCTCAGCGCCGACCGTGCTGCCCGTGCCCCGGTCATGTGCCCACAGGCTGGGGAGGCGGCGGTGCGCTGGTTGGTGGGTTGGAGCAGTATCGCCGCGAGCTTCGGCACGGCCGGCCGCGTCTTCGGCCAGGGCGGTTACGACCAAGACGGCTACGGCGAGAGCGGCGCACCCGTGCGCGGCGGCATCGCGGACGCCGCCCACCCGGGCGATCCCGGGGTGGACGCCGAGCGCACCGTCCACCCCGTCGGCGCCCAACTGCTCTGGGGCGATCCCGACCCGCTCTGGGCCGTCGGCGACTGGCGCCCTGACGAGATCCGCACCCTCACCGCAGACCCGGCCGATCCCTTCACCCGGCTCGCCGTCCTCGGCTGCTGCGGCGCGACCGACGCCGAACTGCGCCGCGCGCTCTACGCCGCCCGCGGCGGGGCCCTGCGCCACCTCACCCAGTGGCCCGGCAGCTACACCGCCGTCGTCCAGGCCGGCCGCCGGATCACCGTCGTCGGCGACCTCGCGGGCGCGCGGCCCGTCTTCTACACCCCCTGGGCGAGCGGCACGGCGTACGCCACCGCCGCCCTCCCGCTCGCCGACCTCATCGAGGCGCAGCTCGACGTCGGCCATCTCGCCGCCCTGCTGGCCTGCCCCGACAGCCCGGAGGCACTGGGCGACGGCACACCGTACGCCGGTGTCCGCCGCATCCCGCCCGGGCACGCGCTCATCCTGCGCGAGGGCTCCCGCGAGATCACCGGCTACGAGGCGGTCGCCTCGCTCGCGGTGGCCGCGCCCGAGTCCGAACCCGACCGCGCGGTGGAGGGCGTACGGGAAGCTTTGGTGGATGCCGTGCGCGCCCGGCTCACAGCGCCCCGCCATGCCCCCGACACATTGCCGCCGTACGATCCCGGCCCCGTGCCCGGCATGGGCCCCGCCGACCGGCGCGCGGCCCGCGGCGCCCCGGCACCGGGGGTGGGCGCCGACCTCTCCGGCGGCAGCGCCTCCGCGACCCTGGCCCTGCTCGCGGCCGGCCTGCCCGGAGCCCCGGGCAGCCTGGCCGGCCCGGGCGGGGCCCGGCTGCTGGCGGTCACCTTCAACGACCTGGCCACCCCGCAGGGCCGCGAACCGGAACTGGAGCGGGCCCGGGCCATCGCGGCCGACCCGCGCCTGCACCACGTCGTGGTGGCCGCCGCCGAGGAAGCCCTCCCGTACGCCGAACTCGACGGCCCGCTCACCGACGAACCCGGACCGTCCCTCGTCTTCGCCGCCCGCGAGCGGCGCCGGCTGGCCGCCGGCTCGGCCGACCACTTCACCGGCCACGGCGCCCGCCAGGTCCTCGACGCCCACCCGGCCCGCATGGCCGACCTCCTGATGGACCGCCGCCGCCGTCACCTGCTGCGCCCGGTGGCCGCCCTGGCCCGCTCGGCCTCCGCCTCCGGAGCTTCCGGAGAGTCCCTGCTGGTGCCGCTGACCGTGTACTCCGCGGCCCGCAGACTCGCCCGTACGCCGTACCGCACGGGCATGGAAGCCGCCGCGGCCAGACTCCGCGAGGGCGGGGTCACCGAGCGCGTCTTCGGTCCGGTGGACGCTTCCCTCGCCGCCCTGACCTGGTCCCGGCCGGGACCGGCGGCGGGCTGGCTGACGGGTGAGGCACTGGCGGAAGTATCGATCCGTCTCACGGCCGCCGCCGGCCGCCCTCCCCTGTCGCTGCGGCCGGGGGAGGCCCGCGCCCGCGCGCTGCTCGCCCGGCACGCCGCGGACCACCGGGTCTTCGAACAGGCCGTGGAGGTCCGCAGCCAGCGCCTGCACGCCCCCTTCCTGGACAACCAGGTCGTACGGGCGGCCCGCGCCCTCCCCGAATCCCTGCGCGTCCAGCCCGGGGCCCGGGCCGCGATCCTGCGCAGCGTCCTGTCCTCGGCCGGTGTACGGGAACTCCCGCCGGGCTGGGGTGTCACGGCCCATGCCCCGAACGAGACGGCCACCCGGCTGGGGCTGCGGGCGGCCCTGACCGAGCTGCTGTCGCTGTTCGCCTCACCGCTGCTGGCGGACGCCGGGCTGATCGACGCCCGCGTCGTCCAACAGGCCCTGCTCGACGCGGCGGACGGCCGCCCGGTCCCGCTGGACGGGCTGGCGGAACTCGTCTCGATGGAGCTGTGGCTGCACCGCCTCCTGGCCCGCCGCGGCACCTGCTGGACCGGCACGTCCACGGCCCGCCGCCGCGCGGTCCCGGCCCCTCCCCTCGACGCGCCGCTCGCGCGGCTCGGCCCCGGAGGGGCTCCCCGCCCGCTGCGCAGCGGCTCCTGACGCCGCGCCCAGCCGCCCCGGACTCCGGCCGTCGGCCGGCCGGGCCGCTTGCCGCCGATCAGGCGCGGCCCCGTACCGGATCGGGCGCGGCCCCGTACCGGCGGACCCGGGCCACGCGCACCGGCCGGGAAATCGCTGCCGCCCGCCGCCGGACCAGGCAGAATTGGCCGGTGCGGTATCTCATACTTGGCGCCACCGAGGCACGCGACGAGACCGGCGCCCCCCTCCCGATCGGCGGCGCCCGCCTGCGCGCGCTCCTCGCCGCCCTCGCCCTCCGCGGCGGCGGCCGGGCCTCCGTACCCGACCTCGTCGACGAGGTCTGGGGCGACGACCCGCCCCACGACGCCCCCGCCGCCCTCCAGGCGCTCGTCGCCCGGCTCCGCCGCGCCCTCGGCGGCCGGGACTCCGTCCACGCCGACCCCGTCGGCGGCTACCGCCTCGCCGCCGCCCGCGAGGACATCGACCTGCACCGCTTCACCCGGCTCGCCGCCCAAGGCGGCCGACAGCTCGACACCGATCCCGCTGCCGCCGCCGACACCCTGCGCACCGCCCTGGCCCTGTGGCGCGGACCCGCCCTCGCCGACCTGCCCGAGCCCGCCCGTACCGCCCACGCGGCCGCCACCGAAGCGCACCGCACCGCCGCCGTCCGCGACCGGATCGACGCCGAGCTCCGGAGCGGCTCCGCCGACCCGGCGTCCCTCCTCCCGGAGATCGAGGCGCTGATCCAGGAGCGCCCGTACGACGAGCCCCTGCGCGCCCAGCAGCTCCGCGCCCTCCGCGCGGCCGGCCGCCCCGCCGACGCGCTCGCCGCGTACGAGCGCACCCGCCGCGCCCTCGCCGGCGGTCTCGGCACCGACCCCGGGCCCGAACTCACCGCCCTGCAAGCGGAGCTGCTCCGGCCCGCGCCGCAGGTGCCCGCCGGCAACCTCCGCCCCCGCCTCACCTCCTTCGTCGGTCGCGAGCCCGAACTCGCCTCCCTGCACACCGACCTGGCCCGCCTCCGCCTCGTCACCCTCACCGGACCGGGCGGCTCCGGAAAGACCCGGCTCGCCGAGCACGCGGCCCGGGCCCATCCCGAACCCGGCTGGCTCGTCGAACTCGCCCGCCTCGACCACCCCGCGGCCGTACCCGGCGCCGTCCTCAGCGCCCTCGGCCTGCGCGAGAACACCCTGGTCGGCCGCGAGAAGACCACCGCCGACGACCCCACGGCCCAGCTCGTCGAGCACTGCGCGCAGCGCCGCCTGCTCCTCGTCCTCGACAACTGCGAACACGTCATCGGCGCCGCCGCCGAGCTGGCCGAGGAGATCCTCACCCACTGCCCCGGCGTCCGGATCCTGGCCACCAGCCGTGAACCCCTCGGCGTGCCCGGCGAAACCGTCCGCCCCGTCGACCCGCTCCCGCCCGACCACGCGCACCGTCTCTTCGCCGACCGCGCCGCCGCCGTCCGCCCCGGTTTCACCCCCGCCGCGGACCCGGAGGCCGTCGCCGAGATCTGCGCCCGCCTCGACGGCCTGCCGCTCGCGATCGAACTGGCCGCGGCCCGGCTGCGGCTGCTCACCCCGCGCCAGATCGCCGACCGCCTCGACGACCGCTTCCGGCTCCTGACCAGCGGCGCCCGGACCCTCCTGCCGCGACAGCAGACCCTGCGCGCCGTCGTCGACTGGTCCTGGGACCTGCTCGACGAGCCCGAGCGGGCGGTGCTGCGCCGCCTGTCCGTCTTCGCCGGCGGCTGCGACCTGCCGGCCGCCGAAGCCGTCTGCACCGCCTCGGACTCCGCCTCCGCCTCGGACTCCGCCTCCGCCTCGGACTCCGCCTCCGCCTCGGACTCCGCCTCCGACTCCGACTTCGACGCCGACGGCCACAGCCCCGACGTCGCCCACGTCCTGGGCTCCCTCGTCGACAAGTCCCTCGTCCTGGCCGAACCGGGCCCCGAGCCCGGCGACGGCATGCGCTACCGGATGCTGGAGACCATCCACGAGTACGCCGCCGAGCGCGCGGCCGCGCACCCCGCCGACCGCGCCGCCGCCGCCCACCGCCACGCCGCGCACTTCCTGTCCCTCGCCGAGGAGGCGGAACCCCTCCTGAGGTCCGCCGCCCAGCTCCCGTGGATCCGCCGCGTCGAGACCGAGCTCGACAACCTCCGCGCCGCGCTCCTCCACACCACCGCCGCCGGGACCACCGAGTGCGCCCAGCGCCTCGCGCTCGCCCTCGGCTGGTTCTGGTGGCTGCGCAACTACCGCGCCGAGGGCGCCCAATGGGCCGAGCGCGTCCTGGCCGTCACCCCCGCCGAGCAGCCCGAGGGCACGCCCGAGTACTGGCGCTTCATGCGCCTGCGGCTCCTGCACCTCATCCTGCTCGGCGACGGCCGTTCGCCCGAGGAGTTCGGCACCCCGCAGAACGTCGCGCTCGCCGCCGAGATGCAGCGGGTGTTCGCCAGCGGCGGCCCCGAGGCCGCCCGGTTCCCCGGCATGCTCTGGCCGATGACGGCCTTCCTGACCGGCGGCACCATCGACTTCCGTGCCGGGCTGGAGATGACCGTCGCCAACTGCCGCAGCCACGGCGGCGACTGGGAAGTGGGCGTCACCCTCATGCTCCGCACCCATGTGGCCATCGACATCACCGGAGGCCTGCCCGCCGTCGACGCCGACCTCGCCGAACTGCACGAGATCGCCAGCCGGGTCGGTGACCGCTGGACCCGCGGCCAGGTCGCCAGCGCCGCCGGCGAGGTGGCGCTCTCCCGCGGCCGCTACGACCAGGCCCGCGCCGAGTACGAGGAGTGCCTGCGCCTGGCCCGCGAGGTCGGCGCCCACACCGAGGCGCCCTTCGCCCTCGCGCGCCTCGCGGAGGCCGCCTTCTGCGCCGGGAACTTCGACGAGTCCGAGCGCCTGGTGGCGCAGGCCCACGGCGAAGCCGAACAGTACGCGCACGGCGGCATCTACGACATCCAGGCCTACGGCGGCCTCCTCACCGCGATGCTCGCCCTCGTACGCGGGGACCACGGCCGGGCCCGCTCCGCCTGCGAACGCGCCCGGACCGCGGCCGGCAAGATCACGGTGCCCCCGCAGCTCACCGCCGGGCTCGACAACATCGAAGCCGTCCTCACCGCCCGCGAACACGGCCCGGAGGCCGGCCTCGCCAAGCTCGGGCCGGCCCTGGCCGTCGCCGTCGCCGCACATTGCGCCGAGCGCGTCCTGGCCTCGCTCACCGACACCGCGGCCGTGCTGCTGGCCGCCGCCGACCGCGCCGCGGAGGCCGTACGGCTGCTCGCGGCGGCCACCGCTTGGCGCGCGGGCCACCCGCGCTCGGTCCCGGAACAGGCCGCGGTCGGCGGACTCCCGGACGACACGCGCGCCGTGCTGGGCCCCGAACGCTACGGGGAGGAGGAGGCGGCGGGCGCCGTACTCTCCCCGGCCGAGGTCGTCACCCTCCTCACCGGCAGCTGATCACGGCGTCGGCCCAGCTCGCCAGGGTCGGCCCACTGCCCTGTCCGGTCGGCTCCACCACCAGCCGCAGCGTCTTGCGCCCGGCCAGCGGGACGTCGACGGCGGCGGTCTGGTCCTCGTAGCCGAGCGCGCCCGACCGCCACAGCTGCTGCCCGTCGGCGTACACGGAGAACCGCACCGTGCCGTCGGTGAGCAGAGACAGCCCGTCCACCCCGGCCCGCGCCGAGAAGGCCGTGCACTGCCGGTTGAGGGTGATCTCCACGGAGGAACGGGAGTTCACGGTGATCCCCTGCCCGAACCGCCGGTCGCCCACCTCCAGGCCCCAGCGCTGCCACACCCAGCTGCTGCGCCAGGTCTGGAGCTCCGGGTCGCGGTGGTCCCCGTACGCCGACTGGCCGAGCCGGGCCAGCTGGAACCCCTGCGGCGGCGTCGGCGGAAGCACGGGTGCGGGGGTGGGCTTCGCCGAGGTCCGGCTCGGAGCCGGGGTCGGCGAGGGCTTCTCGGCGCTGGGCGAGGGAGTCGGCGCGGGCGAGGGGCGAGCGGGCGCGGGCGCGGCGGGCGTGGCAGGCGCCGGACTCCGCGGAGGTACGGAGTCCCGCGCGGGCGGCGGCTCCGCCCCCGGCGGGCCCGGCTCCGGCTGGGGCGGCTCGGGCGAGGCGGCGGGCGCGTCCGGCACCACCGGAGCCGCCGCGCCGGGTACGGGCTTCGCCTGGGCCTGGGGCGCTGTGTCGTCCCCGGCCAGTGCGAACACCACACCGGCGGCCGCGGCGACCGCGATCCCGGCGGCGATGGCGGCCTTGACCGGCAGCCCCAGCCCCTCGGAGATCACGGCGGCGCCGACCCCGGCCCCGGCCCCCCCGGCGGCTCCGCCAGCAGCCCCCGCGCCACCGGCAGCGCCCGCCCCAGCGGCCCCACCGGCAGCCCCGGTGCTCGCAGCCCCGGCGCTCGCAGTCCCGGCCCCGGCAGTCCCGGCCCCCGCGGTCGACCCGCCGACGGCGGCCGCGGCCACCCCGGCTCCACCCGCGGCGACGGCACCACCGGCCACCACCCCCGCGGCCTTGGCCGCGTACCCGGCGGCGAACCACCCGATGACGGCGACCGGAAGCAGCGCGGGAATGCCCGCGTTGACGTCTCTGAGCTCCCTGGCGGCCAGCCGGCACTTCGCGCACTCCTCCAGGTGCCCCCGCAGCCCCCGCTCCGCCCGCATCCGCAGCCCGCCGCGCGCGTACGCGCCCAGCCGGTCCGAGTAGCGCGCGCAGTCGCCGCCCGCACTCAGCGCCGAACTCACATGGGCCTGCAGATACGCCTGCTTGAGCCCCTCACGGGCGCGACTGGCCAGCACCGCCGTCGCGTTGGCGCTCAGCCCGAACAGCGGCGCGATCGCGCTCGGCGAGGCCTCCTCCACGGTGGTGTGCCACAGCACGGCCTGCCACCGCTCGGGCAGACTCCGGAAGGCCTGCATGGCGAGGGACTGCTCTGCCTCGTGCATCGCCCGGACGTCCGCGCCCAGTTCGAGGGTGTCGTCCCCGGACAGGCCGGACAGGCGGGACAGCCCGGCCCCGCCCTCCGTGCCTGTGGCCGCCTGCTCGGCGAAGACGGCGAAGTCCTCGACGAGATGCTCCCGCCTCGCGGTCTTCGTCCAGGCCGCGGCGACCCTGCGCACGGTGGTCAGCAGGTAGGCCCGTACCGACTGGTCCGGGCCGGCTCCGCCCCGTACCGCCTGCAGCGTCCGCGCGAACACCTCGGCGGTCAGGTCGTCGGCGGTGTGCGCGTCCCGGCAGCAGGACCGCGCGTAGCGGCGTACGGAATCGGCGTGCCGGCGGAACAGCTCCTCGTACGCACCATCGTCGCCACCCCGCATCCGGGCGATCAGGTCCCCGTCGGACGGGGGCAGTTGGGCTCCGGTGCCCGCCGAGGCGCGGTGCCGGCCCCGCGGTTCGCGCTGAGCGGGTACCTGGCGTGCGGGCAGGCTGCCCGTCTCGACCTCGCCACCGGTACCACCGAGTGGCCCTTCCCGCCCGTCAACGCTCATCGCGGAAGCCCCCGCACGACACACTCAACCGGTACACCGATCAAGCGTGTCACACGGGTGCCACGCGTCGAACCCTTTTGCACACCATGCACTCATCCGGGGACAGTCCGGCGAAATCCCGCACTGTCACCCGGAATCACACCGTGCGGGACCGCAGCCCTTCGAGCAGGATGTCGAGCAGCCGGGTCGAGGCCGCCGCCTGCTGCGCCGGGTCGGGCAGCGCGGGCGCCGCCGTGGCGATCACGAGCAGCACATCGGCCACCGTGACGTCGGTCCGCAGCTCACCGGCCTCCCGTGCACGGTCCACCAGCCGGCCGACGACCTCCAGCAGCGCACCGGCGCCCGAGTCGTCCGACGGTTCGTCCTCGATCGCCGGCCGGGTGCCCACGACGCGCAGCTCGGGAGCCCCGCTCGCCGCGACCGCCTGGCGCTGGTGCGGAACCCGCGCCGCCGCGGACTCCTCGACGCCGTCCTCGACCGCCGAGCCCACCCGGAGCACCTGCGGCGGCAGCAGCCGCCCGGCACCCGAGGCCACGGAGGTGCGCAGGAAGCGCGACAGCGCCTGCCACGGCTCCTCCTCCTGGCCCAGCGCGGTCCTGGCCTGCTCGGTCAGCCGGGCGGTCTCCTCCTCGGCTATTCGGCGGACCAGGACGTCCTTGCTCGGGAAGCGCCGGTACACCGTGCCGACGCCGACGCGCGCGCGTCGCGCCACGTCCTCCATCGGGGCCCCGTAGCCCAGTTCGCCGAAGACCTCGCGGGCCGCGCGCAGGACGTGCTCCAGATTTCGCTGCGCGTCGACGCGCAGCGGCGTGGACCGCCCCACTCCGTGCGTGGTGCCGCCTGCGAGACCGCGACCGTTGCTCTCGACCGAGAGCGCGGTCGCAGAACCATGGAAATCGGAAATGTTCATATGTTTCCCCCGGTAATCATTTCGTCTCCCCCCGGAGACACTCCCCGCCTTCACGTCGAGGGGGCCACGGTCATGTGGGCCCGGTCTTACTCCTCGACGAGATACGAACATAGTTGAGCCAGAGTCAATTCAGAAGGGGCAGCCCCGGACGGAGCACCGCCCGATCGGAGCATTCACACCCACTTTTCCGTTACACCTCCTCGGAATCACCCCTTCCGCATGCTCTGACCTGCGAATCTCCACCCCTCTCCATGGTCCGGTTCGACCCCGTCCCAGCACTACCTCCGGTCACACAATCTGTCGGGGCTGTGGACAAACTCCCGGCCACGTTGCGTCATGGGATGGTGAAGGCTGCTAACTCCCCGGGCACGGACCCCGGTACCCCGCCCCGCACCCGCATCCTGGTCGTCGGCGGCGGCTACGTCGGCATGTACACAGCGCTCAGGCTCCAGAGAAAGCTGAGAGCCGACGAAGCCGAGGTCACGGTGGTCACCCCCGAGCCCTACATGACCTACCAGCCCTTCCTCCCCGAAGCAGCCGCGGGCTCGATCTCCCCCCGCCACGTCGTGGTCCCGCTCCGCCGGGTCCTCGGCAAATGCCGCATCGTCATCGGCGAGGCCCAGCGCATCGACCACGCCAAACGGACGGCGACCGTCACCACCCTCGCCACCGAGGAGGAAGGCACCGGCGCCGTCGAGATCGAGTACGACGAACTCGTCCTCGCCCCCGGCTCCATCTCCCGCACCCTCCCCATCCCGGGACTCGCCGACTACGGCATCGGGTTCAAGACTGTCGAAGAGGCCATCGGCCTGCGCAACCACGTCATCGAACAGATGGACATCGCCTCCTCCACCCGCGACCCCGCCATCCGCGACGCCGCCCTCACCTTCGTCTTCGTCGGCGGCGGCTACGCGGGCGTCGAAGCCCTCGGCGAACTGGAGGACATGGCCCGCTACGCCGCGCGGTACTACCACAACGTCAAGGCCGAGGACATGAAGTGGGTCCTGGTCGAGGCCAGCGACCGGATCCTTCCCGAGGTCGGCCCCGAGATGGGCGTCTACACGGTCCGCGAACTGCGCCGCCGGGGCATCGACGTCCGCCTGGAGACCCGGCTCGAATCCTGCGAGAACCGCGTCGCCGTCCTCAGCGACGGCGCGCGCTTCCCCACCCGCACCGTCGTGTGGACCGCAGGAGTCAAACCCCACCCGATCCTCGCCGCCTCCGACCTGCCGAAGAACGAGCGCGGCCGCCTGGCCTGCACCTCCTTCCTCACCGTCGAGGGCGTCGAACACGCCTGGGCCGCCGGCGACGCGGCGGCCGTCCCCGACATCACCGCGGCGCAGCCGGGCCGCGAATGCGCCCCCAACGCCCAGCACGCGGTCCGCCAGGCCAAAGTCCTCGCCGACAACCTCATCGCCGCCCTGCGCGACGAAGTCCTCACCGAGTACGCCCACAAGTACGTCGGCTCCGTCGCCTCCCTCGGCCTCCACAAGGGCGTCGCGCACATCTACGGCCGCAAGCTCAAGGGCTACCCGGCCTGGTTCATGCACCGCACATACCACCTCAGCCGCGTCCCCACCTTCAACCGCAAGATGCGCGTCCTCGCGGAATGGACCCTCTCCGGTCTTTTCAAGCGGGAGATCGTCTCCCTAGGCTCACTCGAACACCCCAGGGCAGAATTCGAACTCGCCGCAGGCGGCGGCCCCAAGGAACCCCCGCCGAACCCCGCTCCCAACCCCCCGCAGGACAGCCAGGGCTGACGTTGTCAGTGCGGTCGGCCACACTGGACGTGTGACCATAGGTGGGCTCACACCTGCACAGAGTGACAACGTCCCGTCAGCGACCGACCACCAGCGACACAGCGACCACTTGCGACACCACGAGGCTTGAACGCAGTGAACTTCACGCGCTGGAGCGCCCGGTTTCCCGGAACGCAGCGCCGCGCCGCCGCCCGGACCGAACACGCCGCCGCCCAGGCCAAGCGGGGTGAAGGCTCCGTCCCGGCAGCCCGCGGCGGCCGCGCCGACCCCGGAACCGAGCGGTCCGCGCCCGCCGCGGACGGCCGCCCCGCCGACCCCACGGTCTGCGGCACCGGCAGCGGATCCGGCACCACCCCGGCCGTCGCCCCCGTGCCGAGGACGGGCGTCGTCGCCACGGTGCCCACCCCCGACGAGCTCTCCGTACGCGAGGTCCTCGGCCGCCTGCCGGCCCTGGTCGCCCTCGTCCACGGACCCGAGCACCGCGTCGCCTACGTCAACGACGCCTACACCGCCGGCTTCGGCGCCCGCACCCCCGGCGCCCCCGCCCACGAGGCCCTTCCCGAGCTCGGCGAGCTCGGCCTGCTGCCCCTCCTCGACCAGGTCCAGCGCAGTGGCAGGCCCCGTACCGCCAAGAACCGCACGACACCCGGCGGCACCAGCTCGTACACCGTCACCTGCACCCCGGTGGAGTTCCCCCGGTCCGCCCCCGGGCGGGGCCCCGACCCGGACCCCGACCACACCGGGATCCTGATCCACCTCGCCGACGTCACCGACCACGCCGAGGCCGTCGAACGCCTGCGCGCCAGCGAGCGCCGTCAGCGCGAGGCCGCCGTCACCCTCCAGCGCTCCCTCCTCCCGCAGGAACTCGAACAGCCCGACGACCTGCGCGTCGCCGCCACCTACCAGCCCGGCGGCACCGAGGCGGCCGTCGGCGGCGACTGGTACGACGTCATCACCCTCGGCGCCGGCCGCACCGCCCTCGTCATCGGCGACGTCATGGGCCGCGGGGTCCGCGCCGCCGCCGTCATGGGCCAGCTCCGTACGGCCGTCCGCGCGTACGCCCGCCTCGACCTGCCCCCGCACGAGGTGCTCCAGCTCCTCGACGGCCTCGCCGCCGAGATCGACGCCAGCCAGATCGCCACCTGCGTCTACGCGGTCCACGACCCCAACGAGGGCCTGCTCGCGTACGCCTCCGCCGGCCACCTCCCGATCCTGGTCCGCGACGAGGACGGCACCGTCCGCAGAGCCGCCGACCCCACCGGCCCGCCGCTGGGCACCGGCGGCTGGCTCCACACCTCGGGCACCATCGCCCTGGGCCCAGGCTCCACCGCCGTCCTCTACACCGACGGCCTGGTCGAACGCCGCGGCGAGGACATCGACGAAGGCGTCGCCGCCCTGGAGCGCGCCCTCTCCGGCGCCCAGGGCACCCCGGCCGTCATCTGCGACCGCCTGATGCGCGCCCTCGGCGTGGACGCCGACCACGACGACGACGTCGCCGTGATGGTCCTCCAGCAGCCGGCCCGCACCGGCGCCGACGCCGAGCTCTTCCACAACGCCGCCCTGGACCTCCTCGGCGGCATCGAAGCCGCCCCGCGCGCCCGCGCCTTCGCACAGGGAGTCCTCGCCTCCTGGCGTTTCCCGGTCGAGCTGTGCGATCTCGGCGTACTGGCCGCGAGCGAGCTGGTCGCGAACTCCCTCCAGCACGGCACCCCGCCCATGCGCCTACGGCTGCGCCGCACAGACCGCCGGCTGATCATCGAGGTCACCGACGGGGACGACCACCTCCCGCGCCGCCGCCGCGCCGAACCGGCCGACGAGACCGGCCGCGGCATCTCGATCGTCGCCACCATCGCCTCGTCCTGGGGCTGCCGCCGCACCCCGGGCGGCGGCAAGGCCGTGTGGTGCGAGTTCGCGCTGCCGGAGAAGTAGCCGCAGTACACCCAAGACACCGAAGACACCCAAGACACCGAAAACACGGAAGGCCCCGGTCCACAGGACCGGGGCCTTCCACACGTCAGCACTGCGCAGTGCGTACTGAGCCCTGCGTATCCGTACTACTTACACGGCCACGGGCTCGGAGACCTTGGCCGGCGCAGCCGCAGACCCCTGCGCCACGACCCTGCTCACCGACGACGGGTTGTCCTGCACCGCGCTCAGCTGCTTGCCGAGCCGCAGCGCGAGCCAGGAGATACCGAGCGACACGAGCAGGAAGGTCCCGATGTAGAGCATCGGAACGCCCGCACCCAGCGGCACTCCGAGCGGCCCCAGTGCCAGCGCCATCTGCTTGACCAGCGCGAAGGCCGAGTTGTACTGGCCCACGGAGCCCTCCGGAGCCAGGTCCGCCACCAGCGGCGCGAGGGTCGGCGACAGCATGGCCTCGCCGATGCCGAAGAGCGCGTACGTGGAGACGAACGCGGCGGCGGCCATCATCGCGCTGCCGTGCCCCAGACCCGAGAACCCGGCGATGACCCACGCCACGGTCCAGATCAGCCCGACCAGGGCGATCACACGGGACCGGCGGCGCTTCTCGACCAGCCGCAGCACGACGAACTGCGCCACGACGATCGCACCGGTGTTGGCGGCGAGCGCGAAGCCCAGCGTCGAGGGGGAGATCCCGGCGGCCTCGGTACCGAAGGCGGCCAGACCCGACTCGAACTGTCCGTAGCAGGCGAAGAAGAGCACGAAGCCCAGGACGCACAGCTGCACCATGGCCTTGTGTCGCAGCAGCCGCTTCCACGCGCCGCCGCCGGCCTGGGACGGGTCCTTCGGTACGGCGTCCTTGATGCTCGGCACGCGCGGCAGGCGCACGGTGAGGATGATCCCCGCCAGCACCAGGAACATCACGGCCTCGATGCCGAAGAGCAGGGTGAAGCTGCCGGGCCGGCTCTCGTCGACGATCTGGCCGCCGATGAGACCGCCGATGCCCAGGCCCAGGTTCTGCATGAAGAACTGCATGGCGAAGGCACGCGTCCGGGTGGACGGCGTGGAGCACCACACGATCATCGTGGCGAGGGCCGGCTGCATCACGGCCTGCCCGGCGCCGAGCGTCAGGGCCGACAGCAGGATCGGCACGATGCCGGTGGAGAGCCCGAGGGAGAGCGCACCCGTCGAGGCGGCGACCGCCGCACCGATGACCACGGGGACCGGACCACGTCGGTCGATGACCCGACCGGTGAGGGGCAACGCGACAAGGGCGCCCAGGGCGAACGCCACGAACGCACTCGTGGCGGCCATGGAGCCCAGACCTCGCACCTGCGCCACATAGATGTAGAGGAACGGAACCGTGAAACCGATGCCGAACGCGGTCAGCGCGTTGCCGGCCTGGATCCGCCGCAACGCAGCGCCCATCACCTTGGTCACTTCACCTGCCTTGAGAGCCGAAGACTGAAGACTTCAGAACTTCATACCTAAATTTCGATCCTTAACTCTACACACCGAAGGAGTTAGACGCCAACGGGTTCGTGCGATACTTCGACCCATGGGTGACACCCCCGACGGCACTACGCCCGTCCACGAACCGAGCCTCGATGAGCAGATCGCCGTCTACCAGCGCGAGTTCCAGGACCTCGACCCGCAGGTCGAGAAGGTGGTGTCGGCGCTGAGCCGTCTGAACCGCCGCATGAACGTCGCGTACGGACGCCAGACCGCGGCCCTGGGCATCAGCAACGCGGAGTGGGAGGTCCTCAAGGCCCTCGTCATCTCCGGAGCCCCGTACCGGATGGGCCCGAGCGAACTCGCGAAGCAGCTGGGCCTCACGCCGGCGGCGATGACCCACCGGATCGACCGCATGACGGCGGAAGGACTGGTCACCCGCGAGCGCGACGAGTCCAACCGGGTCCGCGTGATCGTGGAGCTCACCGACGAGGGCCGCAGCAAGTGGCTGGACGCGATGCGCGCCGCCACGGTCTTCGAGGAGGACCTCCTCCAGGACCTCTCCACCGCGGAGCGCGGGGTGCTGGGCGACATGCTCACGCGGCTGCTGGACCGCGTGGAGGACCTCCAGTCCCCCAGCTGACCACCCAAGTTGACACGGCCCCCGAGGATCCGTAAGGTTCTTCGAGTTGTCCCAGAGCCGGAAGGTTTTGGAGGCAACGAATCCCGCCGCCTCGTAGCGGCACCCAACTCAGCACGATCTCCCACTGGGAACGAATTCGGCATGCCCGTATTCATTTCCGAAGGCCGATTATGAATCGCCGGGGAAATCCACTAGAGTTCGGGAGTCGGAAGGGCCCAACAGCCCGGAAGACAAACCCCGCTGACTGGGGGTCAGACACGAAAGAGTCTGATAGAGTCGGAAACGCAAGAACACAGAACGAAAGCCCGGAGGAAAGCCCGAGAGGGTGAGTACAAAGGAAGCGTCCGTTCCTTGAGAACTCAACAGCGTGCCA